>JAGQJT010000009.1 GCA_020430505.1 Nanobdellota archaeon | reverse complement strand
TATTTTTATATAATTTTTAATATAAAAAATTATGCTAGAGCAATTAAAGAAAGATCTGAATAAACTTGCAAGTCCAGAGAAGGCTAAACTGTACCAAAGATTTTTCAAAACTGGAAAAGGAGAGTATGGAGAAGGAGATAAATTCATTGGATTAACAATGCCCGAACAAAGAGCTATTGCAAAAGATTATCTTAATTTGAGTTTGCCAAAAATACAAGAATTATTGAAAAACAAAATTCATGAATACAGGATGACTGGTTTAGTTATTCTTGTGAATAAATACAAAAAAGCAAATGAAAAAGACCGTGAAGAAATCTTTAATTTTTATCTGAATAATGCAAAAAACATAAATAATTGGGATTTGGTAGATGTGACTTGCCCAAAAATTATGGGTAATTTTTTATTAGATAAGAATAAGAAAATACTTTATACTTTAGTTCATTCAGAAAATCTTTGGGAAAAGAGAATCGCAATAATCTCAACTATGGCATTTATTGATAATGGGGAGTTTGAGGATACTCTTGCAATCTCTGAATTGTTACTCAAAGACAAGCATGATTTAATTCATAAAGCAGTGGGGTGGATGTTAAGAGAAGTAGGAAAAAAAGATGAAAGTGTTTTAAAAAAATTCTTAAGAGAGCATTACAAAGATTTGCCAAGAACGACATTAAGATATTCAATAGAAAGATTTCCAGAAAAGGAGAGAAAAAAATGGTTGAAGGGAGAGTTTAAATGAGTCATTTAATGCATCTTAACAAGGATCCTTTTGATAGAGTAAAAAAAGGATTAAAGAAAATTGAAGGAAGGTTAAATGATTCCAAAAGACAAAGAATAAATGTGGGGGATGAAATAATTTTTGTTTCAAGAGAAGATAATGAAGAATTAAAGACGGTAGTAACTGATTTGAAGAAGTTTGAAAACTTTGAAGAAATGTTTGATAAAACAGATATTACCCTTTGGGCAACAAAAGCAGTTAAAAAAGAAGAATTTGTAAATTCTTTTCCATATTATGCTAGTGAAGAAATTAAAGAAAATGGAGTTTTAGCTATTTATTTTAAATTAAAATGAGTCCTTCAATAAACAAACTTCTAGAATTTGGAATAATAAATATAGACAAACCTAGTGGACCCACCTCTTTCACAGTTTCTGATTTTGTTAGAAAAAAATTGAAGTTAAGAAAAACTTCTCATTTTGGAACTTTAGATCCTAAAGTTACAGGAGTTTTACCAATTGCATTAAACAGGGCTTGCAAATTAACGGGATACTTTCTGGGAGAAGACAAAGAATATGTGGGAATTGCGAGGTTTCATGAATCAATAGAAAAGAATAAAATTGAAGAGGTAATTAGAAAAAAATTTTTAGGAACAATCATTCAAAAACCTCCTGTTAGGTCTAGAGTAAAACGTCAAGACCGTCCAAGAACAATTCGTGCTTTTGAAATTTTAGAACAAGATTCCGAAAATCCCAAGGATTTTCTCTTCAGAGCAGAAGTTCAAGGCGGAACTTACATAAGAAAATTAATTGATGATTTGGGGAAAGAACTAGGCATTGGCGCGCATATGCTTGAGTTAAGAAGAACAAGGGCTGGAATTTTCAAGGAAGATTCAATAGTAAATCTTTATGATTTCGAGAAGGCTGTAGAAGAGCACGAAAAAGGGAACTCGAAACCTTTAGAAAAGATGATAATTCCTGCAGAGATTGTAAAAGAAGTTTACCCAGAAGTAAAAATAGAATCAAAGAGATTAAACCAGATTTTTACAGGAAAACCTATTCACAAAGAAGATTTAATTTCAAAGAAAAAGTTTGAAAAAGGAGAAATTGTTTCCGTTTTTTCAGAAGACAAATTTGTTGGAATGTATGAGATAATTGATGGAAAGGAAATATACGCAAAGGCAAAATTTGTTATGCAACCTTTGAAAGGTTTAATTTAGCCAAATTGTAGAAAGCTTATATATCCTATTTGTACTTTCAACCCTTCATATTTTTTTGGTAAAACTTCATTTTCTATTTTTTCTTTTAAGCATTCTGAAGGTTCTTTTTCTGATTGAATTCTTGCTAGAAGGTTTCCAGATCCATCATCTTCTGCAGAAAGGTGATAGTCTCCTAATCTTTTTATATGGTTGGTGTATGTATCTAAAAAGTTTTTTATCAAAGATTTCTTACTTTCCATAATTATTTCAATAAAAAATATTATAAAAGCTTTTGTATATTCAAAAATATGAAACATTTTGTGTACTTCTCAGCAAATGCAGTTACCTCTGGAAAAGCTTTATCTCAAAATTCTTTGATGCAAGCCGGAAGAATGGATATTGCTATTCATAGTTTTATTCAGGGAATCTTTTTGAGTCATGGAGTTAGAAAAGATGTGAAGTTTCATTTTATATTCTATGGAATGCCAGATCCTCCAAAACATATAGAAATCCAAGTAAATCCCGAATTACAAATCTCTAAAAAAGATGTTGGAACATTAATCAAAAAAATACTTTACAAATATCGTGAAGGCGAAAAGTACGAAGTAATGTCGGGTTGCTCTGTAGAAAAAAAGAGCTTTCTTCATGTTATAGAAGAATTAATTGACGAAGGAAATGAAATCTTCATCTTAGATAAGAAAGGCCAAGATATAAGGGAAGCAGAAATTCCTGAAGATTGTGTTTTTGTATTGGGAGATCAAGAAGGTCTTCCAAAGAAGGAAATGAAACGTTTGAAGAAAGAGCTGAATCTTATTTCTGTAGGCCCAAAGATGTATTTTGCCTCTCAAACTGTGGCTATTGTGAATAATGAGTTAGATAGGAGAGAAATCTAGCTCCAAAACCTTTAATAAATTTGAATTTCTACCTTGGGTTATGAAGAAATCTGTTAGGCTTTACATTTCTGGAACCGTGCAAGGAGTGTTTTTTAGAGGATTTATAAAAGAAAACGCAGAGAGAAACAATGTTAAAGGATTCATAAGGAATCTGGAAGATGGACGAGTTGAAGTTTTCTTAGAAGGAAATCCTGATGAAGTTAGGAAAATGATTGAAGTATGTAAGAAAGGTCCGAGGCACTCCCAAATTAGGAAAGTGGAAGAGAAACAAGAACGTTTTCAAGGATTAAAATCATTTAAAATTCTACACATATAAAATGATTGTAATAAACACTGATGGGGGTGCTAGAGGAAATCCTGGTCCAGGAGCCATAGGAATAGTAATAAGGCGAGATGGAAGAATAATAGAAAAAATCGCAGCGCGAGTTAAAGGAAATGTGACAAACAATGTTGCAGAATACGCCGCTCTCATAAGGGCTTTGGAAATAGTTTCTCAGGACTATGAAGATAAAGAAATAACTTGTTTTTTAGATTCTGAATTAATTGTAAATCAACTTTTAGGAAAATACCGTGTTAGGAATAAATTACTTTTGAAACTTTTTTTGAGGGTTCAAGAATTGCAAGAGCACTTTGATAAAATTGTTTACCAGCATGTTAAAAGGAAAGACCCTTTTCAAAAAATCGCAGATTATCTCTTGAACCAGGAATTGGATAAATGGCTTGGAGAAAGAAAAGTAATCAATAAAAAATAATATAAACTATCATTCGCTTTTTTTAAGATGGGAAGAGAAGAACAAATAATTAATGAAAGAAAAAGAAAATTGAAAGAATTGAAAGATTTAGAGATAAATCCTTATCCCGCAATCTCAAATAAAAAACAAACTTGTTCTGAATGTTTGAAATTAAAAATTGGTTCTAAAGTTCAGACAGCCGGAAGATTAATGTCAAAGCGTGAATTAGGAAAAATCGCATTTGGAAAACTAAAAGATGGGACAGGCGAAATACAAATTGTTTTACAAGAAGGAGAAACTCCAGATGAGATGAGAAAAATATCAAAAAAATATATTGATGCAGGAGATTTTGTTTACATTTCAGGGAAGATATTCAAAACTAAAACTAAGGAATTATCAATTTTAGTTGATGAAATCCGTTTGTTAACAAAATCTATTCTTCCTCTTCCCGAAAAGTATCATGGTTTGAAAGATGAAGAAGAAAGATTAAGAAAAAGATATTTGGATATTCTTACAAATGATGAGGTTAAAGAAATGTTTTTGAAAAAGGCGAAATTCTGGAATGTTATTAGGGAATTTCTTTTGAAAAAAGGGTTTATTGAAGTAGAGACTCCTGTTCTTGAAACTTCTGCTGGAGGAGCAGCAGCGACGCCATTTGCAACCCATCATAATGCTTTAGATTTAGATGTTTATTTAAGAATTTCAATGGGAGAATTATGGCAAAAGAAATTAATGGTTGCAGGTTTCGAAAAGACCTTTGAAATAGGAAGGCAATTTAGAAATGAAGGGATGGATATGGAGCACTTACAAGACTATACCCAAATGGAATTCTATTGGGGATATGCAAATTACAAAATGGGAATGGAATTAGTGGAAGAAATGTATAAAAAAATCGCAAAAGAAGTTTTTGGAAAAACAAAATTCAAATCACATGGTTACGAATTTGATTTGGGAAAGAAATGGGATATTTACGATTACGAATCTATTATTGAGAAGTACACAAAGGTGAATATTTACAAAGCTGGCAAAAAAGAGATTATGAAATCACTTAAAGAATTGAAAATTGATTTTGATCCAGATGTTGATAAATGGCGGATGGTTGATTTGCTTTGGAAATATTGTAGAAAGAAATTATCTGGTCCAGGGTTTCTAACGGGTCAACCAGTTGAACTTGCGCCCTTAGCAAAGAGAATGGAAGAAGATCTTAGAAAGGTTCAGCAATTCCAAATTATAATTGGAGGTTCTGAATTAGGAAATGGTTATTCGGAATTAAATGACCCTATTGATCAAGAAGAAAGATTCAAAGAACAAATGAAGCAAAAACTTGCAGGTGATGAAGAAAGCATGGATCACGATAAAGATTTTGTTGAGGCCTTGAAATATGGAATGCCTCCAACTTGCGGGTTTGGAGTTTCAGAAAGATTATTTAGTTACTTGATGGATAAACCTATTCGAGAAACAGTTATTTTCCCTTTAATGAAACCTGAGAATTATAAAGAATTAAAGAAAGAAGTGAAGAAGAAATCATAATAAGGCTTATAAATTCAAAATCTTCTTTGAATTAATGACAGTAAATATATCAAAAAAAGATTTTGAAAGATATTTCATAAAACCTTCAAAAACAATCTATCCTCTTTCAGGATGGAAAATTTTTATCACTGGAGAATGTGAAGAAGATTCAACTTTGATAAAATTTCTCTTGGAGGAAATAGTTATGAACTATGGTCTTAGTTGGAAATTATCTAAGGAGGAATCTTTTGAAGTTAGAAACAAAAAAAAGTTGAATCAGTTTAAGGCCTGCACAATTTATTTTCCTTTTTCTTTGATTAAAGAAGGAAAACAGATTGAAGTTGTGGAATTAATCTCCAGTTCTCTAAAGAAAGGAAATTATAATAAAGACCTAAATATTTTTGGAGCAAAGAAAATTAGAAATTCAATTTATTATAGGTACGATTGTGATATCCCTATGATGGAAGGAGGATTCTCTAGAGAAGATTATCTTAAACACTACAAAAAAAGCAGCAGCAATTTTAATATAAAAAACAACAAAGATCTCTTTTAAATCTCTTATTTACCAAAATTTAAAAATCTCTTTCTCTTATAAAAATAATGTCTTGGTTAATTTACGCTTTATTATCTGCTCTTTTTGCAGCCCTAGTAGCTATTTTTGGGAAAGTAGGATTACAGGGAATAGATACAAACACAGCGACTGCAATTCGTGCAGTGGTAATGGCAGTTTTTCTGATAGTTGTAGTTTTAATCACAGGAAAATTATCAAATTTTAAAACCATTTTAATAAATAACAAAGCAGTTTTTTACATTGTTCTTTCAGGAATAGCAGGAGCGCTCTCTTGGCTTTTTTATTTTGTCGCACTTAAAGGCGCAAAAGTTTCACAAATTGTTCCAATTGATAGGTTAAGTGTAGTCTTTGCACTTTTCTTAGCCTTTTTATTTCTAGGAGAAAAATCTTCTTGGCAAACTTGGGTTGGTGCAGCTTTGATAGTGGCAGGAGGGGTTATGGTTGCATTGGCAAAATGATTAAATCATCCAAACAGTCAAAATAACAAAAAGCCACCAAGAAATAAAACTAATTATCAAACTTGCTCCAATCTTTATTTGCAAGGATTTTGGCAACAAAACTTTTTTCCCAATTAATTTATCTAGTCTTGGAGAAATATGGAAACTCAAAACACTTCCATTAACAATCATTACTGCCAAAAGGATTCCTTTAATCAAGTATGGCCCCTCTAGTTTCATTCCATAGGTCATTATTGCCCAAGTTATCAAGATTATAATTGTTCCAATCCAAATCAAAGGTTTTGTTGTGTGATGCGCAGCGATGGTATCTTGAGTTTTTTTCTTACTTCTTCTTGAGAAAAAACCCATAACATCAATTACAGTAACAGCCCCAAGACCAATTATTATTCCAACAAAATGAAAAAATAGAATCCAATCTAAATTTACAAAAACCTCTTTTAACATAAAATGTATTAATTCCCAAAATTTATAAACTTTTTTTAACAAATTATCTAATGGCCCTTATCATAAAATCTAACATAAGAAAAGTTGTTAAGGAACTTGATAAAGAAGATGCAGTTTCTTCGGTTGCCGATGAGGTTGAAATGGCATTGGAAAGAAAAGTAGAAGATATTTTAGTTGAGGCGATAGAAAGAGCAAAGGCAAACAAGAGAAGAACTCTTCAGGCGAGAGATCTGTAAGTTAAGATGGAAAATGCTGACAGAGAGAAACTAATGAATCTTTATAATGAAAGTAGTCCTCCTTATTTGAGATTAAAAAGATTTCTAGACAGTCCCCCTATGAAACAAGGAACAGTGAATTTATTGGAATATTTAGAAAAAGAAGGAGAACATCGGATAACAAGATTCAATTCAACTTGGGTTGGGGATTTAAGAGATTATTTCAAAAATAGCAAGGACAAATACGTTAAGGATTCAGTTAATTATTTATACAAGCTTCATGAGAAAGCCAAGGGCGAAGTGAGTAAAGCAAGAGAAGTCTTGGAGAATTCAGAAAAGTTTAGTAAAGAGTGGAGGAAAGCAAATGAACTCTTATTTCGTGCAATTTCTGGATTAAAAGATGGGGGAAATAAAATTTCGAACATCGATTCTTCAGAAAAATTATTTGAGAAACTAGGGATTAAGTTATTAGGAGAAATAAAAAAAAGATATGGCTGGACAGAGGAACTGCAAGAGGACTATGGAACATACGTTAGAGCATTGAGAAATGCCGGAATAGAAGATTCATCGGAAGGAACCTCTCTAGAAAATAAAGTTGTGTCCTCAGTTTTTATAGGTTTTGCAATCGCAGGATTATTTTTTGCAACACCTTCTTTAACAGGCAATGTAATTAGTTCAAATGCAGCATCATCAAACTTTCTCGGGGCATTGCTTTTTATTCTTGGAATAATTGGGTTTTACTTCAATAAAAAATAATATAAACTTATTTTAGTTTGTTCTAATTAATGGCACAAAAAAAGAGCGTGAAAAAGAAAGAACTTAGAAAGAAAGAGAAGAAGTCAATGAGGGTATTTACCTTCGGAAGTGTTTTAGCAATTGTTTCGATTGTGGGTTTTTCACAATTAATTTTGAAAAGTTTCTTCAATTTTTCAATAGACCATTATTCTGGATTTTTACTTTTAACAATTCTTGGAGTAGGTTTTATCATTCAATCTCAACCAAAAAAACTTTTTAATTCGAATACTGGAGAACCTGTGAACGACATTACCTCTTTAGTAATAGGTGCTCTTGCAATTA
The DNA here is from genome assembly GCA_020430505.1 of Nanobdellota archaeon. GTDB lineage: Archaea > Nanobdellota > Nanobdellia > Pacearchaeales > GW2011-AR1 > EX4484-71. The sequence goes on along the minus strand of JAGQJT010000009.1, from coordinate 19,989 downwards.
TTTCTGGAGTTTTAAGTTTGCCATTTGTTCAAGTAAACCATCCGGTGGTTTCTGCAATTCCGGGAATTATCTCAATAATTGCAATTATTTTTATTATTCTCGAAACTTGGGTAATCAATAATTGAATTTTAATATATATTTTATAAAATATATGTTCTAGTATATAGAATAATTTTTAATTCATTAATTCTTTTATCTTTTATGGAAAAAAAAGAGATAGACTTCAGAAAACAAGGAAAAAAGAATAAGCAAGCTGGTTTAAGATTTGAAGCAAAAGTTAGGGAAGATTTAACAAATTTAGGATGGATTGTTGATAAGTGGATGAATACAGTGGAAAAAGATAAAGAAGGTTTATCCAAGATAGTTCCTGCAAAAAGAAAGTATAATCCCTTCAAAAAAGTGATGGTTCTTGGGACGGGATTCCCAGATTTTATAGCATTTAAGAAGATACAAAATGGATTTGATGTAGTGGGTATTGAAGTTAAATCCAATGGATATTTAGACCAAGTGGAAAAAGGAATGTGTCTGTGGCTTCTAGAAAATAGGATTTTTTCAAGAATTTTAATAGCAAAGAAAAAAATAAATGGTAGAAAAATCGAAGTAGATTATGATGACTTTGATAAGAAATACGCCCATAAATTCTAATTGATTAAGAGAATCTTTAAAAATAAATTTTCCCTAACTTTCTAATGAAGGGTTTGGAAGTAAAAGTCGGTGATAAAGCCAAAAAGATCTTGAAAGAGGGAGTAAATTTTGTCCCAGTTGTTGGTTTGTTCACATCTCTTTCAAAAACAATGAAAGATCAAGAATATATTGTCCATCCTATGATTCCAATTTACGGCTTGTACCATGTAGGAGTTCTTGCTCTTCTAAACTATTTATTTAACTAAATCTTGTTGTGATTCGCAATAATTCTTAAAAACGTTTGTTTAATTTGTTTTTTATGAATGAATATCTTTATTTGTTTGTTGGAGAAGAACGAAGTGAAAAGGCCAAACAAATGGGAGTAATCTGGAGAGATAAAAGACTTGCAGCTTCACATCTTTACAAAGCTTTGGACAACATCGGAATAGAATGGGATAATTGTGATTTTGCCAATGTTTTTGAAGGTGAAATTGATAAAATAAAATCTTTTAATGGTCCCGTAATTGCGATGGGTAGAAAAGTAGAAAAAGCTTTGAAAAAAGAAAACATTTCTCACTATTTTATTTATCATCCTGCCACTAGAGGTTCTTTGAGAAGAATTGAAAATTATCTCTCTCATGTAGAAGAAGCTCTTGTTAGCCTTCCAAAATAGCACAATAATCTTTAAAATTGTAAAGTTATTCTTTTTTTGATGAAGCAAATAATCTTATTTTCTCTGGCTATATTGTTTCTCTCTAATGTTTACGCAATTTGTGAAAATAATCAAATTAATATTAATACTGCTTCTTTAGAAGAACTGGACCAGCTTCAAGGTATAGGGCCCTCAAAGGCGCAAGCAATTATTGATTCAAGACCATTCGCTAAAATAGATGATTTGATAAATGTTCCAGGTATTGGAGAGGTAACTCTGGAAAACATAAAAAATCAGGGATTGGCTTGTATTGATGAAGAAATCCCCGAAGAGTCTCCCAAAGAAAATGAAGAGACAGAGAAAATAGAAGAAATTATAGAAGAGCCAGAAGAAGAAACTAAAATTAAAGAACCATTTGTTCAAGAAGAAAATCCCAAAGAGATTATCAAAACAATAACCCTAAATCCGCAAGTTATAAAAAGTCAAGATTCTGAAAAAGAAAGTAAGAGCAATGGAGCTATTTATTACATAATTGCATTTTGTGTTGTTTTGGCATTGTTGTTTTTATTAAAGAAACCTAAAGAAAAAAATGAGTTCCAGTGAAAAACCAAAAATAGAAGCAGTTTTTGTGTTAGAGATACTAGGAAGGCCAAAAGAACATTTAATTGAAGTTTTAGAAGATATCATTAAAAAGATGTCTGAGGAAAAAGGAGTTTCTTTAGTTAACAAAAAGATTCCTGAACCCATTGAATCAAAAGAAAAAAAAGACTTTTTTGCAACTCATGCAGAAGTAGAATTAGAAGTAGAGGAACCTTTTCAATTGGCAGTATTGATGTTTAAGTACATGCCTTCACACATTGAAATTGTGTCTCCAGAGAACCTAACTATTTCAAATAATGACTTTTCAGATATGTTAAGCGAAATAACTAGAAGGCTACATTCTTATGATGAACTTATGAAAATGATACAATTTGAAAATGCAAGGCTAACAAAAAAAGTTCAAGAATTGTCGCCTAAAGATAAAGAAGATTCTAAAGAGAATAAAAAATAATTATCTCTTTTTTCCAACTTTCAACAAATCTACTTTCTTTCCAGATTTTTTGAAATTCTTTTTTAAGAATCCTATTACTATTAGAGCAACTACAATTAAAATTATCCACCCAATAACTTTTCCAGTATTTGATTTTTGCTTAGCTTCACAAGCTCCATTCAAGCAACATCTAACATCTGATGCATAAAAAATTTCCCCCGTACAGCTAATTCCTTCTCCATCTTCACAAGATTCTCCATTAAGTTCCTCACAAGTCCTTTTTTTAGCATCCTCTACTGGAACAATTTCAATTGTCCCATTTTCATCGGTCACTTCTATTTCAATAATTACATCCTCTGCGCTGTTATTTTCTGGTTCATTAGTTTGGTTAGAAGTTTCATTATTTTGAGTTTCATTTGTCTCAGTTATATTTTCTTCTTGGATTGTAGGATTGTAAACGTTATAAACTGGAATATAATATTCTGTATTCTCTGAACTAAATCTTATTTCTCTAAGTCCAGTCTCATTTTCTAAATTAAAATCAATGTTCTTTATCTCTCCTGAAAGAAGCTCTATGGTTTGGGTATCCTCATTTTCATCCCCGCTTCCAAAAAAATTGCTAAACCATCCATTCCACCCATTATCCTTTTTATTAATCTCAATTGTAATCTTATTAGGTTGTAAATTTTGAACTTCTATCGAAAAATTATCTTCAGTAATCAAAGCCCCGGGATAAAGCCAAAAGTCAGTAGTGTTATCAACAATTGTGAAATTATATATTATTTCATCGTCAATTATCTGTGTTCCAGAATAATATGAAACTCCTGAGATTATCATTGAATAGTTATCAGGAATTTTTTCTAAGTTAACTTTTGCATAGATATAATATTTATTGTCTATTTTTATAAAATCGTAATCTGCAATTGAAGTGGGAAGATGTCTTCTGTAAAATGAGATATCGCTCTTTTGAATATTGCTTAAAAAATTTCCAGATACCTCCACAACAAAAGTCTCTCCTCTTTGCAATGTGTCTTTTCCAATAATTTCAACACTAGATGCAAGAGGAATAAGAATCATAAGTGCAAAAACAAAGAAAAAGATAAATCTTTTCATTTTATTCCTTGCTCATTTCTTTTAATTTTTTAAGAACTTCATCCAGCTCTCCAGAAGATTTTTTTGGAATTGGTTTTCTAATTGAATGTCTCGGTTGGGAAGGAGGAATTATTCTTCTTTGAATTGGAGGTCTTTGCATCTGTCTTGGCGGAGGCATTGGTGGTCTTCTTGGAGGGAATCCTGGAGGGCCTCTTGGTCCAGATTCTCCAGAATCTTTTTTCTTTCCAGATTTAAGTTTCAATAAGAACATCTTTAATTTATCTTTGAATAAAATTCCCAATACAGCTAAGACTATTAGTGCAAATAAAACCCATATCCACCATAGATTTTTCTTCCCAGAGGATGCAGGAGGAGTTGTTGTTCCTCCATCTTGTATACAACAAGAATCTCCAAATTCACAAGAGTATTCAAAACTTTCAGAGTATCCTTCTCCACATCCATAGGGTTCACAAACTCCAAAGTTAACTTCACAATCATAATCTGTTCCCCCTGTCAAAACTTCGCAAGACCCCCCAGAACCACAACAGATTTCTCCAAAATCTAATCCTAATGGGTACAATAATTCTCCTCCATCACACCATTCATTTGAATCACAGATTGTTCCTCCCATTTCAGAACAAGTTTCAGAAGGAGCTGCTTCAGAACAACAGGATAATAACCCTTGACAATCATATTCATCATATATTACCCCCCCATTGTTGCCGCATTCAAAAGTGGAGGTACAGTAATATCCTTCATCTTCGCAATCTAAAATCCCTCCATTTCCAGAAGTCCCATTGGTGTTATTTCCGTTACTATTATTGGTATTCCCACTATTGGGGCCATATTCTGGCCAAATTGAATGTAATATGAATGCATTGTTAAGAATATTTCCATTGTTCCAGCATCCATCTTCTTGTTGTTCTTCTAGGATTAGCCATTCTTTTGAGTTTGTTTTTTCTGTAAGAGTTTCATATTGAAAAGGGTATAAAGCAAAAGCAGTGTCATAATACTTATCTCCAGAAGCACTCCAGTATTTTGAAGCAATTTGTTTTTGAAGTATTGAAGACCTGTACTCTGGATAATTTGTTAGTAAATATAAGAAAGATTCAGGAAGTAAATCTGTGTTTTCTGGAGCTTCACCAATTAAGTATGGCATAAAAGATGAAACGTCATATCCCTTATAATCTAAAACAGTAGCTGCCCATAAGCTTCCTTCATAATCACAAGAATTTCCATTTGTAAAACAAAAAGAATTTATTTGTTCAATAGTGGTTCCTCCAGAAGAAGCCTGATGAGTTGTTTTTAAAACATAAACTGTTTGAAGACCTTGCTTTTTGTAAAGCAAAGTTGTCAAAAAATCGTCATCACATGAAATCTGAAATTGTTCATCATAACATTGATTGCTTATCCTAAATATGTAATCTCCAGAGTCTCTAGTTAAACAACTTCCTGCATTTGAATTTATTTTCTTGTCTTCTCCTATACTGAAACTATATGATGCTCCTCCATATGTCGCTGAACAACTAACTGCATTATTGCTCTCTACCTCTAAATACCAATTTAGTTCAGTTGGAGTGTCATTGTTTGAAATTAACCAATTTTCAGCATTTTCACTATTCAATCCATTTTTATCTAAAGCAAGTATTGCTTGTGCGGTGCTCTTTAAATCACAATTATTCTTTGGCCAACATTCATTTTCTCCTTGTGCTTCAGACATCATCCTATCCTCACATTTCCCAACAGATAGGAAAGAAAAAATAGATTCTATTGCAGAAACTCTAGAACAATCAGTAGTGTCTATTTTATTTATTAAGCAACTATAGGCAAGACCAACTTGTTCTTCTTCTTGATCTGCAGTTAATTCTGATAAAACAAAATTGGCGCTCAAGACTAAAAAAATAAAAACCAAAGTTACAAAAATCACCGACTTTTTCATAATAAAAATAGTAGATTGTTATTTTTAAATATTTAGGATTTTTTCTTCTTCGGAGTTTTTTTCTTTTTATTTCCCAAATTTTTTCGAATTATGAAACTAACTGGGTTTTTCATTCTGATTTCTTCTTCAGTCAATTGAGCCCCTACAGCTTTGTAATATTCTGAATTGAAATTAGGAGGCATTATTGGTTTTCTTCTATAGCTAACTTTCAACTGGGCTTTTATCAGACCTTCTTTCAAAGGAGGTTTATTTTTTTTATTCCACTCAAAAATTTTCTTTTCAAGTTCTTCCTTTTCCATTCCAATTGATCTAAAAGTATTAATTAAAACAAACAAAGCTCTTTTTCTTCCGTCTTCCAATCCAGAAAGAATTTTATTAATACTAGGGGGGAATTGTTCATCTTTTATTTCTTTCAATTTGATTGGTTTAAATTCTGCGTACTTTCCAGTTATCTTTTCTTGATCTCCAGAAATCATTTCTCTATTTTTTGCCCAATCAAGAGATTCCATAACCAGTTCAGCAGCCTCATTTTCCCTTACTTCGGGGAGGAAATTTCTTACTCTTATTTTCATAGGATCTGCATCTTTCAAATCAAAGTTTTTTAATTCCTCTCTCGTTATTACTGTGCTTGCTAAACCGGTTTTTTCATGTAAAGAGTAAGGAGCCCTAAAAAGATGTCTTGGGGAAACAAGAATTAAATCCAACCCCATTAACTCAAATAAATCTATTTCTTCTGTTGAAGTAAAATTTCCAGGATTTTTTTTTGAATCTTTGTTGCATTTTTTGCACTCTAAAAATTCAGAAATTTTTTTCACAGTTAGCTCTCTTTTACATTCTGGACAAAAATATTTTTTTGCTTCAGTGTCTTTTGGGAGTTTTCTTATTTCCGCAATTCTACAAAAATTGCAATAAAATTCAGTTTCATCATAGGTTTGAGCAATCTCATCGCAACTTCTACATTTTATTCCTCTCTTGATGTTAACATTTTTGAATTGATGGTAAAAATCATCAGGTAATTCTTCTCTGAAAACTTTTTGAGAGTACTCTCTCAAGAAACCTATTATTTTTCGAGGCAGTTCTGGGAATAAATCAGATGTTTTTATTCCATTTATCTCTTTTGGGAAAGCTTTCCATGGCACAATAATGTGAAATCCTTTAGAACCCGAAAATTTTATCCCTATATTCTCCACTCCGAATCTATCTAAGGTTTTTATTATTGCTTTAGCAGTCATTTTCGCAAAATCAAAATACTTGCAATCAACATCCAACAACAAATCCCAACCTTCTCTAATCTGGTTCGTTTCTTCTTCAGAAAAATCAGAGGATAATTTAAGGGGGTCTTCCCAAATTTCTTCAGAACAATGGAAGGAGGTTGCTCCTCTTTTTACTAGCTCGAATATGTCTCCTTGATATTGTAAAGTGTCTGGTCTTTTACCAAATCCTTCAAAATATCTTGGAACTGTCTCACGATTTTCACAAAAATCAAAAATTGCCTTTTGAATTTCAGGTTTTGAATAATAAATATATAAAATTCCCTTCAATCTCTTCTTTTTTACAGAGCTTTCTACCATGGTCTTTGATAAACTAAAAGATTTATATAATTATATTATCACTACAATAATACTTAAAAAACAAGCCCCATTAAAATTAAAATGTTAGTAAAATTAGAAAACCCTCAACTTTTTTCAAAATCGATAGATTTAATTTCTGAATTAGTGCTTGAAGTTAGGTTGAAATTTAATGAATTTGGCATGAGTATAACTGCAATTGATCCCGCAAATGTTGCAATGATTTCCTTTAGGATCCCAAAATCAGCATTCTCAACTTACGAATTAGATAATGAAGTTTTAGGAGTTAATTTAGATAGCTTAAAAAAAATTTTGAAAAGAACTGGTTCAAAAAGTTCTCTTATAATGAAACGAAACGAAAATATGCTGGAGATAAATATTGAAGATAGAATTAGAAGAAGTTTCACTTTAAACTTGATAGAAATTGAAACTGAGGAAAAAGAACTCCCTGAATGGGAATTTTCTTCTGTTGTCGAAATAACTTCTTCAGATTTCATAGATTCAATTGAAGATTGTGCAGTTATTTCAGATGCCTGTTCTTTTATAATAGAAGATGGAAAATTCATTTTAGAAGCAAAGGAATTAAATTCTGCTCGTTCGGAATTCTCTTCAGATGAAGCGAAGATAGAAGCGGAAAATTGTAAATCAAGATACAGTTTGGAGTATTTACAAAAATTTGCTAAAGGTTCAAAGCTTTTTGAAAAAACAATATTAAATTTTGCAAATGATCACCCTCTGAGAATCGATTTGAAATCAGAAAGCTTAAGTTTAAGTTTTATTCTTGCTCCACGTATGGAAACTGAAGATTAAGAATAGAAATCTTTAATAATTATTTTTCTTAAACATATTAATGAACAAAAGAGGTCAGGTTACTATCTTTATCATAATTGCAATAATTGTTGTGGTTCTCGGAATTTTGTTTTTTATCTTTAGAGATTCTTTAAGGATTAATTCAACCCCAAATTATGTTGATGAAGTTTCTTTATTTGTTCAAGATTGCATTGAAGAATCTGGAAGTTCTGTAATTTATGAGATTGGGAGGAATGGGGGGTATTTCTTAGGCCCAGAAAAATCCACCTCCTCAGGTGTACCTTATTATTTGTATCAAGGGAGAGATTTTATGCCTTCTAAAGAAAAAATTGAAAGAGAAATCTCCCAGTACTTCAATCTTGTTCTTCCATTATGTGTGAATAATTTTGAAAAATTTTCGGATTTAGAGATTAACTATTCAAGAGTCCAGGCAATCACAAAAATACTTTCTGATAAAGTAGTCATTTCAGTTAATTACCCAATTACAATAAAGAAGGGAGAAGATTCAAATTATTTGAAAGATTTCGGAGATCAAGAATTCTTGGCTGAAATTTCTAAGATCTATTTCTCTGCCGGGGAAATCGTTGAAGATATGAAAGAAGATCCCGAAATTTGCTTGAGTTGTTTGTCCAATATCGCACTTGATAATGATTTAAAGATAGATATTGAGCAACCTTCTAGTTCAATTTTAATATTTAAATTAAGAGATGAAAATTCAAAATTAGGAGGTTCTCCTTTTGAATTCTATTTTGCAATAGAAAATGAGAAATAAAATTTTTGTATTGGTTTTTTGTATGATTTTCTTAATTGGGATTGCTTCTGCATATGGATTGGGATCAAAAGTTTTGCAAGGAGTCAATTCACTGAGTGATGAAGAAATTTCCGGTCTAATCTTAGATGGAATAGAAATTCAAGATTTTGATAACTATCTTGAAATTAATTTTTTAAGTTATGGTCTTGTTCCTCCTTACTTGGGTGGATGGCCAGACTTTTTAGAAGAATTTTATTTTATATCCCCTTTATCGAACTCAAACCACTCAACATTTATAAAAATAAATAAGGAGAGCGAAGAAATATTTGAAGCAGATTTCACTGTAAAAGAGAATAGTGATTTTGACTTGGGAGGATTACAAGACATTTATGTTCCTAAGGATTCAAGGTTAAAATTTTATGAAGGAGTTATAAAATTAGAGGTTGCAGATAACGCTACTTTTGAATCAACCCCCAATATCCTTGATCCAGATTATTGGACAAATTCTCTTGAGATAGAGGGAAAAAACGTGAAAATTTCAGATGATTTAACACTTGTGGATGGAAAGATGAACTACGGAGTAAATGGGTATGGAGTAATGGAGGGTTATGCAAATTATAAACAAAATCTCTTGAAAGTTTTCCCTCCAGAAGGGGGGGTTCTTGTCGCAAATTCAAAACTGGAAGATTATGGTGGAAATTGGATATACCAAGAAGGAGACAATTTTTTATTAAAAAGTTCTCCTGATGGAAGGACAAGAGTTGAAATTCTTGAAGGACATGAAATTTTTAACACCGATAGAAAAGATTATCTTCTTTTAAGTTCAAGTTGGGGTAGCGAAATAACTGCTCAAAGTAGAGAGAACGAGGGTTTGGTTCCCCTTGTAAATGTAAAAAATTCTGAATATAGCTTTTCTTCAATTGAAAATGATGGATTGTACTTCAATTCTGTTGAAGGAAAATATAAAGCTTCAATTGGGTATATGCCTACAAGAAAAAGTGATTTCGAAGAACCTTATCAAAGTGTGGCAATGGAATTGATTCCTGATTCAATAATTTCTGAGAAGATTGTTATAAACTCCTACAGGCAATTTAATGTATTGGGAAAGGAGAATTCAGAACTTGTAACGTTTAACAAATATGACTTGCCCGTAAGCAAAGCAATAATTGATAATTCTATGCAAGACATAAATTTACTCAGAGAGAAGTATCCAAATATAGATTTTACTGTTTTACCCGATGAACCTTTTAATGAAGAGAATATGCCTCCTTACTTATTGTATTTAACAGATCAATTTTTAAGAGAAAATCCAAATGCGATTGATGATGTAAATAAATTTGAGTTCCTAGGAATTGATAATGCTTATGCTTCTCAGAGGGACATTGGTTTGGGGTTTCAAGTTTTAGATGTCCGTTCTTCTCAAATAAGAGACATTGAGAATCCAAAAAGAATTCTTGTACATGAGTATGAACATCTTCAAGACCATATTATTGCGGATGAAGAGCTAGATGTTCTGTTTAAATCTAAAGATCCAGTTCTAAAAGAATATGTAAATAGATATCATGAATTAGATGATCATATAGAGGTTCTTAATAAAGAAAGAGAAAAGCTTTTGGAAGCAGAAACTGAAAAAAAAGATTGGGATCAAATTGGAGATTTAACAGATCTTATAAAAAAGATAAGAATTGACCAACGTGACATCTACGAGGGGATAGATGAATATTGGTATGAGACTAATCCGGGGAATCCTCTTTTGCAACAAGCATATAATAAGGTTATTTCTGAAGGGAGCAAAAGATTGAGCAAAGATGAAGAATTTGCTGCAGAGATTTCTACTGTATCTCAAGAAGTAAAAAAAGGAATCTTGGAAAAGTTGAGTTCGCTTTCAAAGGAGCATCCAGAAATAAATTACGATTTTAAAGACTATTCCGAAAAGGAACTTTATGATTTGACCGAAGGATTGGTAATAAAAAGAGAATCCTCTTCTGGAGGGGAAAATTTTGTTGAAAATCCATATGGTTTTGATGAAGAAATTTACGATGAGTTATGGAGTCTGCGAACACAAGCACTTAATAATTATCTCCTTTCCCAAAAAGATTCTGATTCAAATTTGGTTGAAAAGTTAGATGATTTAGCAAGATCAGTACCAGATGAAGATATTCAAAAAAGGATAAGCTCTTTGATAAAAGCGGGTACTGGATTAAAATATGACTATGCATATTATAATTACGCTCCAGAATCAACCATTGCTAATTCTCGTTATGCAGAGATTTCATCTACTTTCGCAGAATTAACAAGAAATCAAAAATTAGAGTTGCTTAACTCTCCAATCTATGGAGATACTTATCGAACGATCTTCCAAATAGGTTTTGATTCAGGAAAGATTTCTTCAGAGGAATATAAATCTTATCTCAAGGATATAAATGGTTTCGGGGAATGTAAGGAACCGGATTGTTGTGATAAAAAATGTCTAATTTACACTTTTTTATGCGAAGGAAGTTGTAAGTAACTTCGCTAAATTTATAAACAATTATTTCTTTGGTAAAGCATGTTTAATAAAAGAGGGCAGGTTACTATATTTATTATAATAGCACTTGTAATTGTGGTTATAGGCATTTTAATATATCTTTTTTGGCCGAAGTTGAATATATCTTCGGAATTTGATGCAAAAAATCCAGAGCTTTTTATTAAATCATGTGTCAAGGATGACCTAGAAGATGCAGTTAATTTAGTTTCAGCTCAAGGAGGAAGCATCGAACCTGATTTTTATTATCTTTATGAAGATGAAAGGTTGGAGTATCTTTGTTACACTCCAGAGTATTCAACTGTTTGTGCAATCCAACAACCTTTCTTAAGAAGTCATATTGAAGAAGAATTAACCTCTTACATTGAACCTTACGTTAGTGATTGCTTTGATAATCTTGTAGAGAAGTATAAGGATAAAGGGTATTCTGTTCAACTTGAAAAAGGAGATGTCAATACAACTCTTCTTCCAGAAAGAATTCAATCTGTTTTTCAGGGATATAAATTAACTGCAAAAAAAGGAAACAATGCAGAGATCCATCAATCATTTAGTGTGGTTTTGAACAACAATCTTTATCAACTTGCGAACTCTATTTCCACTAATATTATTGAATGGGAAGCAATCTTCGGGGATGCAGATAATTTGGGCTACATGATAATAAACACTCAAGAGGGATTAAAAGTGTACAAATTAAAACAAACAGATGGGACAACAGTGTACAAACTAGAGGATAAATCTGGAAGTAAATTCCAATTTGCTTCAAGGAGTTTGGTGGCTCCTCCAGGCTATTAAAATGAAAAATAAATTTTTGTTTTTACTTTTTGGACTTGTTTTTTTAGCAGGCGTTTTAACATTTGTTTCTGCAAATGATGTTTGCTGTGGAAAAGTAATAAATGGTCCTTGGTGTCAAGTAGCTGACTCTAGTCAGTGTGATTCTGCTTATGGAGGAGGAGCTCCAACATCTTGTGATAATGCCCCTTATTGTATTTTGGGAACATGCATAAATGAAAATACTGGTCAATGTTCTCCAAATACTCCTAAAGTTAGTTGTGAATCTCAAGGCCAATATGCTCAATGGGATCCAAGACCCTCTTCTGAAATTGCTCAATGTCAATTGGGTTGTTGTCAATACGGAGAAAATGTCGCTTTTACTTCTCAAGTTGAATGTAATCAAATTGCTTCTGATTATAGTGTAGATGTTGATTTTTTAGCTTCTGTTACAGATGAATTAGAATGTTATGCTTTAGCTCAACCGGATGTTGAAGGTGCTTGTGTTTACGAAGAGATTCCTGGTTCATTGGATTGTAAAATGCTAACAAAAGAAGAATGTACTAATGTTGAAGGAAGTTCTTTTGAAGAAGGTTTTTTGTGTAGTGCAATAGGGCTTGGAACAAATTGCGCAAAAAGCAAAGAAACTTTGATTTACAATGGGCAAGTATATTACAAAGATACTTGTGGAAATAAGGCGAATATTTATGATGCATCTAAGTATAACGATGTGCCTTATTGGGAAACAATTCAAGAACCTTTTTGTAGTGTTGATTTAAGCAATCCTTCTAGTTTGAAAAATTGTGGAAACTGTAATGAAGTCGAAGGAACTATTGCTTCTGAGTATAAAATCGGACAAGGAATGCAAAAGCCTACCTACGGAAATAATGTTTGTAGAGATTTAGGTTGTTCTTATGATACAGATGGAGACGGAAATGATGAGTATTACAAACATGGTGAGACTTGGTGTGCAAAATCAGAAGGAGTTTTTTGGAGCCAATCTAATTATAATCAATATGGCATGGGGGGAATTATGATTGATGGGAACACTGCAGAATTCATAAATGGATTAACTTCCGACGATGTTTTTGATTATTCTCAGTTTAATTTGCCTGGTAGTAGATATTATCAATTGTCCTGCATAGATGGAGAAGTAATAAACACTCCTTGTGCCGATTTCAGAAATGAAGTTTGCATGGAATCCACTTACCCTAATTCTGATTTTAGAATTGGAACTTGCGAACCCAATGATTGGAGACTTTGCTTCAATGAAACCAATAAAAATGATTGTGAATCTGGTTCGCCTCAATATTGCAAATGGGTTGAAGGATATAGATATGATCTTCAAGATAAAAATACTAAAACAGAATTAAATCCTAACGAGCAAGGCTCTTGCGTTCCACTTTATGCTCCAGGTTTCGATTTTTGGAATCCAGAATCAAATGCTTCTTTAATATGTGCACAAGCTACAGTTCAAGAAAACACTTTGTATGAAACTTCTTGGGCTAATAGTAGGGATAACTTTGAAGATGATGATCCAAAGGATCAAGCTCACAGGTGTATTGATAATTGCTATTCAATTCCAGGGTATGGAGAAGATTTATCGGAATCTGAATTATTGGATATCTATGAAGGAAATTTATACATTAAAGGCAAATTTGTTTCTTATAGAAGAGGATATTATTGTGAAGGTAAAACCGGCGAAGTGACTGGTTCAGATGGGGTGGTTTGCGCGCAAGATTCAAGCAATAGAAACATCTTTCCAGAATTTTTATCTCATGAATCTTGGATAGATTCATTAAGAACAAGAGCAAGATCTCTTGGAGATTGCGGATATAAACCTGGGGCTTTTGTAGACATTGCGGACGTAAATCCAGAAGTGGAAATTGTAACTGCAGTTTTCCAAAAATTAAAACAAGACGGATCTCCAAAATCAGATGATCCTAAGGGAGCAGAAAAAATTTATGTTGGAGATAAATATATTGGAGATAAAGGAAGTTCTGGATCAAGCGGCTCAAGCTCTTCATCAAATTCAAATTCAATTTCCTGTTCAAATTTAGGAGGGACTTGTGTTACTGGAACTAGTGATGATTGTGCTGGTCAAGTCGCTTCAGGTGCAAATTGCCCTACAGGAACAGTTTGTTGTGTAAACAATTAAAATGAAATTAAGCCATAAAAAAAACATTGCAGTTTTGCAAATTTTTATTTTGTTAGTTGCAGCTATCGCGTTTACCTGGATGATTGGCTCTTCTATTGAAGTTGTTAGTGCTGTAGATGAAGGAGATAATGGTGGAAGACAAAATAATGATGCTTTGAGAAGTCTTCTTCCCAGCTTGGCCCCCTCAATTGTTGCACCCTTTGCAAATTATGGTGTTCAATCTTTGCTAGGAGGTTCTCAAATTGGGGCAACTAGTTCTGTTGCAGCAACTACTACTGGAGCAACTGCTTCTTCTACAGGAGGACTTGGAGCAGGTTTTGCTGAGTTCACACCAGGGATTTCATCAGGTACCGCTTCCTCAGGTTCTTCTACTAGTATATTCTGGGCTCACTTCTGGGGATGGGCAGGCCCAATAATGGGATCTGCAGCTGCTGCCTATGGGTGGGTTTTAGCTTTCAAAGCATTTGGAGCTTCTGGAAGAAATGTGAATGCAATGTCCAATTTTGCTTTATATGCTTTTTCAGCTGGAGCTTTGGCAGGTTCTATTCTTGGTCCAGGAGCAGGCTCTCTTTTAGGGACTGCCATTCTCGGTGCGGGAGCAGCAACAGGAATTGGAGCAGGTATAGCTCTCCTTGCGATGTTAACATACACAGCTTTGTCTTATCAAACCTATTCTCAAACTACTTTTACATATATTTCTTCAATTTGGCAACCTGTTGAAGGAGGAGCCGAATGTGAAGTTTGTAATAACTTAGAATATGGTTGTTCAGAGTATCAATGTCGTTCTTTTGGAGAAGCTTGTGAATTGAGCGAATTCGGAACTAAAGATCAATCATGCATATGGAAAAATCCTAATGATAGAATTCCTCCAGAAATTAGTGCTTTGAACAGTGTTTTGAAATCAGGATACAATTACATTCCAATAACTTCTAACGCTCCAACTGGAGATGTTGGTGTTAAAATAGTTTACCCTCAAAATCAAGACGGTTGTATTCCTCCCTTTACAGATATCACTTTAGGAATTAATACAAGTGAACCTGCAGAGTGTAAAATCGATCTAGAAAGATCTTTGCCCTACGAAGAAATGCTTAGTTACATGCAGGGTTCAGGAAATGTTTACAACCATACTCTTTTATTGCCTTCTTCAGCAACTGCAAGTAATGAAGCTTTAGAAAATGCAAGCTGGAATTTTGATCCTTCTAGAGAATACAATTTTTACATAAAGTGTGAAGATTCAAATGGAAATTCAAATAAAATTGATTTCGTTATGCAATTCTGTGTGGATGACGGTCCAGATACAAGAGCTCCAGTAATTGAAGGAACAAGTCCAATCCACCCTTCTTATATCACTTATGGAACTTCAAATGCAACGGTAGAAGTTTATACAGACGAACCTGCAGAATGTAAATGGGACTTTTTAGATTTGAACTATGATGAAATGACTTATAATTTTACGGATTTTTGTTCAACTTCTCTTCAAAATTATATGTACCCTAATTCCTATCAATATGGATGTAGAACAAATTTTACTGGAATCCACGACGGTCAAGACAACAGATACTATATAAGATGTAAAGATCAACCTTGGTGGCAACCTGGAGATGAAGGTGGAAGGAATGCAAATTCCGAATCAACTCCTTTAACTTTAGTTGGAACATTCCCTTTACAAATTGATGAGGTAACAATAAATGGAGAAGAGAATGGTTCCACAATAAAAGATTCTACAGAAGTAATTCAAATTGATCTTGCTGTTATGACTTCTGCAGGAGCGGATGAAGGGAATGCAAGATGTCAGTATTCCATAGACAACGGAACTACTTTCTATGATTTTTATAACGGAGGAAGTTTTGATTATAATTATATTAACACACAAAGTTTATGGCTTGTCGAGGATTTTTACTTCATTCCAATAAAATGCTATGACCAAGGAGGTAATGTTGTAGAAAGTAGCATGGCTTTCCAAGTGAAAACTGACAATGACGCTCCAGAAATTTCGAGAGTTTATTATGAAGAGGGCTCATTGAAATTAATAACTAATGAACCTGCAGAATGTGTTTATTCTACAGACTTTAATTCTGGATGTAATTATGATTTTGAAGACGGTTCTTCATTAATGACTGTTAACGATGTAAATCATTTTGTCGACTGGACAACAGATGAAGACCTGTACATAAAATGTAGGGACATGTATGGAAATATGCCTCTTCCTCAAGCTACTTGTAGCATAATTGCTAGAGGTTCTGAATTTTATTCTGGTGCGGACTAGTTTATCAAAATTTATAAATAAGTTTTTCTTTCATAATTAATGGATAATAAAAGAGGGATGTTAGTTGAATCTAAAAAAGGTCAGATGAAATTATCCTTTGGAATGATCTTTTCTATAATTTTAATAATTGTTTTTCTCTTCGCTGCTTTTTATGCAATAACAAAATTCATTTCTTTTCAAAAAGAAATAAAATATCGACAGTTTTCAGAAGATCTTAATTCTGATGTGGAAAAACTTTGGAAAAGCACGCAAGGTTCAAATAAAGTTTCTTATAATCTTCCCACAGGAACAAAAGAAATTTGCGTAACAAATGGTGATTTCGAAAATGTTTATATTCACAAAAAAAGAGGAATTGTTTCTTACCAGATAGATCATTTAGATGAAGAAAAAACTCTTGAAGGAAAATCTTCATTATGTTTTGAAGTTCTCGATGGAAAAGTGGAATTTGGTCTTAAAAAATTGAGTAATGAAGCTGAAGTTACAATTGTCAAAACAAATGCATAAAAGAGGTTATTTGGAAATTTCATTCTCGTGGATGTTTGCTTTAATAGTTGGCGCAGTGATTTTATTTTTGGCTATTTTTTTCTTAACGCGTTTCATAAATACTCAACAACAAGTAGAAGGCGTAAAAACTGCCTCGGAAATTCAAGCCTCATTAAATACTTTGGAATTGGGCTTTGAAGAATCTAAAGCAGAAAAATTATCTGCGTCTGTGGATACAAGAATTTATTCAAGTTGTGATAATTCTGGATATTTTGGACATCAAGGGATAATGGTCAAAGAGAAAGTTTATGGAAATTGGCCTAATTCTGGATTTGAAGTCACTTCACAAAACAAGTATCTTTTTTCAGAAAGACCTGTTGAAGGAAGAAATTTTTTCTTATTTTCAAAAAATTTTGAACTTCCATTTGAAATAGCCTCTTTAATTTATTTGACTCCCCAGGATAAAGGATATTGTTTTGTAGATCCTCCATCGGATATAGAAGAAGAAATAAAAAATTTAAATGGAGATAAATCAGATTTTAATTTAAACCTAAAAGATTCGGATGAAATTGGTTGTTCAGAAGAAGATTTGGAAGTTTGTTTTGATTCTTATTCACCTTGTGACATAAATGTTGACAATTTTGACAACACTGTAGAAAAAGATGGAGATGTCCTTTATTTTGAAGGAAATTCTTTAATGTATGCTGCAATTTTTTCTGAACCCTCTCTTTATGAGTGTCAAGTGCAAAGATTGATGAAACGTGCAGAGGTTCTTTCAAATATTTATAAGGAAAAACTTTTACTAAATAGTTATCAAGGATGTAGTGGCTATCTTCTTGAAGATTTAAATGAACTTTCTGAAAAATATGGGTTCTATCAAGGTTCTGAAGATCTAAGTTTAATATTTGAAGATTCAGAAAATTTAAGAATTAAAAATAAAAATCCTGCATGTAGACTATGGTAAAGGGTCAAATGAAAATCCAACAAACTGCATTTATGCTTGTAGCTTTAGCAATATTTTTTGTTTTAGTTGGATTGTTTGTTGTTTCATTTAGTCTATCTTCTTTGAAAAAATCTTCACAATTGGCTGAGGAAAATAGCGCTTTAACTCTTGTCACAAGACTTGCAGAAACTCCAGAATTTTCTTGTGGATCCACATTCGGTGAAAAGAGAGTTAATTGCATTGATTCAGACAAATTAATGGTTTTATCTCAAAACCTAGATTCTTATTCTGATTTTTGGGGAGAAATTTCTGGAATTGAAGTTGTAAAGTTGCCTTTTGAAGAGGAAATCATTTGTAAAAGCTCAAATTATCCTAATTGCAATACTTTTAAAATCCTTTCACAATCTTCGGAGGGAATAGATTATTCAAATTTTGTTTCTCTTTGCAGAAGAGAATTGTATGAAGGAGAAGATTATGCTAAATGCGAACTTGCAAAGTTATTAGTGAGGTACCAGAATAATGAAGAATAAAAAAGCTCAAGAGGAGATGGTAGGATTTGTGTTGATTGTAATCATAGTTGCCGTACTCATATTTGTCTTTTTGAGTGTCTCCATAAAGAAATCTAATAATTCTTTGGAAAGCTATGAAATAGAGTCTTTTTTACAATCTCTTTCACATTATACAACCGACTGTGCTGTGGGGTATTATCCAAGTTTTAGGGAAATAAGTGAACTTGTTAAGGATTGTATGGATCAAGATTCTTGTTTGGATGATCGTTCTGCATGTGAAGTTTTGAATGAATCTCTTGATTCTCTAATAAGTGGAAGTTGGCCTGTAGGAGATAAATGGCCAAATAAAGGGTATAAATTTAATTTAACTTCTGAAGACGGCGAAGAAATACTATCCTTTTCAGAGGGAAACTTCACATCAAACAGCAGAGGGGCTGTAGAGAGTTTTGAGAATTTTGATATAGTTTTTGATGTTTATTTTTAGAATATCTTTATTCCTTCTTTGGTCGCAGTATTAACAATTCCAATTTTATTCTTAATCTTTTCAAATTCTTTCGGAGTATAACATAAGATTTCTAAATCTTCTTTTTGATTCCAATAATCAAAAATTTTACTTGCTCTAAAGATAAATGGAATTTTCTCAAAGTCTTCACTGATTAGAATGAAATCAAAATCGCTGGATGAAAAGAAATCTTCTCTTGCTCTGCTTCCAAAGAGAATTAGACCTCCTACGTTAAATTTATTTTTTAATCGTTTTCCAAATTCTTTAGCTATTCTAATTGATTTTTTATCCATTTTAAAATTTTTTCAGAGATCTCTATAAATTCTTTTACTGTCTCCTCTTCATATAATTCATAAGGCATTTCTTCTGTCGCATCAGGATATCTTGCTAAGAAGTATTGAGGACTTAATTTTTTTAAATCTTTAAGATAATCTTTTGGAATCTTCACTTTTTGTCCCAGCCTAACTAAGGAATGTTCTGGAATAAATTTTTCTCTAAATTTATGAAGAATTAATGCCTTTAAACTTTTTTCAACAGATTGTTGGCACCAAAATGCGGAAGCATAATAGTCTTTCATTTTTGAGCTATTCTTTGCAGTAATAAGATCTTTTTTTGCTTGCTCCCACCAATTCCTTATTTCTTGACGCATATATTCTTTAAAGAGAGATTATTTATAATTCTTTTGAATTAAATTTTAAAATAAACTAGGATTTCATCCACTTCTATGACTGGTTTGTACCTTGTCCTCCCAATTACATTTTCTTTTACCAGGTCTATGAATCCAAATCTTTTTAGAGTTTTGACATCATCGAAAACTGCCTTGAATGGCCTATCGAGCATCTTGGCTAATTGATACATTGAAGTTGGTTCTTTGTTTTTTATGGTGTCTAAGATTCTTGCTTTTTCATTACTTAATAAATTTCTCAATGCAGAAATTCCATCAAAGTTGTAATTTTCTTTAGATACTCCTGTTTTAGAAAAAACAGAAAATGTTCCTTTTGATTCCCTTATTGTAATTTCTCTTACTTTTTTTGCCATTTTTTCTTTATTTTATTATATATATTATTTTTGAATATATATAATTTTCTATTGACTGAAAGTGTTTGAATAGAATGTAACTATAAACAAATTACAACGTAAGCTTTATAAGTAAAACCCTTAAAAACAGGGATTTAGGGAGGAATACCAAAAAAATACTGAGCAAGCTTTTTAAAGGAAAACCTACTTTTGTTAATACATCGTATGATCTTATAGGGAATAAGAAAAAGCATTTGCCGGACACGAATGCACAAATTCTCTGTGAGACTAGTCGGGTGGTTCCCCTATAGCCACTCTAACGATGCGTTGTCGTAGACAATTTGGCTATAGTG
>JAGQJT010000008.1 GCA_020430505.1 Nanobdellota archaeon | reverse complement strand
GCTTATAGGAACTGTATTCTTTATCACTAGCTTAAATAATATTCTCTTAATTTATTCAATATTCATATGGATTTTATTTTTAATTTTCTCTTCGATTTTGTTACATCTATCAGAAAAATCATTAAAATATGAAAAAAAAGAACTAAAGATAAAAAGAAGGTTCAACCCCAGAAATTCATTCTGGATCTTTCTAGGATTAACCATTTTAGTAATCTTAGTTTATATTTTGTAATCTAACTCTCCAAAATAAACCAAACTTAAAAAATTTCTTATTCTTACATTCAAAGATTTGTAAATAAAAAAATTATAAAATAAATTAAATTTATTGTCCCGCTTGTGCAGGTTGCTGATATGGAACAAGAACCAAAGTTTGGTTTTCTCCCAACGGGATTGCATAGTATCCTTGAGCCTGAACAGTTTGAACAATATTACCTAATATCGCATTAGCACCAGTTATTTGATTTTTATAAGCATAATTATTGACTCCTGGCCTTACCAAAAACATAAAGATTATGAATAAAGCTAAGATAACAACTACTGCAATCAAAATCTTCATTGACAAAGACTTACTATTTCTATCTCTAACCATTTAAATTAAACCTCCTTTCATTCTAAATATTAACCTCCAAAAGAGTTATGACATCTTTAATGTTCGCATTTCCATTAACTTTCACATAAACAGATATCACATCTCCTGCTTCGAAGAGTATTGAATTTTCTGATACGGTATCATAGTCTCTTTTGATACCATTAGAATCAAGATAGAAAGTATTTCTAAAACCAACAGGTTCTGAATTTTTATAAATTATAACCTCAACTTCTCCTTCACCAGAAGTTTCCACAACTTCAAGATTTGTTGAGATCCCAGTTATACTACCCTCTCTTAACATAACATAGCCTTTCTCCATACTACTTTGGACCCCCGCAGCACTATAAAGAAATTGAGAATCTTCAAAAGAACCACTAAGGCCAAAATCTAAGAACATCTTATTTGCATAATTCTTTATTGTTTCCTTAAAAACTTCATCAGAAACTGTTATCACATAAAAAGGTTTGTTCTCTCCAGTATCCACCTCATATAAAGCAAGGTTAGTCTCATCAATATTTTCTAAACTAACTTGGTTAGGCAATTCTTTAAAATCAACTTTCTTTACATCCCTTACCTCTTTATCTCCCACTTTTTCTTTAACAACTTTATTGACAAAATTATCAAATTTATCATTAGACAAACTCTCGGCCAAAACTCCAGAAGCTAAGATAAACATTCCAAAAATTAAAATCAAAAAATACTTCTTCATCTTCCCTCTTTCTATCCAAAAAGAGAAGTATTTTACTTATTTAAAGATTTCCAATCATTTTAAAAATGAAAATAATTAACTAAGAAAATGAATAAAGAAATAACAAAAGAGAAACTAGAAAAATATTCTGATTTGACTAGTAGAGCTTTAGGAATTGTAAAAACAAGCATAATTCCTGGGAAAGAAAATCATGCCAAAGAGATAATTGAGATGGTTTCAAATTATCTATCAGATGCGAAACATTTTGAAGAAAAAGGAGATTTTGTTAATGCTTTTGGAGCCCTCAATTATGCTCACGGATGGTTAGATTCAGGAGTAAGATTAGAAGTGTTCGACGTTAATGATGACCAATTGTTTACTATAAAATAACTAAACTAAAAACCCTTAAAAATAACTATTTGTTAATATATCTATGAAAAAAGAAGTGATTGTTCTAAGCTTGGGAGGGAGTTTGATAATCCCAGACAACGTTGATAAAAAATATCTTGAAGCTTTAAAAAAAATTTTATTGAAAAACACAAAAAATTACAAATTTATCATTGTTTGTGGTGGAGGAAGTTTGGCAAGAAAATATATTTACGCATTAGACAAACATAATTCAATGTTTCAAAGTTTGGCAGGAATATCTGCAACCAGAACCAATGCAAGATTTATGAATTATTTCTTTAAGATAAATCCAAGAAAAGGAATTCCTCACAGTATGAAAGCACTGAAGAGATATCTAAAAACCCAAGAAATCACATTTTGTGGAGCATTGGAGTACCATCCAGATCAAACTTCAGATTCTACTGCAGCAGAAATTGCCAAAAAATTAAAAACTAAATTTATAAACTTAACAAATGTTGCAGGCCTCTACACAGACAACCCTAAAAAAAATAAAAATGCAAAGTTCATCTCAAAAATAAGCTGGAAAGACTTTGAAAAACGTGCCAACTTCATAAAATTTAAACCTGGACAACATTTTGTATTGGATCAATCTGCAGCAAAGATAATAAAAGAAAATCAAATCCCTACATACATAATTGGAAAAAATATTCAACAATTAGACAACCTTCTAAAAGGAAAAAAATTTAAGGGAACAGAGATTAGTGGATAAATGGAGACAATTCTTCTAACAGAAAAAAACTTTAATAGATTAAAAGAGCAAGTCAAAAAGAATAAAGAAAAAACAATAATTTTTACTTCTGAGGATGATGATTTAAACAGAAAAGTTCTGGAAAAACTTCCAATTCAAATTATTCTAATAAATTTAGAGAATAGAAAAGACTTTCAAAAACAAAGAAATTCTGGATTTAATCAAGTAATGGCAAAAATTGCAAAAAAAAACGGAGTCCAAATTGGAATAAATTTAAGTGAATTAAAAAACACAAAAAATAAAGAAAAAATCTTAGCGAGAGTAAGACAAAATGTTGAACTATGTAAAAAGAATAAAATTCAAATGAGATTCATATCCCAAGGGAAAATTATTTCCTCAAGAGAATTGAAATCACTTATGCTTGTTCTAAAGGCTCCTACTTGGATGACCCCAGAAATCTAAGCAAAACTGCAACCATAATTGGTTTCCCAAATATCAAATAAATCTCCTGAAGTTATATTTGTCTCAGAAACATCTAATCTTATATATGGCGTAGACTCTGGAACAGCTTGATTATGCTCATCAATTTGCATACAAACTCCTTGATGTTGACCTGTTGTAAAATAAATGTAATACCCTACAAGATTTTCTATTGAAGGAGAAGGCAAATCCAAACTATCAAAGAATTCTCCAACTCCTGGAGGGAATACATTTCCTACCACTCCTCCAGTAATAACTTGGGACTCTGCTTCACAAGTACCTTCAACACAAACATTTCCAGGACCATATAAATTAAAACAATCTTGATTATTTTCACATTCTATATACTCAAAACACTCTCCATCATGACAAGTATCTGGAGCAAAACATTCCTCCACAACAACGACAAAGATATCAGAAACGCATTCATTATCTATACAACTCCAATCCTGGAAATCTTCCACCACAGAAGTTTCATTAGCACAAGATCCTGTGCCAAGTAGCTGATCAACACCACAATCAATTTCCACAGTCTCAGGAGTACATGAACTAGGTTCAGCCTCACAAATATCAGTAGTCACATTACAATATCCTTCAGAGCATTCTTCATAAGTCAATAAATCATCATATTCTACACAAATACCCAATAAACATTCGTGAATTGTTTTATATCTAAGAAGATTTGTCCCATCACAAAAATAATCTCCAAACCATGTATCAACACCACAATCCTCAGAAACAACACATTCAGAAGTTCCATTAGAAATACCTCCTCCAGAACCAATTTGAATTCCCTCATAAGAGTCAGCAATCATTCCCACCACTTCTTTACCAGATTCCAGCTTTATTATGGGAGCAATAGAAACTTTGTAAATTCCATTCAGGAACAAATCCCCTGTTGTTACATCAATATTAAATGTGTTTGATTCAAGCTCATTGAAATTAACAAACCTTTTTTCAAAAACCTCTCCAGTGTTATCATCTTCAAAAACAAAAGAAATTCCAACAAAATCCCCTTGACCAGAGTTTCTAAAAACTTTCACCGAAGCGATTCCATCAGAACTCAAATTAGCACGCTCTATACTTATATCCAAAGTATGGCGAGTAGTATCAATATAATCACTAGTATTTCTAAGAACTCCTCCAACAACTCCCCAAATTATCCCAATCGCTACAAGGATCAATAAAATTATCAGTATGTTAGTTATTACTGTTGATAACCCCCTCTTATTCATAAACTATAAAATAAGTCACAATTTATAAAACATTCCAAAAACAAAACTTTTTTAACTAAAATGCATAAGTTAAAGCATGGACAAAATAATACAATCCCTAAGTCCAATTGAGAAAAAAATAATTCCTTATTTAGAAGAAAAAGAAATCTCAAGGATATGTGAAAAATCAAATTTAGACAAAACAACTGTTTTGAGAGCTTTAGAGTATCTTCAAAAAAAAGAGATACTAAAGTTAAATGTAAAACAAAAGAAAATAATCGATTTAGGAGTAAATGGGATTCTTTACAAAAGAAAAGAGCTTCCAGAAAGAAGACTATTGAATGTTCTTGATTCAAAAAGAATATTGTCTTTAAAAGATGCTCAAAAAGAAAGCAAACTTTCTGAGGATGAATTTAAAGTTTCAATAGGAGTGCTAAAAAGAAAAGCTCTTATTGAGTTAAAAAATGGAAAAATAATTCTTAGCGCAACCAAAGAAGAGATGTCAAAAAAAAGTTTAGAAGAACTTTTCATAGAAAATTTGCCCATAGAACAATCTGAATTAACCTCAGAACAAAACTTCGCATTAAAAGAACTAGAAAGAAGAAAAAATATTTTGGAAACTAAAGAGATCAAAAAAATATCTCTCGAAGTAACTTCCTTAGGAAAAAAGATAATGAATTCTGAAATTGAAAAAAAAGATATGATTGAATCACTTGATCAAGAGATTTTAAAAAAAGACACAAATTGGAAAGGAAAGATTTTTCGTAGATATGATGTTACTGGAAATGTTCCAAGGCTAAATGGAGGAAAAAGACATTTCGTCAATCAAGCTTTAGATTATGTTAGAAAGATTTGGTTGGAGATGGGATTTAAAGAAATGGAGGGAAAAATGATTCAGTCAAGTTTTTGGAACTTCGATGCGTTGTTCACAGCCCAAGATCATCCCGTTAGAGAAATGCAAGATACATTTTTCTTAAATAAGACTTTAGAAGTTCAAGATAAAAAATTATTAAAGACAATTAAAGAAACTCATGAAAAAGGGGTTCAAGGAAGTGAAGGTTGGAATTATACCTGGGAAGAAGAAGAATCAAAAAAATCTGTTTTGAGAACGCACACAACTTGCTTATCTGCACATAAATTATATGAATTAAGCAAACTGCCTCAAGAAAAAAGAGTTGGAAAATTCTTTGCTTTGGGAAAAAATTTTAGAAATGAAACAGTAGATTGGAGTCATGGTTTTGAATTCTATCAAACAGAAGGAATTGTGATAGATCCCGAATTGAACTTCAGACAGCTACTTGGATATTTGAAACAATTCTATAAGCAGATGGGTTTTGAAAAGATAAGATTCACTCCAGCGTATTTTCCATACACAGAACCTTCAGTAGAAGTAAATGTTTGGCACCCTGAAAAAAAAGTTTGGCTAGAATTAGGAGGGGCAGGAATATTTAGGCCAGAGATAACAATCCCTCTTTTAGGAGTTAGAACTCCTGTTTTAGCATGGGGTCAAGGATTTGACAGAATAATTATGGATTACTACAAAATAAAAGACCTCCGTGAATTGTACAGAAATGATTTAAACCAATTAAGAAATATAAAACACTGGATGAAATAATGGCAAACATAAAAATACCAAGAAAACAATTTGAAAAAGAAATCGGAAAACTAGACGAGAAAATGCAAGGGAGAATTGCATTATTCGGAACCCCAGTAGAATCCTTGACAGATTCGGATTTAGAATTAGAGATTTTCCCAAATCGCCCAGACTTACTTTCTTATCATGGGTTCAAAAGAGCATTTTTAGCATTCTTAGGAAAGAAAACTGGTTTGAAAGATTATAAAATTCATAAACCAGAGAAAAACTACGAAGTTAAAATTGAATCCTCTGTCAAAGATGTCAGACCCTATACTCTTTGCGCAATTATCAAAGGATTAAGATTAGATGATGATAAGATAAAAGAAATAATTGACATCCAAGAAAAATTGCACTCTACGATTGGAAGAAAAAGAAAAAAGGTTGCAATAGGAATTTACCCTCTAGACAAAATAAAACTTCCAATAACCTACAAGGCACTCGAACCTGATAAAATAAAATTTCTCCCTCTTGAGTCTACAAGAGAAATGAGCGGATTAGAAATATTACAAAGACATCCAACTGGAAAAGAATATGCCCATCTTTTAAGTGGAAAAACAAAATTTCCCATTTTCATAGATTCTGATAAGAAAGTGTTGAGCATGCCCCCAATAATAAATTCAGAAAATACTGGAAGAGTTACTGATAAAACAAAAGAAATATTTATAGAATGTTCTGGCCATGATTTTAAAACTTTGGAAAAGTGCTTGAATATTCTAGTTACAACCTTTGCAGAAATGGGGGGCTCAATTTACTCAATGAAAATAAACCTTAAGGAATTAAGAGAATCCCCTTCACTAAAAGCAACAAAGAAAAAAATTTCGCTAAAAGATACGAACAAGATTTTAGGTTTAGATTTAAGTGAAAAGGAATTAAGACAGAATTTAGAAAAAATGGGACACAATTATTCTAAAGGGGAAGTTGAAATTGCATCTTGGAGAACAGACATTTTACATGAAATTGATTTGATTGAAGATATCGCAATCGCTTATGGATATGAAAACTTCAATCCTGAAATTCCCAAGATTTCTACAATTGGGGAAGAAGATAAAAAAGAAACTTTCAAAAGAAAAATTTCTGAAATTTTAACTGGCATAGGATTCTTAGAAACATCAAATTTTCATTTGATTTCAAAAGAAGATCAATTTAAGAATATGGGGGTAAATGAAAAGCAAATAAAAGAAACTCTTGAAATATTAAACTCAAAAACAGAAAATGATTTTCTAAGGAAAAATTTGTCAAGTTATATTATGAAAACATTCTCAAAGAATTCTGATTCAGAGTACCCTCAAAAAATATTTGAGACAGGAAGGGTTTTTGAAGAAAAAGAAGAAATTGAAGAAAGTGAAAAACTTGCGATTGGAATTGCCCCAGGAAATTTCACAGATATAAAACAAGTTTTAGAATATCTCACAAAAGCATTAGATATCAAAGTAGAAGTTAAAGAAATGGAAGAGATTCCTTCACATTTAATAGACGGACGTGTTGGAGAGATAATTTTTAATGGAAACAAAATTGGACATCTCGGAGAAGTCCACCCAAAGATATTGAAAAACTGGAAAATCAAGATGCCAGTTTCTATTCTTGAAATAGATTTAGGAGAATTGTTTCAAAAATATTGAGGCCGCAGTAGCTCAGTAGGTAGAGCGCTACCTTGGTAAGGTAGAGGTCCTGAGTTCAAATCTCAGCTGTGGCTTATTTTTTTCTACGTTTTGTTGCTATCCAAAATGCAAAAAGAATTATCAAGAAAGCAAGAATCAAAGCTCCTGAAATGATAAATATTATAGCAAATAAAACCTCTAGGAAGTAATTAGAAGTTACAAAGTATAAGGCTAAAAACAAAACAAAAATTACTGCAACTCTCCAAAGTCTATTTAAAATCTGACCCTCTTTATTCATTATTGAACTTGTCGAAAATCCTTTTTTTGAAGGTTTTTTAGAAGATTTTTTAGTGGTCTTTTTTGCAGTTTTTTTAGAAACTTTTCTAACAGTCTTTTTCTTCACAGTTTTCTTTTTCACACTCTTTTTCTTAGCCATGTCATTACTTATTCCCAATAGTATTTAAAGTTTCCTAAGATTTAGTTTTCTTAAACAAAGAAGATTTATTTTTTTCCGCATCAGAAAGAGTTTCATTAGCACTCTTCCAATCCTGATTAATTGCATAAACTGTTACTGATTTCAAATTTGAAAATACATGCCCTAACCAACTAAAATAAAGTATGCTTGCATCTTTCCAACCATCAACAGTTTTTAGATCAACCTCATTTTTTTTCATTACAACTGAAAAACTAACATATGAAAAAACTACTAGAACTATAAGAAAAATTGCAAAAATTTTATGCTTCATTCTTTTTGCTTCAATAATTAACCATATAGCAACAACTACAACTGCAAGAATAATAAAGGTCACCCCAATTGCCATGAAAAATTAAGCAAATTCCAATATAAAAACCTTATGAACTATTTTAGAGTAAAAAGTAGCCCCAGCAGGATTCGAACCTGCGTCAGCTGGCCCAGAACCAGCCATACTTGACCACTGTACTATGGGGCTTTAAGAAAATTAAAATTTTAAAGGTTAAAAAGATTCCTCTAAGGAATATATGAAATATATTTCATATAATAAAAAGGTTTATAAAATAAAAACAAGTCAATATAAAATGAATAAAAGATTACTTTTAGCGACATTGATTATCGTATTAGTTATAGGAGTTGTTATATTAATTAGGGTTGGGCCAACAGAATCTGGAAAAAGTATTGAGTCTCAAACAGAAGGTTCAATAAAAATGGTTTCAGCTTCTGAACTTTCGCAACATAATTCAAAAGAAGACTGTTGGGTAGTTTTTGAAGGTAAGGTTTATGATTTGACAGATTTTATCCCAAGGCATCCTGGAGGGGAAGACAAGATAATTCCTCAATGTGGTTCACCAACAAAATTTGAACAAGCTTTTTTAGGCCAACATGGAAGAAGTAAAGTTGACTTTTTTATGAAAGTTGGAGTTTTGATTGGAGATTTAGATGTAGTAGGAAGTTACTAAAATGAAATTGTCTAAACGTTCTACCCAAATTCTGAGATACACTTTAGGAGCAGTATTTTTGTATTTTGGACTTAGACAAATAATAAACCCGGACATGTGGACAGGCTTCGTTCCAAATTTCCTAACTGGTGCAACAATTACTGCAAATAATTGGGTGATTATGAATGGAATTCTTGAAATAACTTTATCTATTTTCTTAATCCTCGGTCTTTACACAAGATTTGCATCTTTGATATTATCATTACACTTATTGTTAATTGCATTGCCAATGATTGAAGATCCTAGTGGAGTCAGAGATTTTGGTTTGACAGTTGCAACATTTATTGTTTTCTTAAATAGTCCTGACAGGACTTGTTTAGATTGGAAGTTTAGAAAAAAATAACCTAAAGGATTTTGCCAATAGAATTCAAGGCTTCTCTAGCGTATTTCCAACCTTTGTCATTTAAAGAATAGAAAACATTTTCCGATTCGCCCTTTTTGTCAACAAAACCTTCATTAATATAATCTAAAACTTCATTCATGGAATTTACTTTAACAAATTCGAGATAATGCGCGCCACTTGCATTCTGAGTGAGTAAAACCAAAGCCCCAATTTTTCCCCTTATTTCTTCCAAAGTTGAATCTTCTAATGCACTCATAAAACAAATATAACTTAATAGTTTTTAAAAATTATTGTGATTAAAAAAATAAACGCCCCGACCGGGTGCATATTAGAAGCACTACACTCGCCACTTAATTTTATATTCTGAGTGTTTTGTTATTTGTTTAAAGTTGTTGATGTTTAAATATTTTTTGTCTGTTTAACTTTCTCTTCATATAACTCTCCAAATTGATCAAATAATTTCTTGCTTTTTTCTAATTCAGGTTTATCTTTCAAAGCCAAATAAATATCTTCTCTCATCTTCTGAATTCTCTCATCAGAATCAACAAAACCAAAATAAGAAGTTGCTTCATAAATTCTTGTTAATAGTTTCTTTGCTCTTTTTTCATCTGGAATAAAATAGTTATTCTGTTTTAAATAAAATAATTCATATGCATTATTTACTAAATCTGAAACTTGTGCAAAGGCATTCTTTAGAAATTCTTCTTCATTATTAACAAAATCTTTTCCAAAAAGAGGGATATGCCTTCTAAAAAGAGAAATGGCTGTTCTATCTATTATTTGTTCCAATCTATTACTTTGAATGCTTTCATCTTTCTTCTTAAATCCATAAAGATAATTATCAATTCCTTTTATTGAAATTCCTGTTTGAATTTCATTTCCATTTAATTCCAAAATCGGCTCTTCAAGATCAAAGATGTCTCCAGAAGTAATGGCTAAAAAATCGTAATCTCCAGGATTATCTAAAACTGTAGAAGATCCAAACAAAGAAATATTTTGAATTTCTAAATTTGGATGTGTTTGATTCATATAATCTAAAACTTTATTTCCTAACTCAAAAAATAATTTATGTTTTTTCTCCAAGAGGTTATTTCTTTTTGTCCCAAACAGGTTATAATAAATGTTTCTTTCAAAAAGATTTCTTCTTTCTTCTTTATTCATAAAATCAACCTCTTTTATTGGATTAAATATTTCTAAAGGATAATCAATCTGAAAAGGAATTTTAGTGAACATTTGTTTCACCTCCAAGAGTGTTTAAACTATTTTTTATCTGATTTTTGAAATCAGGATTATTGAGGTTTCTCCTCATTACATAAATTGCATAAGATTTTATTAAAGATATTTTTAGGATATCTGGAAGAACAGTTATTTCTTCATTAGTTAACCTCTTATTTGAATGAGAATTGTATCCTTCTAATATTTGGCTTAATGATTCAGAATCATATTTTGGAATACTTAAATTTCCTTCAAGTAAAAGTGCAGGAATGAATTCATTAATCCTTCTAGAAAAATTAATCATCTCAAAATCAATTGCTTTTGCATCATTTCCATTCCAGATTAGATTAGATTTATTCAGATCCCCATGAATTATTTGGGAAGGAAGAGAGTTTTGGAAATCCTGAATATTTTCAAAAAATGAACTTATATCTTCCGTGGAAAAATATCTCTGAAAATTCTCTCCCAAATCAATCTTCATAGAAATCAAGTTACTTTCACTAAGAGGGTTTCCTTGTTGAATCAAATGTTTTTCAAGTCCTTTTATCAAAGAAGATTTTTTATTAAATTCATTATGAATTAAAGCCATATGTTTTCCAATTAAAGAATAGAGTGAGTTTCTATCTTCTGAAAAAGAAGTTCCTCCTAGAAATTCTTCTAGATAATAAATTGAATCTCCAAAGATAATTGGAAGAGTTTGATCTTTTGAAGCAATCACTTTTGGAAAAAAAGGATTATCCTTCAGAAGACTTGTTTGTGCATTAAATAAATTTAAATCTTTTCCATAATATTTTAAAATAAATTTTCCTTTATCCGAGGATAATTCATACACTCTATGATCTCCTTTTTTTGTTTCAATTTCTTTTATTGAATCAATCAAAAAGCCGTATTTTTCAAAAATATTATGACGAATGAAATCTTCCTCTAAATTGTTTAATGATTCTCTTTCTAAAATGGAGTTAGGTTTCTGATAAATAACCTTTTTCTCTCCAATTATCTCTTGAACAATACTCAAGATATCTTTTATTTTTTCTATAGGAATTAAATATTTCTTTCCATTTTCAACAATCAAAGCATGATCGCTTATCCCTTGAATATTTCCTTTGTCCAAATCTGAAATTATTAAACTGTTTTTACAATCTGGAGAATAACTTGGAATCTGTCCTTGAGTATAACAAAAATTATCTCTCTCCCTTAATCCAATCCAATTATCTTTTTGCATTTTTTTGGCGATATTCTTTTAATTTAAGGAATTCTTCTTCAGAAATTCCTCTATCACCTATTTCTTTTTTCCCTTCTTCAATTTTATGAAAATCTGTTCCTCCAGAAATAATTAAATTATTTGCTTTTGCAAATTTTTCTAACTTTTCTCTTGTATCTTTGGGAATAGAATCTTTAGGAGAATAATCTAATTCAATTCCATCCCCTCCAAAAGAAACAAATTCTTTTAATATTTCTAACATATTTTCTCCCAGATACCAAGGATGAGCAACAATTGCAATTCCTCTAGCATTATGAATTATTTCAATTGCTTCTTTTAATTCAGTTCCTTTGGGTAAAACAAATGCTTTTCCTTGTTTTCCTAAAAGTTCATCAAATACTTGACTTCTCTCTTGAAATTTTTCAGGATATTTTCTCATCAATATTTTTGCGATAAAGGGTCTTCCAAAATGTTCTCCTTTTGTTTCTTCAGCCAATTCTTCAAAAGAAATATCATAATTTAAGGCCTTCAATCTTTCAATTATTTTTTTTGCAGTTTCAATAGCGTATTTTCTATGCTTTTCTGAGATAGATTTTATTTCTACATTTTCAGAATCAATAAATAATCCAACTATGTGAAGTTCTTTAACTCCTTCAGGAGGAGTTGCCGTAATTTCTATTCCATGAACATATTCAATTCCTTTCTCTTTAGCATATTTTTCTGCTTCTTTGTTTGCAGTAGCTTTATCGTGATCAGTTATTGCCATCACGTGAATTCCATTCTTAGAGACAATTTCAACTAATTCTTTAGGAGAAAACTCTCCATCTGAATGATTTGAATGCATATGTAAATCTATTTTCTTCATTCTAGTTTAAGGTTTTTATATGTATTAAACATTTCCCTAAATTCCTTAGTATTTTTACTGGCAAAGAAATTCAATAATAAATCACAAGATTCTTTTGCCATAAGTCCACTTCTAATCTCTGGCCATCTGTCTCTATAAAATATTGGAAAATTATTCTTATCTAGCCCTGCAACACCTCCATAAGGATCAGGACATCCAAAAGTAATATTTGGAATTCTATGAAGAAGTGAAGTTCCAAAACACATAAAACAAGGTTCTAAAGTAGAATAAATTTCAATCTTTGAGCCTTTCTTTTTTTCTTTCATAATAAGTTTGGAATATTTTTCAATAAGTCTATTTTC
Organism: Nanobdellota archaeon; assembly: GCA_020430505.1. Classification (GTDB taxonomy): domain Archaea; phylum Nanobdellota; class Nanobdellia; order Pacearchaeales; family GW2011-AR1; genus EX4484-71. Next base: position 31,771 of record JAGQJT010000008.1, on the reverse strand, counting down.
TGCATGAGAATACCAATCTCCATTTATGTGAAGTTGATTTCTTCCAACATCAATAAGATTTCCATTAATTGCCAAGGCACTTCCTATAGGAAAGTTTCCCTGTTTTCCTGCTTCTTCTGCTTCCTTCAAGGCAAGAGACATAATCTCTTTGTCTTTTTCTGAGAATGGCATATAAATTAGAATTGTCTTGAATATTTAAAGTTACCTTTTTTGAGTGACTAAAGATTATTTATCTAAAATCCAATTAATTAGGTTTATTCCCCAAATTAAATAAGAAATATAATCTGCTAAAGTAAAAATTGAAGCAATAATCCTTCCAGTTAAAGGATCTATTTCAATAACTGCTTCTAAGAAACCCCAGATTAATAATCCTGCAATCAAATCTCTTGCTAATGTTCTAAACCAATCCATTCAAGTATAAGTTATGAATGTTTTATAAATATCGATGTTGGAGGAGGAAACAAACTGCCTTTTTCATATTAATAGTATTGAATATTTGACAGATTTCTTAGAGATTATCCAAACTATGGACTAAATATATGTTTAATCCACGACTCAATTTAATTCTGCATCAATGTAGCACTAAAAATAAAAACGCCCCGACCGAGATTCGAACTCGGGTCACTGCCGTTCTCCAGAGAGGTCTGCGTTGAGACGCGAGACTCTATTCTCTCGACGAGATTGAATCACCTCTCCCTTACTTCTAAATCTTTTAATCTCGAAGTTTTGAGAGGGCAGCATACTTGGCCTCTATACTATCGGGGCATCTAAATATTAAAAATTATGAGTTTAAAACATTTATTATTCAAACTTTCCTTGAATCATAAGCCCAATTAAGCAAAGCCTGTCTTTGTTTTCTTCTACAATCTAAATTCTTCTTTTTACAATTATTCTTAACTTGAGTTAAATGCCTTCTAAAAGCCTTCCATCTTCTAATTTGCCTTTCATCATCTTCATGTCTCCTCCCCATATAATATCTGCAATACCATTGAAACCATCCCCTAGGGTCGTCCTTATGAATCCAACCTTTCTTTTTCCAATATGAAAGAGGCATACTTGCATTAACTCCAAAAAAATTCAACTCAGGCAAATGTTTTTGAACATTCTTTGGAGCAAACTTCGCTCTTGAAAACCAAGATTTAGGAAATTCTTTAACGCAATCTCTCATATAAATTCCTCCAAAAACACCCAATTCAAGCATTTCTTTAGGAGTCAATTCAGGCTTAAAACCATTAGAAAAATTCCTCCCAATAGACTCAGTTAAAGAATAAGAATAACCTTTCTGCATTTTATCATTAACTTTCACCTTCTTCATAATTAATTAAAAGCGAACTAATTTAAATAATTACTTTATTACAATTATCTTTTTAAATAAAAAAAATTTGTAAGATAATGGCAAAAATCTACTCAATGGGAGAGTCAATTACTCTATCAAGAAAGAATAGTTCTAAAAAAATAAAAGAAAAATTGGAAAAGATAATTCTTAATAACGAAGGAGAAAAAAGCCTAGAATTCAACAATGGAGGAGTAGAACTGTATGAATTTAAAAATTCGCCAGGAACTCTCTTTGTTTATGATCCAAGAGGCATAGATATTTTAAAATACAAAGACCCATCAGGAAGATCACATTATCCAAAAATGATTATAGCACTTTCTGGCTTTGAAAAAAACCAAAAATACAAAACTTTAGACACTGAAATAACAGAGTTACAAAAAGAATTCTCTTAAACACTCACAACCTTTATAAAAAACCATTTCCTAAAATATTCAAGAGGTGAAAATGGTCTGGTTAGAAGTAGAAACAAAAGTAAAAGTAAAAGATCCTGATTCTTTAAGAAAGAAAATTCAAAAAATTGCAAAACTTGAAAAAAAGGAAACACGTAGCGACGATTATTTTGCAATTCAAGGAAAATGGCGTCGGTACAAATATCCAAAAAAAGCTTTCCGTGTAAGAAAAAAACCAGACAAATTTGAAGTAAACTTTAAAAAATGGCTAAAAAAATTCTGGGATAAGGATATAGTAGTAAAACAAGAATTTGAGTTTGTATTGAAGGGAAAGGAAGAAGTTGAAGATCTTTTGGCACTTTTCAAAGATTTAGGATTTGAACAATGGATTCAAAAAAGAAAAAAATCAGAATCATACAAACACAAAAAAGATCCAAGAATAGTCATAGAAATAAATGAAGTCAAACATTTGGGTTACTTCATGGAGATAGAATATCTTTGCCAACCTTACGAAATGATAAAAGCAAAAAGAAAAATTCGTGAAACTCTTAAAGAATTAGAAATAGATCCTAAAGACATAGACAATACTGGTTACACAAAAATGCTTTGGAGAAAAGGAATCAAAGATAAAAAATATTGGAGTTACAAATAAAAATGGTTTTGTATGTAACAAAAAAAGGAAGCAAATATTATCCTAGCAAAGCTATGAAAGAACAAGCATGGGTCAATAATCCAAATATCTACAAAGAAGCTGACAAAAATCCTGTAAAATTTTGGTCAAATTTAGCAAAAGAAGGAATAAATTGGGATAAATTATGGGGTGAAAAAAATACTTATGTAGAAAAACTTCCTTACTTCTGGTGGTTTAAAGGAGGAAAATTGAATTTCTCGGTTAACGCTCTTGATAGACATTTAGGAAATCCAAACAAAATTGCTTTGAAGTGGATTCCAGAGAACCCAAAAGAGAAACCAACTGAATTAACTTACTCTGAACTGCATAAAAAAGTTTGTCAATTTGCAAATGTTCTAAAAAGTTTTGGAGTGAAAAAAGGCGATGCTGTTTCAATTTACTTGCCCTTAATTCCAGAAGCAGCAATTGCAATGTTAGCTTGTACAAGAATAGGAGCAATTCACTCAGTAGTATTTAGTGCCTTCGCCCCAGACGCGTTAAAAACCCGAATACAGGACTGTGAAGCAAAAGTATTGATAACTGCCGATGGATACTTCCGAAGAGGAGAACTCGTGGATTTATTGACAAAAGCAAAAAAAGCATTGAAAGGAACAAAAATAAAAAAAGTAATTGTAGCAAACAGAATAAAAAAGAAAAAATATTCTGGAAAGTTCGTTTCTTTTGATAAAGTAATTGAAGAACAATCTCCTTTCTGTGAACCAGAAATGATGAATTCTGAAGACCCTATGTTTATACTTTACACTTCTGGCACAACAGGAAAACCAAAAGGAGTAATTCATGATACTGGAGGTTACGCAGTTCAAAGTTATTGGACAACGAAATGGGTTTTTGATTTGCATCCTGAAGAAACAATGTGGTGCACAGCAGACATTGGTTGGATTACAGGTCACACTTACGCTGTCTATGGGCCTTTACTAAATGGTGCAACAACTTTAATCTATGAAGGAACTCCGGATTATCCAAACATGGGAAGATGGTGGAAAATAATCGATGATAATAAAGTAAATGTTTTTTACACTGCACCCACAGCAATAAGGATGTTCATTAAGGAGGGAGACAAATGGGTAAAGAAGCACAAAATGCCTTCATTAAAAGTTTTAGGAACTGTTGGAGAACCAATAGACGAAAAAGCTTGGAAATGGTACTTTTCAAAAATTGGAAAAAACAGATGTCCAATAATAGATACTTGGTGGCAAACAGAAACTGGTGGAACAATAATAAATGTTCTCCCCGGAATCGGACCGTTTGTCCCAACAATCGCAGGAAAATCTTTCCCCGGAACAAGACATTTGATTGTAGACCATAAAGGGAACAAAAAGAACCAAGGATTCTTAGCTCAAAAAAGTCCATTCACTCCAGGAATGCTACATGGAGTTTGGAAAAACCACAAAAAGTATGCTGATACTTACTGGAAAGCTTTCAAAAAATATTACGATACTAGTGATGGCGCAATAATGAAAGGAAATTTAATCAAAATTACTGGAAGAACAGATGATGTTATGAAAGTTTCAGGACATAGACTTTCAACTGCAGAACTCGAAAATGCAATCAATAAGTACAAAAAAGTAAATGAATCTGCCGTAGTACCAATTCCAGATAAAATTCGTGGCCAAGTCCCAGTCGCATTCGTAGTCTTGAAAAAAACAAAAAACGACAAAGGGATGGAAGGAAAGATAAAGAAACACGTAGATAACACTTTAGGCCCAACAGCAAGACCTCACAAAGTTTATTTTGTAAATGACCTGCCAAAAACACGTTCAGGAAAAATAATGAGAAGAATTCTTAAGAATTTATTAGCAAATGAAGAACCAAAAGGATTAATGACTTTGGTTAACCCTGGTTGTGTTGATGAGATTAAAGAAATTATAAAGGCTTAACGACTTTCAAAGGCTTATTTGACTTCTTCAACTCAACAGAATCTCCAAAATTAAAAGGATAAATCTTGTTTGAATCAAGAGCCAAAATTCCATCGTAATTCATCTTTGAATCAATTTTAATCTTATCAATAATTTCTCCAGATAGAATTTTTGAGTCAAAAACTCTATTAATAGAAGGCTCACGAACAAGATATTTCAGGATATCTTTTTCAAAAGGTTTACCTCCAGCAGATTTATACCAAGCAGTGCTACCAGTTTTTGTAACAATCAAAATTCCAGAACTTCTATGTTCTTCTTCTTTTCCATCTAAAAAAACAGAATATCTGGAAGTATGAAATTGGTTAGCTGAGCCTACATAAACTTCGTTCAAAGCTCGTTCATTTATTAATTCTCCATTAAGAAATACGTCTATTCTTTCTCGTTCATCTATTTTAAGATTTCCCTTCAAAACATTGTCTAAGATATTTACATCAAAACAGCTTAAACTTGTTAATTCTCCCTGACTAGAAGAGATATCTGAATTTATTCCAAATATTGGAATATCAACAATAAAATGTGAAACTCTTAAAAAAACCCCATCTCCTCCAATAGTTATAATTAAATCAAAATCAAGAATAATCCTTTCAAAGTCTTCAGATTTTGAAAAAACAATCTCAAATTCAGAATTGCTTAAATAATCTTTAACATTCTTCAAACATTCTTTATGATTTTTAGAATTTTTGTTTGTGTAAACTACAAGAATTTTATTAAATTTCATTAAAGAGAATAAGAAAAAAGATTTATAATTTCTTCTATGAACTTCAAAAATTCGCATCAAAAACCTTATAAACCAACTTCTCTAAAAATTAACTATGAAGAGATCTAGTAGAAGATGGAAAAAGAAAGGTCAAATGCGTTGGAAATGGCAACGTAAGAGGCTAAAGAAAGAAAAACACAAGCGTAAGCTAAGAAGAGCTAGATCTAGATAATTCTTGACTACAATAAATCATTTAAAGTCTAAATTGAATAGATTACTATGAAAAATTATGATGATCCATTTCTTAAAGAGAAGATAACAAACTATCTAAAGGCAAAACCTGGAACAGGGTTTTACAACACAGCAGTTTCAGACCTAAATGAGATAGATCCAAAAATAATTCATTACTTAGGATTAGGGGCTAAAACTATAGAAAAGCTAGCTCTTGACGCTCAATATAAAGAGATTAATAGAATCATAGAAGAAAATCTTAAACCAGAGCTAGAGAGATATCAGAAAATAGAGGCGATAGTGCACGGGGTGAAAGAGAAAGAATCTAATCAAAATAAACTTTTCTAAAATATATCCTACATCTCATACATTCTTAAATAAGCTTTCAATTTTACAAAATAATGAAAATTTGCTTAGAAAGTAAAACAATGACCCCCGAAAGACTAGCTGAAATAAAAAATAATCAAAAGCAAGAGTACACTATTAAAGAAATTTATCCTATGATGTGTTACCGTTCAAATGAAAGCCTAGAGTACAATTCTGGAGAAATAAAAATTTTTAAAAAAAATGAACCTCTCAAAACACATTCCTAAAATAGATTGTTCCAACATATCTCTTACAAAATATATATTGTAAAATACATTATCTAATTCTATCAAAGATTAAAAACATATAAAAAAAAGATTAAGATATGACTAAAAGAAGAAAAGGAAGCATTCTAAAAATAAATAATAAAAAAAGCAATTCAGAGGCATTTCCAAAAAGTCTAGGAGAAGTACACTTAAGGGCTGAAAGAAAGCACAACCAAGGAATTGAGAAAATCATTGCTAACCCAGAAATAATCGGAGTAAAAGACATCCATTTTTATGAAACAGAAATAAATATTTATGACGGAGATAAAAAATTGTCTGCATTAGATATCTGGCTTTCAAACACAGATACCTGTTATCTCATAGAATACAAATCTCGGGATTGCAAAGGAATGAGAATCAAAGCAAAAGATCAGCTTAGAATAGCAAAAAAACATATAGAAGACAAATATAGAAAAGATAAAATGGTTATGCTTTATGTATCAAACGGAAATAATGTTCTTGAACTCACTGAAAAAGGATACTTCCGAAAATTTCCCTGAAAAGAGTACACAAATCTTTATAAGGAATTTTTTCTAAAATAACACATGGCAAGCGAAATCTGGACAGAAAAATATAGGCCAAAAAAATTCATTGAAATGGCCGGTCAAGAAGATGTGGTAAAAAGAGTTGAGGCACTTACTAAATCTTTAAACATCCCTCATTTATTGTTAGCAGGTCCAGCAGGAACAGGAAAATCCACTCTTGCTTTAATAGTTGTAAAAGAACTTTTCGGAGACACTTGGAGAGATAATTACTTAGAATTAAATGCCTCAGATGAAAGAGGAATCCAAATTGTAAGAGATAAAGTAAAAAATTTCGCCAGAACAAAATCACTAGGAAACATTCCCTTCAAAATAATATTCTTAGATGAAGCAGATGCTTTAACTCCTGAAGCTCAACAAGCTTTGAGAAGAACAATGGAGAATTACTCTTCGACATGCAGATTCATAATGTCTTGTAATTATTCAAGCAAAATAATTGATCCAATCCAATCAAGATGTGCGATCTTTAGATTCAAACTTTTAGAGAAGAAAGACATTGAAAAAGTTTTGAGAAGAATAGCAGATTCAGAAAGTTTAATATTAAATCCTGAAGCAATTGATACTTTATATGAAGGCAGTGAAGGCGATTGTAGGCGTTCTGTGAACCTTTTGCAATCAACTGCGGCAGTTTCACCATCAATAACAAATGAGCTAGTTTCTACGATTTTATCTGAAGCAAAACCAAAAGACATCAAAGTAGTTTTAGAATATGCTCTTTCAGGAGATTTCAAAAATTCAAGAGAAAAACTTTTAGATGTTATGCTAAAACAAAGCGTCTCTGGGCAAGATGTGATAAAAGCAATTCAAAAAGAAATCTGGAATCTTCCAATAGAACCAGAAATAAAGGTGAAATTAACGGAAAAAACTGGTGAGGCTGAATTCAGAATCGTCGAGGGTTCTGACCCTTTCATACAATTGCAATCCCTTATTGCATCATTTGTTCTAGCAGGCATGGGGAAATAAAATGGACCATTTTAACATCGAATTGAAAGCAAAATGTGAAAATGTAGATGAAATTAGAGAAATTCTCTTAAGTCAGAATGCAGATTATAAAGGAAAAGATCACCAGATAGACACCTATTATAATTCAAATAATGGTAGACTTAAAATAAGAAGAGGAAACATAGAAAATTCTTTAGTGTTTTATGAAAGAAATGATAATCCTTCAAAAAAAGAATCAAAAATAATTTTAGAACAAAACCCAAGCAGAGATTTAGAAAAGATATTAGAAAATTCCTTGGGAATAAAAGTTGTGGTAGATAAACAAAGAGAGATTTATTTCATAAACAATGTTAAGTTTCACATAGATTATGTAGAAGGACTTGGGAATTTCATAGAAATAGAAGCGATAAGTGAAAATAACAAAATCCCAAGAGAAAAGCTTGAAGAACAATTTGATTATTACAAAAAACTACTAAAAATAAATGAAAAAGATTTAATCGACAAATCCTATAGTGATATTTTAAAATGAAACCCTGGACAGAAAAATATCGACCAAAGAAATTTGAAGAGATTAAAGGCAATGAAGAAATTGTGAAAAAAATAAATGACTTTTTAGAAAATTTTCCAAATAAAAAAAAGGCGATTCTTCTTGGGGGACCTCCGGGAGTTGGAAAAACAACAATTGTCCATGTTTTTGCAAATGAACTAGACAAAGAAATCTTTGAATTAAATGCTTCAGATTTGAGAAATAAAGATAAATTAAACGAAATTTTGAAACCCGCTTTACAACAAAAATCCTTGTTAAAAGATGATAAAATAATCTTAATTGATGAAGTGGATGGAATTTCAGGTTCAGATAGAGGAGGAATTCCAGAATTAATAAGATTAATCAAAGAGACAAATTACCCTTTGATAGCAACAGCAAATGACACTTGGAACAAAAAACTTTCTCCATTAAGAAAGGAATCTCTAGTTGTAGAATTAAAAAACTCCAAAGAAAAAGATACTAGAGATCTTTTAATAAATATTTTGAAAGAAGAAAATAAATTTCTAAAAATGGAAATCTTAAATCAGATAATTGAAAACGCAAAAGGAGATCTAAGAGCAGCAATAAATGACTTGCAGATTTTATCACATTTAGAAAAACCAGAAGAATCAATAGTTGATGAAAGAAACAAGGAAGAATCTATCTTCAACGTTCTAAAAGAAGTTTTTCAAGAAAAAGCGGACAACAAAATGCTTGGATTATTTGATAAAGTAGGCATGCCTTTTGATGAAATAATTTTATGGATAGAAGAGAACATCCCAAATGTTTATTCTGGAGAAGAACTTGTAAAAGCCTACCAAAGGTTAGCAAAGGTAGATTTATTCAAAGGAAGAATCTACAAACAACAATATTGGAGATTCATGGTATATGAAAATATATTTTTGAGTTACGGAATTTCTGCTTCAAAACAAGAAGCCAAATCAGGATTTTTTAGATATCAAAAACCTGAAAGAATTTTGAAAATCTGGTTGAATAATCAAAAAACAGCGAAGAGAAAGACAATTGCAGAAAAATATGCAAAGATGGTGCATGTTGGAATAAAAAGGGTAATGTATGAATGGCCAGAAATAAAGAATATTCTAAAGAATCCTTTAATTCAAAAGGAATTAAAACTAGATGAAGACGAGATTAGTTATTTGAAAAGGAGTTAATCACCAAAGCCAACAAAAAAATCCTATTCCTACATTACAAGTAGTTCCTGCAGTGTCTTCAACAATCTTGTTTCCGACAAGCCCCCAGAGACAAATGATTATACAAAAAAACAAAGTCACTATCAAAAACCATTCTGCATTCATATAACCTTTCTTACCAAAAAATCCCATAATCAAATATAATGAACAGAATATTTAAATCTTATTAACACTGAGCAGATCCTGTATTTGTTGTAGTGTCTGAACTCAAAGTTTCTCCACAAGCTTCTGGAACATTTCCATCTGTGAAAGATGAACAAACAGCATCCTTAAATGCTTCGGCAGTTCTAGCAACATTTGAAACTTTCATTCCATTAACAACAAGAGTAGGAGATCCAGTAACACCTGCCTCGCCAGCAGAAGCATAATCTGCATCCAATAAAGATTCACCCATACTATCCACGCATTCTAAAACCAAACCCGAATTTATTCCAAGTGAATTCATCAAAGCAGTTGATTGTTCTAAATCACAAGCTACATCTCCATTACAAACAGGATAAATAGTTTCGACAAATGCTTTAGAGTATTCCCAATATTCATTTATATTCAATTCTTGCATACAAGCTTGAATTTTGTTTTGTTCAACTTCAAAATCCCCATGACCAGCATAATAAAGATTAATCTTGAAATTAGCATAATCTCCCAACAATTCGGCAACATCTGCAAAAGGAGATTGGGCAGTTACACCATAAGGACAATAAGACCAGATATATAATTCCACGTCTGGAACATCTGATTTAGGAATTTCAGTAGTTGTTGTTTTTTGCGTATTTTGAACAACTATAGGATAAACTTGAGGAATGGCAAATTTTCCATCTTTAGTCACATAGAGATATCCTTCTTGACCTTCAGAATCTATGACAATTTGGTAAAGGTTATTTCCATAATCATTCACTGAAGAATATTCTAACCTTGATCCTCCAACACTTTCAACATAATCAACAACACTATCTGCAGCACGTGTTTTTGAAACTTGGCCTATTGCAGCAAAATTTGTTAAGATTAAAACAACAGCAAGGATTCCAAAAACTAAAGTAGAAAGAATCCAAGGATTGCTTTTTAGTTTAGAATTAATACTAGATTTCTTTTTAGAATGATTTTTATGCTCACCATGTGATTCATGATTATCATGATTTTCCTCAACCATTAACCACTAAGCAGATATCCTTTTATAAAGTTTTTTATGATTTCAAATCATCTTAGAACAAAAACAATTAAAAATTGCCTCACACTTAAAATAACAATGGCTTACAACATAATAATAGGGAGAGGTGAAGACGATAAAAAAAAGCTTGGAGATAAAGGACTAATCTATTTGGGAAAAGGTTTTGTTAAAATGGGCCAATATACTTCACTATCAAACAAACTTTTCATGGACGTAGTCAGAAGTCATGTTGTTTTAGTAGCAGGTAAGAGAGGTTCTGGGAAATCTTACACTCTGGGGGTAATTGCAGAAGAACTTTCAAACCTACCGAAAGAAATCAGCCAAAATATTGCTTCATTAATTTTTGATACAATGGGGATTTACTGGACAATGAAATATTCTAATGAAAAAGATAAAAAATTACTTGAAGATTGGGATTTGAAGTCAAAAAAATTACCTACAAAAATATTTGTTCCTTTCGGTTATTACGACTACTTCATTGAAAAAGGAGTCCCCGTTGATGAAAAATTCGCGCTAGATGTTACAGAAATGAACTCTGAAGATTGGATTTTAACTTTCGGGTTGAACATGATCCATCCTGTTTCTGTATTAATTGAAAGAACACTTTCAAGATTAAAAGATAAAAATAAAAAATTTACAATTAATGATATAATTGAAAGTTTGGAAAAGGATTCTAAAAGTAATAAAGAAACAATAAATGCGACAGTAGGATTATTTGAAGCTGCAGATACTTGGGGGATTTTCTCAAGAAAAGATGAAAAGCCTACTTCAATAAGGAATTTAATTAATGCAGGAAAAACTTCTGTTTTAGATTTGAGTGTTTACAATTCAGTCGGAGCATTTAATGTTAGGGCATTAGTAATAAGTTTACTTTCAAGAAAAATTTTCAACGAAAGAATGGCTGCAAGAAAACTTGAGGAAGTTAAAGCAGTTTCAAAGGGTTTAGATTTCTCTTTCTCAGAGGAGAAAAAAGAAAATCCCTTAGTGTGGATGTTCATTGATGAAGCGCACGAGTTCCTTCCAAAAGAAGGAAAAACAATTGCGACAGATGCACTGGTTCAAATTTTAAGAGAAGGAAGACAACCAGGATTATCATTAGTTTTGGCGACACAACAACCAGGACAAATTCACAGGGACGTGATGACCCAGTCAGACATTGTTCTTGCACACAGAGTTACTTCAAAACCAGACATAGATGCCCTAAATCATATAATGCAAACATACTTGACAAATACAATTCAAAAATATATGAATGATCTTCCTAGTTTGAAAGGTTCTGCAATAATACTTGATGATAATTCTGAAAGAATTTACCCTATGAGAATGCGTCCAAGATTCACATGGCATGGAGGTCAAGCTCCTTCAGCAATTTCAGAAAAAAAAGAACTATAGAAATAATTTTAAAGTGCTTTGCAGTATATAAAATATGGAAAAATGTAGATTTTATGAAAAATTTGCAAAGGAAACAAGATGGTTGAACAATAATGTCTTGGAATGCAATATTGGAGAATGTCCTTATGGAAATTTAAAAAAGCTTACTTATGAAGCAGGAGATTCAAAAATTGAGATTTGTAAAACAGACGGAAATGTAATAAAAGAAGATTACAATCCAGATTTAACAAATTTAGATAAGGCAGTAGAAGAATTTAAACTTTCCTCTGAAGAAAGGGGTTTAGAAAACAGATTTATCTCTAAATAACTTATTGCCCCGCAAATGGTTTCAAGGATTCTAAATTTAATAAAGAAGCATTAGATAAAAATTCAAAAAGGCTAATAGGCATAACAAAAAAATTTTCTCATGAACTTTCTCCAGAGGAGCAAGCAGATTTAGAACACGAAGCGGGAAAAGTTTAATACAAACCCCTAAAAGAGTAATGCCTGTTCATAGAAAGAATTGACTCTTCTAAATTTTTAGTCATTTCGTCACTCTCATCATATCCATACTTTTTAACTGCTTCTTCTTTTGGCAAGTAAATGAAATCATCATTCTTATAATCTGAAAATTGGTGCAAAGTCAAATCAATTATCATATTTTCTTGAATATCCTCTGCCCAAGAATGTTCTTCTTTACCTTGAGAGGTCAAAACAAACCCCGAAACAGGTTTGAGATTAAAATCATTAGACAAATTCATAACTGTAAATGAGCATGCTTTTTTTGGAAAATCTGACAAAGAGGATTTTAATTCATCTTGCAAAGATCTTAATTTTTTAATTTCTATCATGAAATTGCGAGAAATAATCAATTTATAAAACTAACTAAACAACCTTAAAATCAACTCTACATCTAATTTTGTAAGGTGCCAACTCCCCGGCAGATTTTGTTTTTAGAATTTTAATTTTCTTCTTAGCCTTCTTTGCTTCATTTTTTATCTTATCAACAATCAAGGGAATCCCATCATACATGCAAAAATCATAATAATAAATTTCAGTCCCTTTTTTACTCAACATAAAAGCTTCTTGCAAAAACGAGTCTTTCAATTGAGGTCTAGGCATTAAAATGTAATCAAAAGTTTTTTTCTTTTCTTTCAATTTTTTTGCAACTTTTTTAATATCTCCAGGCAACAACTCAACTCTATCTTTCAGTTTGTTTCTTTCAATATTCAACTGAGCATACTGATTTGCTTTTCTGTTTATTTCGTTTGAATAAACTTTTTTTGCTTTCGACATTTTGGCTACAACTATGGGCAAAGGCGCAACTCCTGCAAACATCACCAAAACTTCGGAGTTCTTTTTTATTTTCACTGCTAACTCTTTACGTTCATTACTCAATCTAGAAGAAAAATAAGTTTCATCAATATTGAACCTGAAAGTGCAACCATTTTCTCTATAAAGAACCTCTTTGGTTTTCTCACCAGCAAGATGATTTGTTTTCATCTTCCTCAAACGGCCTTTAAAAATTTCGGATTTCTCTACGACTGTCTTTATGCTTTTGTTGCTCTTCAAAATCTCTTCAGCAAATTTTTTCTTATCTTTCAATTTTGCATCAAAAGGAAAATTAACAACTGCTAAATTCCCAAGTAAGCTAAATCCTCTGTGAGTCATAATTGAAAAACCAATTCTTCATATAAATATTTAATGGATTGCTAGAGGCGGGGAATTCGACCATACGGTCTTGGCGCGAAGCGTAAGGCAAAAATAAAAGTGCACAATTTATAAAATAAGATTACATGTATAAAATATGGTTTATGGATCATTTTATAACTTCTCATTGGGGAATTTCTTTTCTGGAATAAATGGAAATTTTTTATTTTGGGCGCTAATATTTTTGGGATTATTCCTTCTAGGAAATTTTGTTCTTAAAAAGGTGTTTGTAAATAATCCAAGAATCGGAACCGTAATTGCTTTGATTTTCACAACTCTTGCAGTTTACTGGATGTCAAAAAAATATTACCTGAATGTCGAATTTCTAAATTTGGGATTAATAATTGGGAACTATTCTAAATTTTATCCTTGGATAATTTTAGCAATTGCTCTAATAATTGTTTGGAAATGGGACTTTGCAAGATTATTTATGATCTTTGGAGGTTTAATCGATTTATTTGCATTGCTTCCAGGATTGGTTTATGAAACAGGAATTGCACTAGTCATTGGAACATTCCTATTTTTGATAGGATTCGTTTGGTACATTAAGAAAAAAGGAAAGATTCCCAAAATCCCTAGAGGGAAAGGAAAAACTTCAAAAGGAGACCAAACTCTTGAAATATTCATCTATCCAAGAGGATCAGGAAAAACTAAACCTCATGCAGGAACATACACTTATAGAACAGGGAAAAGAGTAAAAGTAAGAATAAAGGAAGGTAATTGGGATCATTGGTTAGTTAATGGAGTAAAATATAGCAAAAGAATTTTGAAATTGAAAATGAAAATGAATTACAAAGTTGTTGCAGTTTTTGGAGCGAGTTCTTCTAGTGGGGGAGGAGGTTCTGGGGGAGGTAAACCAAGATTAGACATATTAAAGGCCCAAGCAAAAGCTTTCAAACAATGGACATTAACCCAAAAGAATCCAAAGTTTTACCAAAGCTGGGCATACTTTTTAAGCTGGATGAAGAAGAAAGGATATGGAGGATCAGAAGCAGAGATAATGAAGAATCTTTATGTTACAAAGAGAGATATAGTCCATGCAGTAAGAAAATATATAAAATAATCAAAACCACTTATCCAAACTTTTCTGCTTTCCTGCCTTTTCTAAATCCCTTAATTTATCCAACTGTCTTTCAACACGATCTTCAGAAAATTCATGCTCTTCAACTAAAATTTTTTTTACTTTATCATAATTTACTTTTGGAAAGTTAATTTCAACATTGTTAACATCATGATTCTTGAACAATTCGAAAATCTCTTTCCAATCAAATTTATCTTCTTCTTCAAGTTCATCAATTTTTTCTTTTAATGAATCAAAAATTGCTTCAGGAGTTTTATGTTCTTGAACAATTTTCAAAGCCTTCTTCTGGCCAATCCTAGGAATTCCTTTTGGATTATAATCAGTGCCAACAATAATTCCCAAACAAATTAATTGATCCAAATTAATTTCTAATTCTTTCAATACCTCATCCAAGGAAATCATCTCAGGTAAGATTTCTATGTATCCGGTAGGAGTTTTTTTCTTTCTTGAAATGGTTAAGTTTCTGACTAAAAGAGGAGCTCCAAAAAGCAAACTATCATAGTCCTGTGAAACTGAAGCATAAATTTTATCATTCTCTTTACAAAGATATGCGCTTTCCGCTTCTCCCTCTGAAGGAGCTTGAACAACCATAATTCCCATTGATTCTAAAAGCTCTTTACTTTCAGCAATCATTTCATCATTCAATCTCAATAATTGACTAGAATATCTTCTCATAGTAGAATAATCTTCTTCTTGCTTGGCTTCTTCGTATCTTTCTTGAGCAATATCTCGAGCTTCTTTTCTTTTTTTGTAAGTCTTTGCTTTCAAAGCAGGGGCCTTACCATCAAACACATAAATTAATTTTATTCCTTCAGACATAAGCGCAATATTTCTATAAAAAATCCCAGATAAATGGCTCGTAATTCTCTCCTTAGAATCCATTAAAGGAGTTCCATCCATTTGCCTAATTGTAGACAAAAATTGATATAAAGTGTTGAAAGCATCTACACAAAGGATCTTGCCTTTAAATTTAGAAACATCCACTTCTTTTCTCGAAACAATTTCCCGAATATTTAATCCCATCAAATATCAAGAATTAAACAGGTTAAAAAATTAACTGAGAGCAGCTCGAATCTTATTCTTATATCTTTGATATGTGGATCCAAAAACAGCTCCAACTTTGTCTGGAGATTCTTCTTCTAAAGGTTTAGAACTTCCCCGGAGACTTTCCCAACCAAGAATTTCTTTCATAAGTTTTATCTTAGGTCCAGTATATAAACAACTTTTAGAATTCGAAATTCCCCAACGATCAGAATTTTCAACAAAATCAAATTCTTTACTTAAATCTACTCTGGCTTCAAAATATTCCCAATCTCTCTTTCTTGGTTTTCCAGGAATACTCATGCCAATTGTCCTTTCTATTGTAAATGCCATGCAATAACCAATAATAAACGACATTTAAACCTTTTGAGAGATTAAACCCCAGAATTTAAATAAGAAACCCCCCTAGGTCAAACATGAAAACTTCGTTTATTCCTCTAGATTATGATTCATTTGACTTTGAAGGGAGAAACTACTCACTAATAATTGGCAGAGATGACAAAGGGAAAAAAGTTTGCTTAATAGACTCATGCGAGAACCATCTCTGGGCCATACTAAAAGAAAAAATTTCTGAAAGTTCAATAAAGAAATTAATCGAAAAAATATCCAAAATAGAATTAAATGAAAAAGGAAGAAAAACAAGAGTTGAAAAAGTTGAATTAAAAGAAAAAAGGTTTTTAGGAGAAAAAGTAAAGGCTCTTAAGATATATGCAACAAATTACAAAGATTTACATTCAATTGCAGATCGTCTAGATTTTAAAGAAATAAAAAAAAGGAGAGGTTATGATATAGGATTTGCAACCAAGTATATTATTGAAAAAAAACTAGAACCTCTAAAATGGTATGAGGTTCAAGGAGAAATGTTAAATATGTCTTCAGAATTTGGAGGAATTGATAATATTCTAAAATCAGATTTTGTAATAAAATTAAATTCATTTAAAGAATCTGAAATAAAAGATTACCTGCCAAAAACACTAGCTTATGACATTGAAACTGATGAAATAAAAATAGGAGAAGGAGAAATTCTAATGATCTCTTTAGTGGGAAATGATTTCCAAAAAGTAATTACATGGAAAAAAACTCCCACAAAAAAGAAATATGTTGAATTTGTAAAAAATGAAAAAGAATTGCTAAAAAAATTCTCAGAATATATAAATCAAATTTCTCCAGATATCTTAGTAGGTTATTTTTCAGATGGATTTGATATGCCTTACATAAAATCACGTGCAGATAAGTTTAGAGTTAAACTTCCATTGGGAATAGATGGCTCACAACCGAAAGCTTCTGGAGGAGTAAATCAATCTACGAGAATAAAAGGACTTGTGCATGTTGACTTGTTAAAGTTTATTAGAACAACATATGCACAATATATGCAATCTGAAACTTTATCTTTAAATGACGTAGCAAAAGAGTTTTTAGGAGATACCAAAAAAAATTTCAAAATAGAGCACTCTTCAAAAATAGATCACAAAAAAATGGATGATTACTTTGAATACAATTTACAGGATTCTATTCTAACTTACAATTTATTAGAAAAATTTTGGCCAGATATGTTAGAATTTTCTAGAGTGATAAAAGAACCTTTATACGAAGTTTCAAGAAATGGTTTATCCAAACAAGTAGAATCTTACATTTTACATAACCTAGAAAAGTATAATGAAATCCCTGAAAAAAGGCCTACAAGAGAGGAACTAACTTCTAGAAGAGTTAGAGAAAAAGTTGAAGGAGCATTTGTATTGGAACCAAAACCCGGGTTATATGAAAATGTCGCAATGTTTGATTTTACTTCGATGCACACAAGTATAATCATATCAATGAATATTTCCAAGGCTACATTCATTGGAGAAAACCCTAAAGATAAAAAAAATTCTAATTCAATAAAAACAAGAATGGGAGAATTTTATTTTACCAAAGAGCCAGGTTTCTTTCCATTAATGATTAAAGAACTTTTTGAAAAAAGAAGAAAATTCAAAGCGGAATACAAAAAGAACCCAAACAAAATAACTAAAGCCAGAAGCAACGCTTTCAAATTGTTATCCGCTTCAATACATGGGTATATAGGATTTTTTGGAGCAAGATATTTCTCATTAGAATCTTCTTCTGCAATCTTAGCATTTGTGAGGAAATTCAACCAAGATACAATTGAAACAATAAAGAAAAAAGGCTTTAATGTAATCTATGGGGATACAGACTCCATTGCTTTTGAAATGAATGGAAAAACAAAATCTCAAATAAAAGATCTTCTAAAAGATTTGAACAACAACCTCCCAGGAATAATGGAACTTGAACTGGAAGGATTTTTTAAAAGAGGAATTTGGGTAACTACTCGTTCTGGAACCGCTGGAGCAAAAAAGAAATATGCTATGATCTCTGAAGATGAAGAATTAAAAATCCGAGGATTTGAAACAGTTAGAAGAGATTGGTGTAATTTAGCAAGAGAAGTTCAAGACAAAATTTTAAGATTGATTTTGAAAGAAGGAAATGAAAAATCTGCTTTAGAATATCTAAAAAGAATAGTTAAAAAGATAAAGAATAGAGAAGTAAAATTAGAAGAATTAATAATTAAAACCCAATTGAAAAAACCTCTTTCAGAATACAAGGCAATTTCGCCCCATGTTGTTGCAGCAAAAAAAATGCGAGAACAAGAAATCCCTGTGACTCAAGGAGGATTAATAGAATATTATATCGCAGAATCAGAAAGCAAATCAAAATTAGTAAGAGACAAAGTAAAATTGCTTGATGAAAAAGGAGAGTACAATATTGATTATTATTTAAACAAACAGATATTACCTGCCGTAGAAAACATTTTTCAAATATTTAAAATAGATGTTTCCGAGATCATAGAAGGGAAAAAACAAACTACTTTGGGAGATTTTTAGAATCACTCTAACAATAATAATAAAGCCATAACCACAATTCCCAAAACAAAAGTTACCAATTGCCAAATAGATCTTTTAATTGAAAACTCCTTATGCAACTCTGGAATCAAATCAGAACCTGCAATATATATAAAACCTCCAATAGCAATTGGAACTAGGAACAAATGAATATTCTCCACATAATTTCCCAATATAAAAGCTACAACCAATCCTAAAACTGCCAATATTGCAGAAATAAAATTCCACATTAGTGCTTTAGTCTTAGAAAATCCCCCCTTTAACAAAACTCCAAAATCTCCAATTTCTTGCGGAATTTCGTGGATAATTACTGCAAAAGTGGTTGCAACCCCAAGAGGAATGCTTACCAAATAAGAAGCACCAATTATTATCCCATCTAAAAGATTATGAACTCCATCGCCCACAAGATTCATTATTGCAAATCTATGAACATGATTTTTTTCAAAGGTTCCATGACAATGATGCCAATGAATAATCTTCTCAAGAATAAAAAATAAGATAACCCCTCCTAAAATAAAATAAGCAATACTCATGCTAAAACCATTATCCTCAATCAATTCTGGTAAGAGATGCAAGAAAGCACCTCCAAATAAAGCTCCAGCAGATAAACTCACTAAATAAATAAGGAATTTCTCCAATTTTTTATGATTAATTGATAAACTAACTACTCCAATTAAAGAAATGAGGCTAACAATAAATACACTCACTATTCCATAAAGCCAAACACTCAAATTTAACATCAAAACCCAAACAAAAAAAGCTTTAAAAAACTTATTGATTTCTGCTATCAATAAGAAAATGAAAAATTCAAGGAAAACAAAACAAAAAGAAATCCTAGAAAAAGAAATAAATAAGATAGAATCATTTTTTACAGCAGAAGATTTATTAGAGAAAGCTAATAAAATTGATGAGAAGATAGGGATTGCTACAATCTATAGGTTCCTAAAGGAATTAACAAAAAAAGGAGAATTGCATTCTTATCTCTGTAACAGAAAAAAGATTTATTCAAAAAACAAAAAAAGTCATTGCCATTTTAAGTGTAAACGATGCGGAAAATCTTCCCATATAAATATAGAATCTCTAGATTTCTTAAAAAAACAGATTAAAAGCCCAATATGCCATTTCCAAATAGATATAACTGGAACTTGCGAAAACTGTTTAAAAAATAACAACAAATAAAAAACATTAAAACGATTTTTTATTTGTAAAGTTAGGCACAATTTTAAAAAAATTAAGTTGGAATATTAAAATACTTTTCAACAGTTGAAATGATTTTTTTTCTTTCTAAAGAGGTATCCAATTTTAAGATTAAATAATCTTCTTTTGGATAAATAACAAGATATGCTTTTAAATTTTTATTAGCATATAAGAAAAGATGTTCTTCTTCTCCCAAAGTTGCTAAAAGTTTATCATCAATTTCTTTTTTGTTAAAGCCCAAACTCTTCAACAAAAGAATGAGTTGTTTTTCTGTTCCTTTTGAAGCCCCTCCAACAATTTCTATTTTAAAACTATCAATTCTTCCTAGAGAATAGCTTTCGCTTGAAATTCCTTTTATTTTGGGAATTTCCATCAACAACCAAATCCTATTTTACAATTTAGTTGTCCTATTTGATTTTGCGTAATCGGAATGTTTTTCCCCCTCATTTTGATATCCTGCAGTTGTTTTACCAGTGAAAGGGTTTATATAAATCTTTACAGTGTCATTTCCATTAAACTTTGGAAGAATTGTTTCAAGATTCCGTCTTTTTTTACAATGTTCTTTGACATAACTTTATTTTTTAGGATTAATAATAATGAACGAAAAAAGAAGAGAGAATATTATAGAAAATTAATTAAACAAGAGTTAATAATTAATCAATATGATGAAAAGATTTTGCCCAAGATGTAAATCAACTTCTGTAGAGTGGAGAGATTCTAGATTTGGAGCTGGAGAGGGAAATTGGGTTTGTTTTGACTGTGGATTTTATAATATTGTTTTTCCTGAAAGAGAGTCTCAAAATTCAATTAAGGATAGCGTCAGAAATAAAGAGATAAGCAAGAAATCCTGTAATCAACCAAAAAAATAGAAATTTTCAACCCCATTTTCGAACACTCAGAATAATGATAATTAAGATAATCAAGGCTGCGAAACCCAAGATTACTGCTTGTGCTCCTTGTAAACTTAGTAAAATCATAACAAAAAATTTTAAATTTGTAACCTTACAAAGATAAATAAAAAAACTGTGCCTAACAGCAAATATATCACATGGCTTATTTTGTATTCTAAATAAAAATCAATTTAATAAAACGCCACGTGCCATATTCGCAAAACGTTATATTTATTTACTCTAAAGAAAAAATATTATTATGGAAAAACAAAAGATAATTCAAGCGGGTGAAATCTCAAAGAAAATAAAAGAATATGCAAAAAGCATAATAAAAAAAGGAGTTCCACTTTTAGAAATAGCAGATAAAATTGATGAAAAAATAGAAGACCTTGGAGGGAAACCTGCATTTCCGATAAACCTTTCAATAAATGATGTCGCTGCACATTACACCCCCGGTCATGATGATGAAACACTTGCGCACGGATTATTGAAAGTAGATATTGGAATACATGTTGATGGTTGGACTGCAGACACAGCATTCTCATTAGACTTAGAAAACTCCGAAGAAAATAAAAAGATAATAGAAGCCTCAAAAGAAGCCTTAACAAATGTTGAAAAATCTATAACAACTGAATCTGAAATTTCTGAAATAGGAAGAATAATTGAAACAACAATAAGATCAAAAAACTTAAACCCTATAGTTAATTTAACGGGACATTCAATGGACCAATATGATTTGCATTCTGGAGCTTCTATCCCCAATATAGACAACGGTTCAGATTTTATTTTTGGGGAAGGGCTTTACGCAATAGAACCTTTCGCAACAAATGGCGTTGGAAAAGTAAAAGATGGAAGACCTTCTGGAATTTACATGCTACAAAATCAAAAAAATACAAGAAGTCCAATAGCCAGAGAATTATTGAAACACATCTTAAAAGACTACTCAACATTGCCTTTTTGTTCTAGATGGCTAGTAAGAAAATATGGAACAAAAGCTTTGCTAGGGTTAAAACAATTAGAACAAGAAGGAATTTTGCATCATTTCCCCCAGTTGATAGAAATTTCCGGAGGAATTGTTTCTCAAGCAGAGAATACTTTTTTATTAGAAAAGAATAGTGTAACAATCACAACAAAAGAAGATTAACTCTTTTTAGAAGAATAATTTTCTCCAAGTCTATTATAAAATTTTTCCAAGTTACTCTCATTTTTTAAATAGTTTATAACTTCACCAACATTAACTTTTGAATCTTTCAACAATTCAATTCCCAAATTAATAACTTCATCTTCAGAAAGGTTCTCTAAATTTTTATTTTCCATTTTACTTTTTAAATTTCCAAGTACTCAATCCAATGAGATAGACTTTATCTGTTTCAGCATCGTAAGTAAAATTATTTCTAGCATTATCTTCAAAACGTGGAACAAATCCTAATTTTTCTGCTTTTTTGATTTCATCTGAAACTCTTTTTCTAACAATTTCTCTCTCAGGTTGATTCAACAAACCAAAATCTCTCCTAGTTTCTTTCATTACAAAAGCAGGATGAAGAGTATGTTGAAGTTTATTTTTAACAAGTCTCAAACCAATTGGTTCTGGGACAGAAATTCCTTCATCATAAAGCCCTTTAGCAATCAAATAATTATTCTCAATTAATCTTGTTGTAATTTCCTCAGTTTGATTTATCAAGACATCTTTTCCAGAAACTGTGGAAATAAAAGATCCTCCGCCATAAAGAAATTTTGCGACTTTATTTTCACCAACACTATAAATCATAAAGGGGTACGTACTAAAGTTAGGAGCGTTCAAACCTTCAAAACCATACTCTCGAGTCCAAGAAGTATAATTTGGCACAGATTTTTCTTTATTTTTTGCAATAAATCCTTCTATTGAAAACATTTTAATGGCAATCTCAAATTTAAAATTGTTTAAAAGACTTTTGGTTTATATTCTTACTTCTTAGAAAAATACAACCCAAGAATTCCTCCAATAAAAAGAATAGCTCCTAAAAAGCTAGAGGGAGCACTTGCAAATCCAATTGCCGCTCCAGTAATACTATTTAGCCCAAATGCGATTCCTGCCAAAATTGAAAATCCAAAAACAGAAGAAACCACTTTCTCTTCAAGGTTTCCAAAACTCTTCCCAAGAGAAAGAATTTTTTCATTGACTTCTCCTAAAAGTTCATTTCCCAATTCTTTAAAAGTCATATATTTCTCAAAACCCTTATTTGAAGTCACCATATGTTCTTCCCCATTAACTAATTCCTTTCCAATCTTTTTTAAATCAATCCCCTTGCCATTTCCCAGATCTTTAATTTTATTTAAGGGAACCAAATAACCTTTTACAAAAGCCCATTTTTTTTCATCCGCATTGTATTTAAAGTCAGGCATAGAAACAACTGCTAATCCAAAATCAGAATTCCCTTTAATTTTGTAAATTTTATTTATCGTTTTATTTTCTCCACTAGAATTATTAGCAAGCTTCCTACCTCCCCCTTCAAAAGTAGCAATCTCATCAGCAAAACCTTTTTCCTTTAGAATTTTACTAAAGTAATGAGAAAAATCTCCCGCATAAGTTCCTTTTCCAAGATAATCTTCCTTCATTACAAAATAATAAAAACCAATTATTTAAATTTAACCCAAATAACTTGCATTCTCAACAACTGCGCTTCTAGCGGATTTCAAAAAACTTTCTTCAACTTTTCTATAGGTATCAATAGTTGATTTTGTTAGACTTGGTTTTGTTTTCTTTAATGCTTCCTCAAAGTGTTTCTTAGAAACAAATTTAGAATTAATATCTTCCCTAAGAGCAAGTAATGCCGCTTCACGAGCAACAGCTTCTAAATCTGCCCCAGAGTAACCCTCAGTGTCTTTAACTAGTTCTTTCAAAAATTTATCTCTTTGATCTTTTGTGAAGAGTTTATCTTTGTCTCCCAAAGGCATTTTCTTTGTGTGAATATTTAATATATTCAATCTTCCTTTCTCTTCAGGAGCATTCACTAACAAGATCTTATCAAATCTTCCAGGTCTCAAAATAGCTGGATCCAACATGTCAGGCCTGTTAGTTGCAGCAATGACTAAAACTTCATTCAAATCTTCAAGACCATCCATTTCAGATAACATTTGATTCAAAACCCTCTCTGTTACTCTTCCACCCCCATCATGAGAAGAACCTCTCTTCCCAGCAAGAGAATCAATTTCATCGAAGAAGATTACGCAAGGAGAAACTTGCCTAGCTCTCTCAAAAATTTTTCTAACACCTTCCTCAGACTTACCTACCCACATACTCAATAAAGAAGGTCCTTTTACTTGAATAAAATTAGCTTCAGATTCTTTAGCAACAGCTTTTGCTAAAAGAGTTTTACCAGTTCCAGGAGGACCATATAACAATATTCCTCTCGAAGGCCTAATTCCCATTCTTGTAAAGCTTTCAGGATATTTCAAAGGCCATTCAACAGCTTCTTTCAAATCCATTTTAATCTTTTCCAATCCTCCAACATCATCCCATCCAACATTTGGAGTCTCAACTAAAACTTCTCTCATTGCACTAGGTCTTACAACCTTCAAGGCATCTTCAAAATCTTCAGGAGTAACAATTAACTTTTCTAAAATCTCTTGAGGAATTTCTTCGTCATCCAAATTTATTTTATGGACATATTTTCTTAAAACATTCATAGCAGCTTCTTTTGTAAGGGATTCTAAATCTGCACCCACAAATCCATGAGTTAAGGCAGCAATGTTCTCAAGCTTAACATCCTTCAAAGGCATTCCTCTTGAATGAATTTTTAGAATTGAAAGTCTTCCTTCTTTATCTGGAACACTAATTTCAATTTCTCTATCGAACCTTCCTGGCCTTCTCAAAGCAGGATCAATTGCATTAACTCTGTTAGTTGCACCAACAACAATAACCTTGCCCCTTCCCTGAAGACCATCCATCATTGTTAACAACTGCGAAACAACTCTCCTTTCAACTTCACCTTGAACATCTTCTCTCTTTGGAGCGATAGCATCAATTTCATCTACAAAAATAATTGAAGGCGCATTCTTTTCGGCTTCTTCAAAAATCTCCCTTATCTTCTTTTCAGATTCTCCATAAAACTTTGACATAATCTCTGGACCATTTAATAAAATAAAATGTGCATCAGACTCATTTGCAACTGCTTTAGCTAATAATGTCTTTCCAGTCCCAGGAGGACCGTGTAACAAAACACCTTTCGGAGGATTAACTCCCAACCTCTCAAAAACCTCCGGCTTCTTCATGGGAATCTCAACCATTTCTCTTATCTTTTTTATTTCCCCTTTCAAACCTCCAATATCTTCATAAGTAATGTCTGGTATTTTATCCTCACTAACATCAACAGCCTTTGGAACAAATTGGACTTCTGTATTTTCTGTGATTAAAACTGGTCCGTTTGGATTTGCACTAACTATCAAAAATCTTATTTGTGAAATGTTCCCACCTAAATTTCCAAAACCTAGATTTCCAAGAGCTTCTCCAAAGATATCACCAAATTCATCCCCAAAACCCATATCTGAAAATAAGTCTCTTCTTCTTTGAACTCCCCCAAGAACAACTACATCTCCTTTAGTTGCAGCCCTCCCCAAAAGTCCATTTTTGAACACATTAGGATCAGCTTGGACCATTATCCCTTTTTGTGCAGGAGCAACTGTTATTTTTTTTGCTTCCTTTATATCTGCTTTAGAAACTTTAACTACATCTCCAATTCCAACTCTTGCGTTTCTTCTTAAAATTCCGTCGATTCTAATTATTTTCTCGCCAACATCTGCAGGGTAAGCCCTATCAACAATTGCAACAGTAGATCTTTGGCCCTTTATTTCTATGACATCCCCTCTTTGTAAATTAAGTTTTTTCATTAAAGAATTATCTATTCTCGCAACTCCTTTGTATGCATCATCTTGCAAAGCTTCAACAACTTTCAATTCGATTAGATCTTTGTCTTTTTTATCTTTCATTTTAAATTCTTATCGCCCTCCCTTTTTAGAACTACCGATTTATTTCTCTCAGGATGCGCAGAATCAGAAAATTGCTTCGCATGGTAAACCTTTCCATTTTTAACGACTCTAACTTCTCTAGATTTTATAACTCTTGAATTTTCATTCTCAGGAGTATTAAACATTAATTTTAATCTTCCAGCATCTTCAAAAGAAAGCCTAACCATATCATTTATCATTCTTTCTTGCTCCCTCATAAAATCCACAATCTCCCTAGGAATTGAAACTGCATAAGAATTTCCAACCATTCTCATTTTAACTTCATATTCCTTCTCTTTTAATTTCATAAAACTATCATATTCATTTTTATCCTCAGGATGGATTATAGTCTCATGATTATTTGGACATTTTAGCGCTCTAAGAACAAATCCATTTTTAGAAACTTCTATATTTTGCATTTGCTTTCCACATTTGTCGCAGAGAATTTTGTAGTCAAATATATCTTTCATGTGTATACATAAAAATATATACTATTTAAAGTTTTTGGAAAACTGATATTTTCGTTTTGGAAAATCCACACATCTTAAAAACCTAAAGAGTCTTAAACTTAAATGAAGAGAAGTGATTGGAAAAAGTTCTGGAAAAAATTTTGGTTCATAGTTTGGAAAGACGACAGTTTCAAAGGTTGGATAATTTCAATAATTTTCTTATTTATAATGATAAAATTCGTATTTTTCCCAGTTTTAGAATTATCCACAGGAACACAACTTCCATTGGTGATAGTTGAGTCTTGTTCTATGTATCATGAGGGAAATCTTTTGTCTAACGAAGAATCTTGGTGGAATTCACACCAAATGAAATACTTCAAATTCAAGATATTGGAGGAGGATTTTATGAGTTTTCCGTTCAAAAAAGGTTTTAACAAGGGAGACATCTTATTTATAGTTGGAAAAAAACCAGAAAAAATAGAAGTTGGAGATGTGATAGTTTTTCAAGCAAATTATAGAAACCCTATAATTCACAGAGTAATAAATATTGAAGAGACAGAAAAAGGCAGAATATTCTCTACGATGGGGGATAACAATAACGGCCAATTAGAAACAGAAAAAGAAATTCAAGAAAACCAAATAATAGGAAAAGCCTCTGCAAATATAGCGCCCTATTTTGGATGGATAAAGCTGATATTCTTCGAAAAATCCAGAAACCCTAGTGAAAGAGGATTCTGCAATGCAAATTGAGTGAAATTTTTTCAAAACATTTTTAAACAAGAATAATATTCAATTAAAATGGAATTTTGCCCAAAGTGCGGAGCTGTTCTAGTTCAAAAAAGAAAAAATGATGGTTGCCCAAGATGCAATTATGTTTCTAAGACCCATTCAAAGATTTCCACTTCAGAAGACATAGATGAAAAAAAAGAAATCCCTGTGATCAAAAAAAATGTTGCAGAAACAATGCCGATAGTAAGTGAAACTTGTAAAAAATGTGGTCATGATAAAGCATATTTTTGGACTGTCCAAACAAGAGCATCAGATGAATCCGAAACAAAATTCTTCAAATGTGTTAAGTGCGGGAATACCAGCAGAGATTATAGGTAAACAAGCATAATAATTTTTAAAAAGGGAACTTCATTATAGTTTTTATGGAGGAAATTCCAATAAAATCTGTTATCATAAGTTATTTTAAAAGTAACCCAAAGGGAAAAATAGAATTTAAAGAACTAAGTAAATTCAGAAGGGGTATTGAGAACAAATTCAGAGAAAAGGGAATCTCAGCATATGTTAGATATAGTAAAGATGACTTAGTTTTTTTAGCACAACATTATTCTGAATATTTAAATGTGGATTTAGAATCAAATCATATTGAAAATAAAAATCACAAAGATTTTGAGACCTTACAAAAATATTTTTTATCAGACATCCCCCACAAAATACATGAAGATTATGAAAAGATTTTTATAGAAGTTTACGAAGAACTAAAAAAATTAAATGATAAAATTTAATATTTCTTAGAAAACATTTTAAATGCATTTATTTTGTATTTAGAAAAATGGATAAAAAAATATTTAACATAGATTTTAACAAATCTGGAAGTTCTTCTTTAACAAAAGCCATGGAAATTTTAGGATTTAAGAGCCTTCATTATAAAAAGGGAAATTTTAGATTGTATGACATTATGGTTCAAAATAAAAAAAATCAGAGGGATCTCCTTTATGAAATGGAAGAATATCAATTTTTCTCTGATTTTGGGGGATCAAACTTCTATAAAGAACTAGATAAACAATATCCTCATAGCAAATTTATATTAACACTAAGGAACCTTAATGATTGGATTAACAGCAGAGAAAAACATGTTAAAAGAAATCAACTAAAATCGGGGTATAAGTATGATTTTCTTGTAATTGACAAAGCTAAATGGGCAAAGAAAAGAGAGAAACTAATGAAGGAATATTTACAATACTTTGAAGAAAGGCCAAATGATTTTTTAATAATTGATATTTGTAATGGAGAAGGATGGGAAAAACTATGTTCTTTTCTATCAAGATCTTTCCCAAAAGAGGAATTCCCTCACCTAAATAAATCCTTTGATCAGGAAAAAAAGATCAAAAAATAGGAAAAATATAATTTAAAATGGCCCAGGAGGGATTTGAACCCCCGACACCTAGATTAAGAGTCTAGTGCTCTGACCAGGCTGAGCTACTGAGCCATTTAATTAAGTAAAAGAAAACACTTTTTAAAATTATTTCTTTAGAGAAAGATATAATCCCAACATTCCACCAACAAACAAAATTATTCCGACAGCACTCGTAATCCCAGAACCAGAACCCACAACAGCACCTGTAAAACTTCTTACTCCAGAAGTTAACCCAATTACAATTGAGATTCCAAATATTGATACAGCAACCTTTCTCTCAATACCTGAAACACCAGGAGAGACTTGATTGAAAGTCATCAATCCCTTGAAAGATTTTTCTAAGTCCTTTGCGAGTTTAACATTTTTCTTATTAGAAGACATCTTCCCATATTTAATCATACCAGCAATTTTACCTTGAATGTAAGGGGACATTTCACCAACCTTCATCCCATGCTCTTCCATATATTTTATCCCTTCAAGATGTCTATTTGCCTCTTTAGCAAAATTTTCTTTTATAGCATATTTGCCTCTAGAAGGAAAACTTCTCTCTTTCAAAAGATACTTAGATTCGGAAAATCCCTTTTCATAATATTTCTTTGGATCTCTTCTCTCCTCTTTTGGAATTCCCTTTTCACCAACCATAAAAAGAATAAAGAACAATTATTTAAAAAAATATTCAATTACAAAATTCCATTTTTCCAAATTTAAAAATAAACCTTTTTCTTACGGGGCTTGATAGCACAGAATCACTTAATCAACGTTTGAATGTTCTCGATTGCGTCAGCAACTTCTTTGCCACGCTTGGTGAGCTTTATTAATTTTATTCGCCCCTTTTTTGAAAACTCAACCAACTTTAGTTCTTCAAGCGTTTGAAGTATCTTCACAGCATGGCTATAAGTACAATCTACTTCCTTAGCCAATATACTACCATACCTCATTCTTGAATTTTTTTTCAAAGAAACCAACATAAGAGCCGGCTTTCTCCTGAAAAAAATGTCGAAGTTATCTTTCATCTTATATACTCCAATATATATTTCCAGATAGTCCTTTCCTTTTAAATCTTTTTAAAACTATATGTTAGAGACAACAAGTTACACGACGGCAGTAAAGCTTATAAATAATTCCGAAGAACTAATTCTATGGAGAAAACGAAGATTCTTGCACTAGCAGATATTCATGGAGATTCTGCGCTTGCAAAGAAAGCTGCAAAGAAAGCAAGTAAAGAAAAAGTAGACATGGTCATAATAGCTGGAGATTTGACTTGGTTTGGCCAACCCGCAAAAGAAATAGTCTCCCCATTCTTGAAAAACAAAATTCCTGTATTAACAATGCCAGGAAATCATGATCCGGAATCAATTTCACAAGAACTTTCACAAGTTTACAAAGGAATTGTAGACATTCATAAAAAAAATTTTGAACATAGAGGGATTGGATTTTTCGGAACTGGAACAACTGATTGGGGGTTTTACGAAGATGGGAAACAAGTATACTCTGAATTACAAAAAGCCCACAAAAAGATACAAAGCCTAAAAAAGAAAGTAATGATTTCTCATTCTCCTCCTGAAGGAAGCAAAATAGAACTATTAGGATATCCTGGTTCTAGAGCAGTTACTGAGGCAATAAAAAAGTTTAATCCAGATTTTTTAATTTGTGGGCACATTCACGAAGGCGGAGGATTAATAGAAAAAATAGGAAACACAACAGTAATCAATTCTGCAAGAAAACCAATTATTTTTGAAATTTAACAAACCAAAAACTAATAAAATAAGTTTTTTCTTTAATTTATAATAAATATGCCAAAAAAACCAAAAAAAACTCGTGAAGAACAATCTGCAGAAGAATATTTTCCAATAGATGAAGACAATCTAAAAAGAACTACAGAAAAACCAGCAGAAAAAGAAAAAAGAAGAGAAGACATTCTTAAAAGAACAACTGAAAAAATGGTAAAAGAATCCACTCCAGATTATGAGAGAACTGTAGAAAAATCTTATTATAAACCCACTTCAAAAGAATTACAAATAGTTGAAAAAACAGGAAATAAAAAACCAAAAAGAAATTCTAGAAAAAATGCTAAGAAAACAACTACTAAACCAGTTAAAGAATCAACCTCTAAAACTCTCTTAAAAAAAGGAGGATACGAACTAGTAATAACAGAGAAACCTCAAGCAGCGGCAAAGATAGCCTCTGCATTGGGAAGTTCAAGAAAGATTTCAGAAAAAAACGTGCCTTACTATGAAGTTGACAGAGATGGAAAAAAGATAATTGTTGCCTGTGCAGTAGGACACTTATTCACTTTAA
This sequence comes from Nanobdellota archaeon, assembly GCA_020430505.1. GTDB lineage: Archaea > Nanobdellota > Nanobdellia > Pacearchaeales > GW2011-AR1 > EX4484-71. The sequence goes on along the minus strand of JAGQJT010000008.1, from coordinate 1,433 downwards.
AACAAAATCACCCTGGTTCGGAAGTTCCTACATTCGATATTTCATGGGTTCCAAATTTTGAAGTGAGAAAAAAAGATTTCTCAAAAAGATATTATGATGTGATAAAAAAACTTGCAAAAAATGCTGGAGAATTAACAGTTGCGACAGATTTCGATATAGAAGGAGAAGTAATTGGGATAAATGTTGTAAAATATATTGCAAATGAAAAAGATGCAAATAGAATGAAATTCTCAACCTTAACAAATGCTGAATTGAATAACTCTTATGATCATAAAATGCCCCACATTGATTGGGGGCAAGCAATTGCAGGTGAAGCTAGGCACTTCTTAGATTGGTATTATGGAATAAATTTATCTAGAGCTTTAATGAATGCGATAAAAACAACCGGGAAATTCAAAATAATGTCAATAGGTAGAGTTCAAGGACCAGCATTAAAATTAATTGTGGATAAGGAAAAAGAAATAAAAAAATTTAAATCCGAACCATATTGGCAAGTATTCATTGAAGTAAAAAGTCCAAAAACAGAATTAAAATACTTAAAAGATATCTTTGATAAAAAAGAACTAGAAAAATTTGAGGATATTGTTGGAAAAAAAGGACAAGCCCAAACAAAAAAGAATCAACAATCTATTGAACCAAACCCTCCATTCAATCTAACAACTCTCCAAACAGAATCCTACAGATTATTCGGAACAACTCCCTCAAGAACACTTCAAATTGCACAATCATTATATCTTGCAGGATTGATTTCATATCCAAGAACGTCCTCTCAAAAACTGCCCGCATCAATAAACTATAAACAAATTCTTGAAGAATTAAAAAAGACTTACAAAGTAGCAAGATTGTTAAAAAGAGATCATCCGGTTGAAGGTCCAAAGTCAGATCCTGCCCACCCCTCGATATATCCTACTGGAAATAAGCAAATTTTATCTGGAGAAGAAGAAAAAATTTATGATTTAATTGTTAAAAGATTTTTGAGTTTATTTTGCGAAGACGCTTTAGTTGATAGGAAAAGAATAACTGTAGATATTGAAGATTTAAAATTCTCTGCAAATGGCTCACAAATAAAAAGAAAAGCATGGTTGGATATTTACCCTTCAAAAATAGAAGAAAAAGATTTAGAAGATTTAGAGGGGGAAGTCACGGTTACCAAAAAAGATATTGTTGAAAAAGAAACTCAACCTCCAAAGAGATATTCTCAAGCTTCAATAATTTCCGAATTAGAAAAAAGAAATCTTGGAACAAAAGCAACAAGAGCATCAATACTTGAAACACTCTATGACAGAGGATACGTAAGAGAAAAATCAATTGAAGCCACCCCTTTAGGAATTTCTTTAATTGAAACTCTTGAAAAACATTCTCCAATAATCATAGATGAAAGATTAACAAAAGAACTTCAAGATGAAATGGATGAAATTACAGAAACAAAAGAA
>JAGQJT010000007.1 GCA_020430505.1 Nanobdellota archaeon | reverse complement strand
AAAAAAATCTTGAAGAGAAAGAAGAAAAAATATTAGACAAAGCTAAGAAGTCCATAATTCAAATTGCAGAAGAATTCAAAAAGAAAGAAACAAAAATTGGAGATGAATTAATGAATGCACAAGAAAAACAAAGAGAAATTGAAAAAAAAGAAAACACTTTGATTCAATGTCCTAAGTGTAAAAAAGGGAACTTGGCAATAACTTATTCGCCAAAAAACAAAAGATTCTTTATTGCTTGTGATGCCTATCCAGAATGCAAAAATACATTTTCACTTCCTCCAAGAGGAACAATAAAAAGAACAGAAAAAAGTTGTGATAAATGTGGATTTCCAATACTAATGGCGCTAACAAAAGGTAAAAAGCCATGGTTCTTTTGTTTTAATCCAGAATGTGAAACTAACGCAGAGTGGGCAAAAAAACGTGAAGAATATATGAAAAAGCAACAAAAATAAAGAATTAATCTTTACCTTCCAAATGAGCTGCCTTGGTTAATTCATTTTCAATAAGATTTGATATCACCTCTCCCAAATCCAATCCTTTGCGAATATTCTTTGGAATTGCGCGATTATATTTTGATAAAATGCACTTATAGTATACAGCAGTAGCCCTATAACCCTTAGCAATGTCTTCATTATCTAAAAATGCTAATTCAAGTCCTCTCCCACTTGAACCAGAATAACTCTCTAAAAGATCTTTAATTTTATCATATTCCTTTATAAATCTGGCTACATCTCTTGCAAAGTATAAATCTTGATCATCTTTCATCATTTATCTTGCTCCAATATTTTTTTATAAAAATCTGAAAAGTCCAAGGCATTGTCTTTATTGTAAACCAAATCTCCAAGCATAGTCTCTCTATCAATTTTAAAGATAAATTCATACTCATGTTTTGAATGATGTTGCATTTCTTTATGGCATAAAGAGAATAATTTTTCTAAAAGTCTTGATTTCAAAGAGTTTTTATCAATATCTATCTCTTCAATACCAAAAACCCCATGGGGGGGAAGAGATCCATTAAAAAAACCATGAGTAGAAAATAAAACATAATGGTTATCAACTATTCTTGCTAAAACTTCTGGACCTTTACAATGAAAATATCTGCCATCATTAATAGGATTTGTCCTTTCAGAAAAGTATCCCATCAAACCAGGACTAACAAATTGAGGGTTGTTTTCCAAATTATGACGAATATCTCCTCTATCCAAAAGATTCTTTATAACATATTTTCCCTTTCTTGTATCTTTTTCTTCCATAAAACCACAATTCCAAACTCATATTTAAATATTACTCCCCCCTTAATGGAGAAAAATATATAAGGAAAGAATAACTAAAAAAATTATGAAAAAAGAATTACAACAAATAGGATTAACTCCTGGGGAAAGCCAAGTTTATGAAATACTTGTGGAAATAGGACCAACAAAAACAGGAAGGATATTGAAAAAATCAAATCTAGCTAGTTCAAAAGTTTATGATGTTCTTCAGAGATTAATAAAAAAAGGACTTGCAAATTTTTCTTTAGAGAACGGAGTAAGAAAATATGATGCAACACCTCCAGAAAGATTAATTGATTTTTTAGAAGAAAGAAAAGAAGAACTATCAAAATCCCAGGAAGAAATAAAGAAAATAATCCCTTTAATAAAAGAAAAGAGAAAAAACTCTGAAGAAAAAGAAGCAGTTATTATTTATACCGGAAAACAAGGACCAAAAATAATTCTAAAAGAAACAATCGAGGCAGGAAAAAAAGGAGAAAAGTTAATGGGATATGGAACAGATGAAGACCCTTACAAAGATTTTCTTCCAGCAGATATTGAACAACATTTTAGAGATCAAAAAAAATACAAAATAAAATGGCACTTACTTTTTACAAAAGGGAAGTGGAAATCTCCCAGTCCTTTAGCAGAAGTAAAATACCTCCCAAAAGGATTTAATTCTCCTGTTAGAACAATGATCTACGGAGATAAAGTTGCAATAGTTGATTTTAACAAAACTTGGACAACAATAATAATTCAAAAGAGAGAAATTGTTGAGTCTTATAAAAAGCATTTTGAAATGCTTTGGAAAATAGCAAAAAAATAAAAAATAAAATAATCAAAAAATCTATTTTTTAGATTTCTTTTTAACTTTGCAACTTCCGGAAAGAGAGAAAATTGTTCTAATCAAGATCAAAGCAGCAGCAATCCAAACAATCCAAAATGAAGCACTAGTTTGCCAAAAAGTGAAAACTAGGATCAAAATTGCAAAAACGAGAACGCACCAAGGTTTATCTTTCATTTCACACCTCCAATTAATTAAATAAAAAACAATTAATAAAACTTTTGAAATCTATTTTTTAGACTTCTTTTTCATAGGTTTTTTAGGCATTTCTTCATGGTTACAAGTTTCATGACAAATTGATTTGTCCCCAGCCAATCCGTGTAAGACTAGAATTACACCAATTCCAAAGATAAACCACTTTGCAGGTGCCCAACTAACGAACGTAAAGATTACTATGAATGCTCCAAATAAAAACCAAAGTCCTTTATGACAACCGTGCATATTTTCACCTCCTAGATAAAAAACAAAAAGAAGTTAATAAACTTTATGAAATTATTTCTTTCTCTTTCTTGAATGGTTTTTACTTAAATCTTCCCAGAACAATATTAAAACTAACACTAAAAGAACTAATGCCAGAATATTTCTATAATTCCAAAATAAATTACTTTTTTCAATGATTCCTTCTTCATTAAATAAATTTCCTTCTTGATTTTCAGAAATATTGGTTTCATCAGGAATTGGAAATACTTTTACTTTTTTAACGAAAATATCCACAAAGTTAGAATTTATTTTATTTAAAGTAATTTCAACTCCTTCCTCATCATCTAATTTAAAGGTTTTAGTTTCATTTTCCTTCATAGAAAATTCAATTGGATCACTTGCTAAAGTAAATTTAACTTCATTTTCAGATATATTTTCTAATTTTAGAGAATGATAGGTTTTATTTATTTTAAATTTTAAAGTGTATTTATTAAAAAGTTTCTGGCTTTTTCCTTTATCAAATTGATTATCATTTAAATAAATAAAACTGGAAGAACCTCCATTTGAAGTTTCTTCAGTTTCCTCTGTTGTTGTGGAAGATTCTACCGCATCAAAAGAAAGATTTAACAAAGTATATTCGGAGTCATCTTCTCCATCTTCTGCATGAACCCTAACATAATAAATCCCATCTGAATCAAAACTTGAAGTGCTTACCTCAAATCCCCAATAATCAAATTTAGAATAATTAAAAGCTTCTTTCCATGTTTTGTTTGCAATTATATCATACCCTGCAGAGTTAGGATGTAAGCCATCAACATTACAGTAATCTGGTTCGCAATAACCCTCAGTTCCATTCCATATTTCGTGATGCCAATCAACAAATAAGGTAGCATGTTCTACTGTAAAATTTTCTTCCATCCAAGTGTTTAATGTAGTAGCATTAGTTCTCACATTATCAGATTGTTGTGAAGCAGTTCCAACAGACATCCAAATAAGGTTATTTCCTTTTTCATCAGCTAATTCTTGAATAGCTTCCATATCTTCTCTAACTTCACTATGATTTGTTCCCCCACTAACCAAATCATTTATTCCACAAAGAACAATTACTGTTGTCCCATTTGTGATATTTGCATCAAACCTTGAATAAACTTGGTCACAAGTATTTCCCCCAATTCCAAAGTTATAGCTACTTGAATTTGAACCAAGTAAAGTATCTAACCTTGTCAAAATCCCTCCACTTGACATAATTGAATCGCCTATTCCTTCGATAATATAATTTCCTTTGTAAACCCCTTGCACACCATTACCCCAACTTCCTGATTCGTTTTCCTCAAGGTATACATCTAAATTACTTCTATTAACATCGGAATAATTGCAATATACAAAAACATCTTCTCCTGGATCTATTACTCCTTGTGGTCTTAAATAGCAATCTTGATAAGTAGGGAGATAATTTACATGAAAATAATTATTTCCAGAATTATTCTCTACATTCAAAGTGTTATCTGCAGAGCAATAATAAGAGAAATCTCCTTCTTTGATTAAATTTAAGGGTACTGAAAAATTATGAGACGTTTCATTTTGATTTATTATTGATTTTGCTCCTTGGACTTGAAAATTGTTATAATACAATGAAGAAGCCCTATTTAAAGTCAAATTTATATATCTTGTATTTGTGGGAGTTATGTTTGAGCTTACGGTACTTGTTACTGCAGAATCATTTTCATAAACTGTTTTCCAAGTTAAATTATCTTCACTAAATTGAATCTTAATACTGCTAGGGAACAGGCTCGCATGAGCAACAGAATCAAAAGAACTTATATTATAAACATCTCCCAAATCGTAAATTAACCATTGGGGAATGGAATAATTTAAATAATTTGCATTCCAAAATACAGTGTTAACTCCATCCCAATTATAATTTACCAATACAGAATTTACTTTTTGATACCCGTCTCCATTATTTTTATCCGAATAAACATTTACAGGATTATCTGAGGGAGGAACTATTGTTAAATTGATTATATCTTCTATTGTATCTTCTAAAGAGTTTCCATAATATGAACCTACCTTTTCAAAATTACCAGAAGAAGTATAATTTGTAAATAAAGACATATTTCTTATTCCCCTATCGGTTGTATTTGCTAAACAATTTATTAAAAGATTATCAGAGGAACTATAATTTTCTCCTCCCAAGTCTGTTGTAAATACTTGAGGATAATCTTTATTTGTTAAGATTAGTTGTACAGTTTGGTTTTCTCCAGTAAAATTGTTTCCATTAATATCCTCAACCTCACATGCCCAAGAATAATCAGTTTCATCTGATTCCCATATATTTTCTGGGATTGTTAAAGGAACGGTAATATTTCCATCGGATACTTGAGTATAATTTAATCCAGTTATATTTAAGTAATTAACAAAAATGCTTGTTCCAGTTGATGAATCTGAGACATTTAATCTAACATATCTTGCTTTTATAGGAGTTATTTCAAATTCTATAAGACTTGTTGCCGAATAATTTTCATAAAGACTTACCCACTGATTTGAATCATTACTTGCCTCAATTGAAACATGCTCCGCATAATAAACTCCATTCTGAGATAGCTTCAACTTATTTATTTCATAATAATTATTTAAATCATAGATAACCCATTGAGATTCATTTGAAGACGTTGTAAGCCACCATTGGGAATTAGTTCCCAACCAAGTTGTAGCCATTAAAACAGAACATACATCCTGAGCAGAAGGACTATAACTACAAATAGGGCTATCTGAAGAGGTCAAAGTAACTCTGCTCTCATTATAAGGAGTTCCTAATAAATTAACAGAATAATTCCCCCCTGTTGTTTCACTTGATAAAAATGTTAAATATCTAGAATCGTATAACTCCCATTCTCCAGCAAAATTTGATAATATTCTTACAACGTTTGAAGCATTATCCGAAGAATAATTACATATAAAACTTATTTCTTCACCAAGATTAATATTTCCAATTGGCAAAAGTGTAATAACTGATGCTATCCCTAATCCTATTATCGTGACTCCAATAAATAAAGCAAAAAATACCTTTACACCCCTCATAAAATTAATAACAAAAAACCATTTATAACTTTTTCTTTGAAACCTTCTTCTTTGAAGTTTTTTTCTTTGCTGTCTTTTTTTGAGATTTATACTCTTCTATGTTAATTTTTTCTTCTTTTTTTGGTTTTCCAGTATATTCTAAAACAATCTTTGGCCGAGCAATAGAACCATAAGGTGCCAATTTGTGCTTTGGTTTCTTCCTAACTCCAAAAATTCTTTTTAGTCCACGTAAAAAATAATTAGCCATTTTAACTATAAAAACAAAGAATCTGACATTTAATAATTTTTTGATTTCTAAAATTCAAAAGAAATCTCTCAAACTTTTCTGTGACTTAAAGTCTTTCAAAAGCTTACTTTTTTCTAAGATTTCATTTGGATTAAATTTGTATTTTGCTCTGGAAATTTGATAAACACTCTCTAAAAATTCTTTCCTTGAACTAAATTTCATTCCTTTATTTCTAAGGGCTTTCCTAACTGATTCTCTCACAACCCACACGCCCAAACCAGCCCAATAAGAGGGAGTTTCCAACCTTATAGCCAAAACACCTGCTTGTCTCTTTATAGAATCTAAATATTCTGCAATTGGAAATCTTGTGGCATAGTAACCTCCAGCACAATTCGAAGCATAATTTTTTCTTCCGTAAAAACCTTCATAATCTGTAGAAGCTTTCATTTCTGTAGAAGGATTCCAACTAGAACCGGGATAATACAATTCAAAAAGTTCAAAACTCCAAAAATGCGGAAATAATAAAATCAAATATTGATTTCCTAAAAATTCCCCAAAGAACAATTGATAATCATTTATCCAAGGGTAATTTCTAACCCTTCCAAGAACCTCCTTGGAGATCATATCATCTGTCGCGGTAATTGACCAACGCGTAGGAACCATTCTTTTATCTTTTTTCATCCCTAAAACTCCTACACTCAAAATTTTACTCAAGGAATATTCATCGACATTGTTTTTATACAAGTAAGAGATTCCTTCAACTGCCTTTATATCATCATTAATTGCCTTATCCACTTTCTGAGAGATCTTAACGTTTGAAATGACTTTCGCATCTTTAAGACTTGCCTTCATACCCTGATGAGAAAGAATCCTATCTTTTTTTCCATCTGAGTCAATCCTATTTTTCAATTCAATCTCAACATCAACAGGCTTAGAAGCTATTGCAATTTCTTTTGCAATTTCAACAAACCTATTTTTTAAACGTGCATCCTGGACATTTGATTTGAATCTTGAATTAAGCAAATTGTTTCTTAATTGAACAACATCTAAAATTGAAAAATTTTCTTGAGCCCAATATTTTGAGGCATCATAAATCCAAGCCTTTTCATCTCCCTCCAGAGGACTCAAAATTCCCACATTGACCTGAGGGTATTTCAATTTAGAACCAACAAAGACACTAGGAGGACTAACAGATTCAAATTTGGAGATTTTTCTCAATTCATGAGATTTCATATTAAATTTAGAAAGCTTACTTACAACCTCAAATTTTATGTCCGACATGAAAAACAAAAATACATCTGCTTTATATTTGTTAGTTATTACTTCTACCTAAAACAATCTTTTTTTGAAAATTCCTAAATTCTTTATTTCAAAAACCAATTCTTTTTCTGGCAAGCTCCTGTGTTTGATCAAAACCGCTTTTCGCTTACCTCCTTGATTTTTTAATTCAATTATACACTTTGACCAATATTTGAATAAATCTCCGCCAACAATATTTGTCTCTCTTTCAAGACCTTTTTTCCAATCTTCTTCAGATTGAAATGTCATATAGACTTGATTTGTGATTATTATAGGAATATTTTTCTTTCTAGAAATTTCAGCCAAAACCCTCATTTGTTTTGCAACTTCTCTATTTACATTTTGAACCTTAAAATCTTCCTTAGATTTAAGCGCATCTCCCAATTCCAAACGATAAAGCATAGCCATACTATCAACAACAATTAATTTTATTTGGTCTTTTTGAATTTGATCCAAAATTTTCAAAAACAATCTTTTTTGTTCATCAAAATTTATTGGCTGGGATAAAATAATATTTTCTAAATAATCTTCATATTTCTCTCCAACTATTTGTTTAACCCTTTCAACACTAAAACCCCCTTCAGTATCAATAAATAGAACATTGTTTCCCTTTTTTGCTTGGCTGCAAGCAGCAAGAATTGCAAAATTAGTTTTACCTGAACCTGGAGGTCCAGCAACCATTGTTATAACATCATCTTCGTAACCCCCATAGAGCCATTTGTTCAAATCATAACTTCCAGTTGATATTTTTACCATTTTTAATCAATTAATCCGTCGTTTATTAAAGAAATTAAAGTTTTCTTTGAAACCTCTGTCAATTTTAATTTTTCTATAGACCTGCTATTTACATATTTCTTTTCTGTGATTTCCGCAGAAGGTTTTCCCACTTTTCCAACTACATCAAAAAAATAGGTGTTTGAATTTAATCTCCATCCTCCAATAGGCATTATTCCAGAAAAGGATTTATAGTAATCCCCAACAACTATTTCAGTTCCAGGTAGCTCTTCCATTGAGATCTCTCTAATTAAAGTTTCTTCAGGAGATTCTCCATCTTCTATTTTGCCCCCGGGAAAAATGTCATAGCCCCAAGTGGTTACCATTAAAACTCTTCCATTAACAATGTTTATTCCATGAATTGCATCTTTTTCTTCCATAAAAAATAAATAAAATATGCCTTAATAAGAATTATTGTGATTTCTTAGGTTTGATTATCTCCAAATGCTCAGATTCTAAAAGTTTGTCTATAGAAATTTTATCAAAATCTCCTTCTGGAGACATAATAAGACCTTTAAGACTTCCATTTTCAACTCTATTCACTAAAAGATAGAGAGGGCTCTCAAGAGAATCATATTTTATGATGTCCCCTTTCACGACTTTCTCTAAAGCCCTTTTTAGATAGGATCTTCCATCTTCTGTCATAAAAAAATCAATCGGGAAGGGTTCTTAAGAATTACTATTCAATTTTCTTGAAATTTGATTCAACCTTATCAAGATCTTTTGTAATTTGGCTAACTGCATCACTCAAAGCCTTTTTAGCAGTTTTACCTTTTGTCTTAACTTTAAGAATTGGACTTTTAGTATAGTGTTCTCTCTTCCAGGCAGCAAAAACAACCGCAGAATCTTGATTCAAATAAACTCTCAAAAGCTCTGCAATAGTTAAACTTCCTATCTCCACTTCAATTTCTTCCTTTGAATCAGACAAAACATTAATTTCCATATTATCAATTCATAAAATTAGTTTATAAAAGTTGTGATTGCTAAATTTTTAAGAGATTAAAGTTTCCAATCCTTTAGCTAAACCAAATAAAATGGGAGCAACAGTAACCATTCCTTGATAAATTGCAAAACCAGAGTAGATTACCTCATTTTTGGGATCTAACAAGCGAGAATTCATCTCTTTCTCATCCTTAATCATCTTGTAAAAACCATAAAAAGGGACTTTAAGGTCATTAAAAGAATAACTTTTCTCTTTCATAAAAAAATTAATATGACAGAAGTTTAAAAATCTATTCATTATCTCTTCCAAAAATAATCTTATCAATATCTTCTTGAGAGATATCTTCTTCTGAAGCCTTCTTTTTCTTGCCAAACAAACTCCATCTTCTTTCCTTTTTTGGAGACTCAATTGGAGTTCCAAAAGTCTCCTCCACTTTTGTTAAATCTAATCTCTCTACTTCAATCTCCCTATCATCTTCAGAGAGATCTTTACTTTTCAAAGAATTTTGCTCTTGATACCTTTTCAAATCGGAGATCATTACTCCACTAGCAACTTTAGTCTCACCAATTATTCTTGAAGGCTCAAAACCTCCACTCATTTTTTTAAATAATGAAATTTTCAAGACTCCTTCAATTTTTTTCATTAAGCCATAATAATCCTTAGGTAATTGACCTCTCTCAGCATGCTCTACAACTATGACCGGTTCAAAAAGCAAATTAGCAAATTGTTCTTGGGTCAATTTCATAGACCTTCTTTTTCTCATAATCAACCAATGAAAATTCTCAATCAAATCGTCATAAATTTTATTCTTGGAAAGATTTTCTTTGAAGTTTCTCTCTACAATCTTCTTTAAACTATCATCTTCAGGTTTTATTTTTTCTTCCTTTTTCATATAATCTTTTTTCAATCCTGCCATTGAACTCAATCTTTCCCTAACAGACCTTTTATTTTCTAATTCAGGCGTAACATTCTTTTTCTCCACCAAAGGAATCTCATTTTTAACGTAGCATTTTCTACAAACATAAACAAACCCTTCTTTTGAAACTCCTTCATAAAGAACAGATTTATCTTCTCCTATCCCACAAACATAACATTCATTCATTAATAATTTAGAAAATATGGCTTTTTTAAGATTGTTGTAGTGAAATGTAAGGAATCAATTCAAATGGCTTTCAAGATCCTCAACAGAAGTTAATTCATAAAAAACATTTTTTTCATTAACTATCACTACAGGATATTGGGAAATATTCAAATTACTTGTAAGGGCACCTAAAGAAACAAAATCATCACTTGTTGCGATAGGGATAAGAAGAACATCTTCATCATGAGAATTTTTCAAATCTAAAAGAATCCTAGACCATACATTTTGCTGTGCTCTTATAGTCAGATCTTCCAATTCATAATTATAAATGTAAACCACTGTTGAAAAATCATTTCCACATTTTTCCTTGACTTTTATAGCATTCATCCAAAGGAAAGATCTCAAAAGATCATATTTTTGATGAACAAAAACTAAATTATCTTTAAATTTTCCTGATTCTTCATATTTATCCAATAATTGAGCTTCTTCATAGATTTTATTTGCAAAATCAAAATTTGCTTTTTTTAATTCTTCACAAGTCAATGTTCCAGAATCAACAAAATCATTTAAAGCAACAATATCCATTAAAGATATTTCAGATTGAGCAAAGAAAGATTCAGCTTTATTCAAATTTCTATCTTCAACTAAAGTTCCGATATAAAATCCTACAATAAAGACTACGATTGTCAATAGAAGTGCTTGAAAAAAAACGTGTTTCTTATTTACCATCTTAAATCTCCTTTAATTAATCTATAACTTGAGATTATTAAAATTATCGGATAGAATAAAAGGTAAAAAATCATGTAAAATCCAACAGTGAAAAAATTCTCTCGCTTGTATTTTGACTCTTTCACATTCAATAATGCCACTAATGTGAACCAAAGACTTAAACAAAATACTGAAAGTCCAAAAACCAAAAGAGTACTAAAAGTAAGATTTATATCACTTGCCCGTAAAATTGCTGTGTGGGCTTGAACAGAATAGCTTGTTGCAAGCAATTTAACAATTAAAGTTCTAGATAACCTGTAAACTAAAAACCCTAAACCAAACAATCCCAAAACCCAAGATAATATGAAAAACGGTAAAATAAAAGCCCCAAGCATCCCTTTTCTTGTGAAGGCTGCCTTGTACTTCCAAATAGTTTGTAAACCCCCAATATTCCATCTGTTTCTTTGGTGAATCCAGGCTTTAATTGTTTTAGGAGCAATACTATAAACCTTGGAAGGAACAGACATTTTAATTTTATAACCTGCAGATTGCAAATGCCAAGTTATCTCAATATCTTCGGTAAGATTTTTTTCATCAAAACCTCCAATTTCATCAAAAGCAGACTTTCTATAAACTGCCAAAGGCCCAGGAGTAACATAAATTGAATCTAAAAATTCCAGTAATTTTCTGGAGAATTTAATAACTTTATACTCTATAGATTGTAATTTCAAAATAAAATTTTCTCTATTTTTTACTAGAACATTACTTGTGACTGCTCCGACCTTTTCATCATCAAAAAACCCAATTGTCTTTTCTATAGCTCCTTTTTCAGGAAAGGAATCTCCATCTGTAAAACCTATTAAAAAAGTGTTTGCAAATTTTGCGCCATAGTTTTTTGCTCCTGCAGCACAACCAGTATTTTTTGGAGTTTGAACTGCTAAAATTAGATCTGGATATTTTTTAGCATATTTTTGAATAATTTCATAGGAATTATCTTTAGAACAATCGTCTACAACAATTACTTTTTTTAATCCAGAATAACCATTTTTTACAATATTTTCAATTGCTTTTCCAATAGATTTTCCTTCATTATAACAAGTCAAAACAATACTAATTTCATATTTTTTTGTTATTGGAGGAGTCCAAAAGATTTTACTTTTATTTTGGAAATAAGTTAATATAAATAAGAATAGGAAGTAAAATGCTATAAAAGAATAGATTAAGAATACCCAAGTTATAAAGTCCATAATTAGATAATTAATAAGAGTTTTTTAAAGATTTTTGTGGTGAATTAATCAAATAATTTATCAAGAGTATTGTTAATAGTTTCTTTTATTGTTCCAGAAAAAGCTCTTGCAACAAAAGGAATTTTTCCATTGAGAACAAGATTGTTCTCATATAAAGACACATCCCCACTAATATTAAATCCCTTGACCTTAAAACTAAATTCCATGTAATCTTTAGAAGGGTTCCATTTTCTAGAAGCATCTGAAATTTTATCAGAATGTTCTGTTTCTAATTTAGTTAATAATCCATCAACTTTTTGATAAGCAATATTTTTACCGCAATCATAACCATATCTAATTTCCATGTAGAATAAATAAAAAGATCCTTTTTAAAGATTATTGTTCTTCATCAGTTTCCTCTTTCTCAATAATTTTCAGAATATTTTCTTTAGAATCAGACTTATCTGAAACATTAAAATAATCATAAAACTCATCACTCAGAGAAAGTATATTCGTATGGCCTTCTTTTTTCTTTTTTATTAAATTCAAATCAGAAAATTTCTTTATATGATCATATGCTTTGTTTCCTCTAATTTTAATTATTACAGATTGCTTTATTGGTTGCTTATATGCAATTAAAGCTAAAGTTTCCTGTTCTGCTTTTGTAAATTCCGCGGAACCTGTAGCCATTTTATTCACAATTCCGGAGTACTCTGAAGAAACATCCATTTTCCACATGTTACTTCTTTCAACAATTTCAATCGCAGAATCATCTTTATTGTATTTTTCTTTAAGCCTATCTATTAATCCCCTAATTATTATAGGATTCAAATCAGAAATTGCTACTAAATCAGACATATTCAAAAATCTACCCGCCACAAAAAAGACCGCTTCTAATTTTTTCAGATCCTCTTTTTCTTGGGCTTCATCAATTTCTTCAACTGTTTTACTTGAAACCATAAATCAAACAAGATAGGGAAGTTTAAAAAATAATTGTTAAAAAATAAAAACATTTATATACAAAAAATTATACATATGTTCATAAATAAATACAAACATATAATAAAATGAACAATAAAGAAAAAATACTAAAAATCATTTTTGAAAATCCCACCACGAAATTCCATATAAGAGAATTAGCGAGAATTACAAAATTAATGCCAAATACAGTAATAAATATAACAAATAAATTACTAAAAGAAGATCTAATTATAAAAGAAAAAAGAAAACACCTGGTAGAAGTTTATGCTAACGTAGAAAATGAACAATTTATTTTCCAAAAAAAGCTATTCAATCTTTCTGAGATCAACAAATCTGGGATAAGAGAATTCATAAAAGAAAAATATTCTCCAAAATCAATCTCAATAATTGGGAGTTACTCAAGAGGGGAAGACATTGAAACAAGTGACATAGATTTAGTTGTGATAACTTCCAGTAATAAGAGAGAAGATTTAGAAAAATTTGAAAAAAAATTATCAAGAAAGATTCATTTATTGCTAACAAATTATAAAAGCATCTCAAAAGAGTTCTATACAAATTTAATAAACGGAATAACAATCCAAGGATATTTGGAATATGAAACCATTTGAATATTATATAAAAACCAAAGAAGTGAGAAAAATCTCAAAAGACATTGAATTAGCAAAATCATTGATAAAAGATATGCAATCCCGAATTAAAGATTCAACTGAACTTCCAAAGAAATTCAAAAAATTAATCTTTGAAAATTACTATGATGCACTAAGAAATTTCTGTGATGCACTTTTGGCAAAAGATGGCTACAAATCCTATTCTCATCAAGCATCAATAATCTATCTGTCAAAATACAATTTTTCTTTTATAGAAATACAAAAAATAGAAGATTTTAGATATTTAAGAAATTCTTCTAAATATTACGGGAAACCCATAGAAGATAAAGATTTGAGAGAAATCAAAAAAACATATCAACAATTAAAAGAAAAAATAAATAAAATAATAAAAAAATCAGATTTATGAAAAAACCATTAAAAGTCACATTAATTACACTTTTCATTCTAGTTTCTTTATTAATTGTGATTCGTGCAAACTCAGTTAGACAGATAGATGATGTTACTCCAGGAATTTACTGTGAAAAAGAATACTTAGAAAAAGCAGATATTTTATGGGTAATTCCAAATTACAATAACACCCCAATTTCCCAAAATCAAGAATGGTGTGATTATGTTGTTTCTTTGAACAAAACACTTGGAATGCATGGAGTCCAACATTATTATCCAGAATTCAAAGACAATTTAACACAAGAATACATTGAAGAAGGAATTAAAGAATTTGAAAATTGCTTTAATCAAACTCCCACAATGTTCAAACCTCCAAAATTGGAAATTTCTTATGAAAATAAAGTTTTAATTACAAATAATGAAATGGAGATCAAAAGATATTCAAACCAGATCTTCCATAAAGTTTATCATTGTTCTGATAC
Source organism: Nanobdellota archaeon (assembly GCA_020430505.1). Taxonomy (GTDB): domain Archaea; phylum Nanobdellota; class Nanobdellia; order Pacearchaeales; family GW2011-AR1; genus EX4484-71. Next base: position 30,402 of record JAGQJT010000007.1, on the reverse strand, counting down.
AGGGACGTTGCCAAACTGGTTCCATGATTTATTTTGAATTAACTCACTTCTCAACAAGTTTTAGATGATTTAGAGGAAGATCTCTACAATTTCTTATTATAGAAAAATAATCTAAATCTGGCCCAGAAAAATAGCGATTAACAATAAAAAAAGATCTTCCAGATTCTTCTTTTAATTTTTTAGCTAAAAAAGGCAAAGATTTCGCAGGATAAGGTCCTGTAAAGATTCTTTCATCTTCTCCAAAAGAAAATTTATCTTTCTTTTCTGTCTCCAACGTTTTGTAAGACATTCTTTCCTCCCAAGATAATTTTTTAATTGATTTAGGGTCTCCACATAGTTTTTCAATCCTTCCAACTTTTTCACTTATTTCTTTATTATTTGTACCATTAGGCAAAAAAATTATGTGTTTCCTTAAAAGATAACTATACTCAAGTTTTTCGTAATTCTTTTCAAAATTTCTAATCTTTTTTATCAAAGTTTCATTGTGAAAATCTTGAATATCTGAAACATGTTCTTCAAGAAAACCCGCAAGTTCATCAGGTGAATATCTCCCCAAAAGATTTCTTAAAAATTCCTCCTCAAAATTAAATTTAGCAATTGCAATTTTATCATTAATTTCCCATCTTGATTTAGACCATTTCCCATATACATCCCCCATAGTTGCAAAGAAATCCCTAAAGAGATAGGATAAATCAAGAAACCCCTCCCTATCAATAGTCAAAATTGTTTCTTCAGAATTCCCAACAGTACCATAAAAAGATAAAACTCTTTTGTTCATAAAAAAACACAAAAAATAAACTTTTTAATAATTTATATACTAAAATTAACTCAACTTGTATCTCAAAATAGCTCCAATTCCAGATAAATTCTTGAACTGTTCGCCATCTTCTGTGTCTGTAGAAATAATCTCAATTGTTGAATCAATATTTTGCGCAAGTGTTTTCAATTCTTTTGCCTTTGTTCGATCATATTCTTTAGAAATTAAAAGCATGTCAACAGCACCATACTCCAAAGCTTTCTTTATTTCTTCATATTTGTAATATGCCATATCAGGATTTTTTCCAAGAGTTTCAAAAAACCTTTCAAGTATTTTTTTCTCATGAATTATCTCTTGACCTGCCAAAATATCCTGGGCTTTTTCAACAAGTTCATGCAATCCAGATTCATCCGTATCTCCCAAATCAATTCTTCCCAAAACCTTCCCCCTGAGTTCTGTCATTAAATATTCTCCATCAATAAATTCGTCTTTTGTAGGAATTGGCCCTCCAATAAGAATTCCCTTTATTTTTGAATCTTCAAAAAAAGCTTTTTTCATTTCATCTGCAATTCTTTTATAAAATTCCTTAGTTAATCCTTCGGTGATTCTGTGAAATCTTTGACTTGACTGCCCCCCAGCTCTAACTTTGCTAGGAATTCCGGAAGTCATTTTTTGAACAAGCTCAATTCTTTTTCCAACAAGTCTTCCAATAGTTGCTTCTTTTCTATCCATAACTAAAAGCGCATAAGTTTCATCAATTTCCATCATCCCTTCCAAAGGTTCCAAAACAAATTCTTTATCACACCTATACAATCTTATAGAAACTGGTTCTGGAGGCTCAATATCCCAAAGTTGCAAATCATCTTGGGATTCACTTTCAGAAACATTCCCAGCAAAAATAGCCAAACCATTTTCTGGCGTAACTTTCAAGGTTTTAAGATGCCTGACAATTTTATCTAGAGAATCAGTAACGTTTTTTCTTGTAGAAGTTGATTTTATATTTTTAGCTGTAGATCTTTCAGCTTCAAGTTGCCTCTGCACAGAATTCACGTCATACCCTGCAGGAATGTAAACAGTGATAAGTTCTGTAGCTCTACCCCTATACCCGCTAAGCTGTTCTAAAAGTTCTTCAAGCTCATCTTTTGTTATTTTCGCCATATTAAGAAAAGAAATACCTTGTTTATAAAATTAGTCAATTTAAATTATGACAAACTTTCAAATCTTTTTCAAAATCCTTCAACTCTTTAGGAATTTTAATTCCATCAATAGAATCTCTCAGTCCGATTCCCGTTTCTTTTTTCTTTTTCCAAACTTCAGAATTGAAAATCATAATTTTTTCGACCAGATTTAAATTCGAACTAATTTTTGAAACCTTTGGAAATTCAGATTCAAGTAAATTGAATCCTTTAGCTGATGAAACAACATTTGAAACTTGAGGGATTATCGGATAAATTAAAGTTAAAAATCTCTCAAGAATAAAATGAAGAGAGTACTTTGCAGAATCACTCTCATCCTGAGAAAATTTTTTCTCTTGATTATACGCTCTTGCCTTAACGACTTCAAGATAATTTGAAGCAAAGACATCCCACAAAAATCTTCTAAGTTTTATTGCAGGATTGTAAAAATCATATTCTTCGTAACTCTTCTCACAAAAGCTCGTTAAGTCTTCAATGTAATCTACAAATAAACTATCAATTTTTTCCAGAGAAGGTTTCTTTTTGGGTTTATCAAAAAGCATTACAAATTTAGAAACATTCAAAATCTTATTCAAAGTTTTTAACTCTGCTTTTATTCTTTCCTCTGAACATTTCAGATCGCTCTTAGATAAATCTCCCTCTATGGCAGACCAAAGTCTTATCGCTTCGCCACCATAATTCTTTAATAATTTTTGAGGATCTACAACATTTCCTGCCGATTTAGACATCTTATACCCTTTACTATCAAGAATATGCTGATGTATCCAAGCATCTTCAAAACAAGCTTTTCCAGTTTCAAGATAACCTCTCAACAAGGTATAATACAACCAGGTCCTAATTATCTCCTTGCCCTGTGGTCTCAATGAACAAGGGTAAGCTTTCTTAAAGAAATTCTCATCAGAAAGATACTTTAACAAAACTAATTCAGAAATGGAGGAATCCATCCAAGTATCAAAAACTCTCTCTTCCCCTTTCCAATCCAGATTTTTAAAATCCTTAACGAGCCCTACTTTTTTGCCCTCTGAATACACCTCAAAATTTTCTTTTACATTTTCTTTCCAAGGTTCATAGTAATTCCCAGAAAACCCCAATGCATAAAATTTCTTTCCCTCTTTATCAGCAACCCATAAAGGAATGGGGGTAGCATAAAATCTCCTACGCGAAATTGGCCAATCAATTGAAATTGAATCAATCCAAGATTCTAAAATTTTCTTAGAAACTTTAGGATAAAAAGAAACTTCATTAACTATTTTTCTCACTTTTTCCTTAAATTCAACTTGCCTCAAATAATACTCTGGCATTTGTATAAATTCTATCTCTGCGCTAGACCTTTCTGAAACAGGAGTTCTATGGGAGATTTGCTCTTGCTTAACCAATAAATTTTTTTCTTTCAAAATTTCTATAATTTTTTCCCTTGCATCTCTAACTTTCAAACCCTTCAAAATTCCTGCATGATCATTCATAGTTCCATCTTTTTCAATTGCAATTTTTGGTTCTAAGTTTTGTTCCCTAAAAAATTGAATATCACTTAAATCTCCTGCAGAGCACATCATAACTAAGCCAGTTCCCTTGTTTATATCTGCCAAAGGATGTGCTTTTATTAAAATCTCATTTTCAAAAATTGGGGAGATTGCAGTCTTGCCTTCAAGATGTTTGTAACGATCATCTTTGGGGTTAAAAATAACCATCCCACAAGTACAAATTAATTCTGGCCTTGTAGTCCCTATAACCACTTCTTCTCCAGTTTCTTTTATTTTCCATTTGACATCATTAAAAGTACTAGCCAAATCTTTGTAATCAATTTCCGAATCAGCAATAGTTGTTCGGAGTTTGGGGTCCCAATTGTTTATTCTGCTATCTTCATAAACAAGTCCTTTCTTAAACAATTCCAAAAAAGTCGCTTGGGTTATTTTTCTGTATTCTGGAGAATCTGTTTTGTAGACAGCTCCAATGTGATCTCCTTCTTTATAAGAAGTAAAAGAGATCCCTAATTTGGCGAAAGTATCTGCAGTTTCACTTGAAGTTTGCTCAAGTAGTTTTTTACACGCTTCTATAAAAGTATCCCTCCCCCCATTAAAAGGAGAAATCTTGAACTTTTTCTCAGTTGCCATTTCAATTGGAAGACCATTTCTATCAAGACCCAATGGGAAAACGACATCAAATCCTTTCATTCTTTTGAAGCGGGCAAAAAAATCCATATAACAATAAGTAACTGCTTGACCTATATGAACAGGAGCATTAACATAAGGCGGAGGCGTATCAATTGAATAAATCTTTTTCTTAGTTTTGGAACTAACGTTAAACCTTTCTGCTTTTTTCCACTCTTCAACAATTCTCTCTTCAACTTGAGGAGACCAATTTTTAATTGAATTCAAATCTACTTTAGGCATGAATTTTCAACATCAAGAAACTTTTAAAAACTATTGCTTAGCTTTAGCCCACAAATCCAAGAAGAAATCTTTGTAGCTATCTGCTATTTCCTTACTTTTCATAACAAAAACGATAGGGTAAGGATAAAACTTAACATTTGCAACATAATCTTTGAAAACAAAAGTTCCTATTGGCAAAGGATTCTTTATGAATTTCACATCCATTAATTTATATTTATAATCTTCAACAAAATTTCTTTCTGAAGGATTTAATAGTAGTTTTAATTTGATCCCTTTTTCCTCTCGTTTATTATGATATTGCTTTAAAAACAAAAGAACATTTTTATCTTTCAAATCATCCCCCAAACTAAAGACATAATATTCCTCTCCTTTCTTCAATTCTTCTAAAATCATTTTGAAAAAAGTCTTTATTCCTCCAAAACCTTCAAGAACAAATGCTTCTCTTTTTGTTTCAGTACCTTTAAACTTTTTTTCTAATTCCGGCAAAAGGTTTTCCATTTCTTTCTTTTGATTCAAAAGAGATTTTTCTTTTTGATCAATGTAATCCAAAATTCTTGAGGGAGAGGCAACTTGAAAGTATTTCGTTTTCTCTTTTGTAATATAACGAACAAGACCTTTCTTAATCAATTTATCCAGAATTTCGTAAACTTTTGAACCAGAAATCCCAGACTTCTTTATGAGTGGACCACTAGTGGTTTCACCCAAATCTAACAAAGAAAAGTAAACTTCTATCTCTCCTTGTGTAAACCCCAAGTCTTTGAATATCCTTTTGTCCATATTTCTTTCAGTTTTTTGCAATTTATAATTGTTCCGCATGTAGGGGGAAATAAATTTTATTACTAAGGGGTGAGAAGTAGAGAGATAATGAAAGAAGAAGAGAAATTCCCTTTTGAAATGAAATTCGGAATAAAAAGTTATGGGAGAGATCAAACACTCTATACTTTTCAAAATGACAATAATCCAATAGGATATGGAAAATTAAAAATTTATTATGAAAGAGAAATGAACGAAAGAGATCTTGGATATAAGGTCATGAACGAAATAATAAAAACATTCTTAGAAAAAAACAAAAAGGGGAGCATAAAGGTACAATCTGTAGATATGAATAATGATGAATTAAACAAAGGACTAAAGAAAAAATGGATAGAAGTAAGAAAATATCAAAGTGAACAAAACAAAGAGAAATAAAATGACAAACAAAGACTTAACAGAAAAACTAACTGAAGAAATAATTGATAAAATAACTAATTCGGCACTGAAAAAATATGAAAAAATGAGTGAATTAGATGAATTCTACAAGATACTAGTTCCAATCGAAAGAAAAGTCTTAGAAAATTACAAAAATCTTTCAAAAGAACAAATTAGCAAAATCATTGATGCTATCCAAATTTCAAAATCTTGTGTAGAAGATATTCGGACAAAATTATATTATGAACAAAGGGGCGATTAAAATGACCTCAAAAGACCTAACAGAACTATATCTCTTTGCTGGAGAGCTTGAAAAACATGTTGCTTCAATCGACAGCAGTACTCCCGTAAGAAAATTTAAATTCCTAAATAAAAATATAGAAAATGCCTTTCTTAAATACTACGAACTAGAATTAGAATATTCTATTCAGATGGAAGGATTAACAAATAATCAAAGAAATAACTTTTCTGATTTATTGAGCATGGTTGGTTGCAGATTAGGGGACATAGACAGACTATATTTTGAAAAATATCAAATTCTTCAGGAAGAGATCTCAAAGAAAAAAAGAATCTCAAAAGAAGATGAAATCAAAAAACAACTTTTTGACGAATATTATTTAGAAACAACTAACAAAATTGGAGAGTATGAACTTGAGATAAGTCCTTTCCTTAACATGTGGTATGAATGGCATGATAAAAAAAAGGTATTTATGGAATGCAAAAATCAAGAAAATTAAAATGACCTCAAAAGACCTAACAGAAAAACTAAGTTATGAAGAATTAAGTGAAGAAATAAAGAAGATAGTTTTAGATATAAAAAAGAATGGGGGCTCTGGAGAATCCACCAATAACATAAAAGATTTGAGAGTAAATTATGTGCTAAATTATGATTCTTATACAAAAGAAGAACGTGAAAAGATAAAAGATAAATTAGAAATCTTTGATCAAATGTATAACGATTTTGTGAGATTAGAATATTATGGCTTTGTAATTGAACAAAAACCAAAAAAGGGGAAATTTTTTTAAAATGACCTCAAAAGACCTAACAGAAAAAATAAAAATTGTGGAGAGAATAAATAAAATTCTAGAAGATTATAGACAAATATCTGAAGAAGAATATCTTTTGCAAAAATATGCAAGAGTTGGAGCAAGATTAAATGAAGATCTTAAGACATATGGAGAATTGATTGAAAGAAAAAAACAATATCAAGAAGCACTATGCAAAGCCAAATAAATAATTTTAAAAACTATCCCTCTCTTTCTAAATTATGGCAGATAATAAAATAAGCATGCCCGCAGGATTTGGAGGACTTACAAGATTTTCAGAAGAATATGATAGTTTCATAAACTTAACTCCCACACACGTAGTAGTATTTGTAATCTTAATTGTAGCTATCCGAATAGGGCTAGGACTATTTCTATAAAATGTTTCCCGGAATTTCACCAAAAAAAATGCAAGCTGTAATGAAACAGATGGGAATGCAACAAGATGAAATTGATGCTTCTAATGTGATCATAAACAAAACAGACGGCTCAAAGATTGTTATCAATAATCCAAGTGTTACAAAGATAACAATGCAAGGCCAAGAAACATTCCAAATAGCTGGAGAAATCTCTAAAGAAGCCGAAGAAATAGGAATTTCAGAAGAAGACATAAAAACAGTTATGGAAAAAACAAATTGTTCTGAAGAAGAAGCAAAAGCAGCCCTAGAGAAAACAGGCGATTTGACGGATGCAATTCTCGAATTAAGTTAAATGCAATAATTCTTATAAATCTAAAAACTCCAATTAAATAATGATTAAGGTAATCTCAGGAAATTTTTTAGAAAAATTAAGACTTGAGGGAAAGATTGAAACCATTGATCAATTAGGCCCAGAACACATAGAAAATACTTTAAAACAGAATGAAGAAATGGCAAATGTCAAGAGAGAATCAAATTACAAAGCAGGACATTCTGAAATAAGTTCAGGAAATTGCTATGTCTCTCAAACATAAAATCCCAAAATATATTAATTTCAAAGACTTCTAAAATATATGATAATTCCAAGCAGAAGAATAGGCGAAATTGAAGAAAAAATTCAAAAAATAGACAAACTATTAGTCCTAGCTAAAATAACAAAAAACAAACAACTTTCGTTTTTAGTTCTTGAAAAAATAGAAGAAACTCTTAAAGATATAATAGAGATCTTTCCAATAAAACACGAAATTTTCGACAAAGAAGAAGTTCAAGAAATCTTTGAATTAACAAGAAGCCACAGACAAAGTGAAATGGAATTCCTAAAGGAAGAGGAAATAATAATTTTATCAAAAGAACAAGAAATAAACAAATTTTCAAACCAAAAACTACTCGATTTCATAAAAATGCTAAAAGTATTAATTTTGAAAATAAAAAGCTTTTAGAGACAAAGTATAAAAACTCTGAAATTCTCGTATCTGAGTTCAAAAAATTAAAATTTTGACAATGGAAGACATAATCCAGGAGAAAATAAGCGCGGACCATCTTCTTTATGTCAGTTTAAAATACACTAAGACATGTGATGTTATTTTAAACTTACTATTAAGATGGAGGAAAATGATAGATACTAGTATAGATGCAATCCTTCTAGATCAAAAGAAAAAAGGAAAAATAAAAGTTGTCCCAGAAAACAATGTTCAGAAGATAGATGAAATGAAAAGAGTTTTCAAAAAAGACAAAAACTTTCAAAAGGTTTTAGAATTCTATGAAATGCTAAGAAAAATTGAATCTTTAAGAATGGAAAGAATAGGAGAATTCAGAAAAAATGTTTGTTTAAAAATTTCTTACCGTGGAGAAATCATCGAAGTTAATTTAGAACAACTAAAAATTTATGCAGACATGTTAGAAAAGTTTATAAGCACCACAAAACAACTTCTCCTATCTTAAACGTCGGATTTAGGTAAAATGAGCAAAATTATTGTTATTACGTCAGGAAAGGGAGGTGTTGGAAAAACAACCACTGCAATAAATTTAGGTGCTGCTATGAATTATTTCGGTAAAGATGTCTTAGTTATTGATGGGAATCTTTCAACTCCAAACGTCGGAATTCATTTAAATTCTCCTGAAGTGCCAATAAATTTAAATCATGTACTATCAAAAAAAGCAGATCCAGACGAAGCAGTTTATGAACATGATTCCGGTCTAAAGATTATGCCTTCTTCACTTTCAATTAAGGAATTAAAAAAAATGAAACCCGAAAGATTAAAGGAACTAAAAGAAGATTTCAAAAAGCTTGGAGAGTATATTATAATTGATAGCGCAGCAGGATTAGGGAAAGAAGCAATTTCTGCAATGGAAACAGCAGATGAGATAATTCTTGTTACAAATCCCGAAATGCCTGCAATAACTGATGCCTTGAAAACAATCAAACTTTTGGAAGAAATGAAAAAAGAAGTAGCAGGAGTAATAGTTACAAGAGTTAGAAGAAACAAATCGGAGATGACTCCAGATGTGGTTAAAGATATGTTAGAAGCTCCAGTTTTAGGAAGTATTCCTGAAGATAAATGCGCGCAAGAAGCATTAAGTTTAAAGAATGCATTAGTCCACACTCATCCAAGATCCAAACCTGCTAGAGCTTACAAAGAAATTGCGGCAAAGATTTTAGAAGTAGATTATGATTCTAGCAAAGATTCTCCTTCAATTTGGAGATTTTTTTTCAGAAGGTAATTTTTATTTTGGGAGATAATTAAAACTTAATTCATTATATTCTTCTAACCCATAAGAGCAAATTCCCTTTTCATGATAGAGAACAAACTCCTTAATTCCCAGATCTAAGGCCATTTTACTACAGATTGTACAATAAGGTTCTTTAGAAAATTCAATTTCTCCATTAGACCCTAATCTTGTAAAATAGATTCTAGAACCAGGTATCTTTTCAGAATTATTTCTTAGCGCATCAAACATTGCTCTTTCTTCAGCATGAATACAACATGTCTTGTCAGTAACTTTTGCATCATAATCCTTTTTAGAATTTAAACATCTTTTTTGGTTCTCAATGTTTCCAGGGGGAGAATTAAACCCTCTTCCAATTATTTCACCATCTTTAACGATTACAGAACCTCCCTTTACCCTCTCACAAGAGGAACTCTTTGCAACATCCCCCGACATTTTAATATAATTAAGAGCTTTTTCAAACTCCTCTCCCTTCAAAATTTTCACTTTCAACCAACCCTACTTCCCAATTCAATATCTTTCTCAGGAGCAATTAAAACAACTTTCTTATGCCCTTCAGTTGAAGCGGCCAAAAGCATTCCTTGACTTTCAATTCCTCTCATTTTTCTTGGCGCAAGATTTGAAAAATAAATAATTTTCTTTCCTTTCAAATCCTCTTTAGAATAATACTCTTTTAAACCAGCACAGATGATTCTCTTTCCAATTTCCTTTCCAACATCCAATTCAACTTTGTAAAGTTTATCTGCCCCTTCAATATCCTCAACTTTCTTAATTTGTGCAACCCTCAAATCAAGTTTTTCCCAATCTCCAAATGTAACTTCACTCATTGTCATAATTCCTTCAGGTTTTTCATTTTTATTAATCTTTTCATCAATTTCAATTTTCTTAAATAAAATTTCACCTTTCTTAATATTCTTCGCAGAAAATTGTTTAGTTATCTTCTCGGCACTCTCTGGAATAAAAGCCTGCAACAACTCCGCAATTTTCAAAATTGATTCTTTCAATTCATAAAGCGCTTTTTTGTCTTTAGTTTCCCAAATTTTCTTACTCTGAACATATTCATTACAATCATCAATAAATGCAAAAATTTCATTCAAAACTTTATCAAATTCATAATTCTCAAACAACTTTTCAATCTTCTTTTCATTCAGTTTTTTAATGAATTTATTTGGTGTTTTTTCAATCCCAAACTTTTCAATTAATCCACTAACCCTACTAACCAAATTTCCAAGTTTGTTTGCAAGTTCATTATTGTGTCTCTCAATTAAAGCCTTTTCAGAAAAATCTCCATCATCTCCAAAAGGAGTTGCTCGGCATAAAAAGTATCTGGCAGAATCAACACCTGCAATGGAAATCAACTCTTTAACACTCAATACTTTTCCTCTAGATTTCGAAATCTTTTCTTTATCAAAAGTCCACCACCCGTGTGCAAAAACTGTCTTAGGCAAATCCAAACCCACAGACATCAAAAAAGCAGGCCAATAAACAGAGTGAAACCAAAGAATATCTTTTCCAATCAAGTGAACATTCGCAGGCCAATATTTTTTTCCTCCAGAATAATAATTAAACAAAGCATCAAACCAAACATAGCAAACATGTTTTTTATCAAAAGGCAAAGGAACACCCCAATCAAAACTAGTTCTTGAAATACTTAAATCTCTAAGACCTTCCTTAACACGATTCACTATTTCATTTTTCTTTGACTTAGGTAAAATAAAATTAGGATTTTTTCCATAAAGTTTCAAAAGTTTATCTTGGTACTTACTTAACTTAAAAAAATAACTCTCTTCTTTTATCAATTCTACAGGTTTCTTGTGAATGGGACATCTTCCATCTTCCAAATCTTTTTCGGTGTAATAAGCTTCGCAACCAACACAATAAAGCCCTTCATAATTTCCTTTGTAAATATCTCCATTGTCAAAAGATTTTTGTAGCATCTCTTGAACAACTTTCTCGTGATCTTTATCAGTAGTTCTTATGAATTTATCATAATCTATATTCAAACTTTTCCAATTTTCCTTAAACACTGGAATTAAACCATCAACAAACTCTTTAGGTTTCTTACCTTTATCCTTAGCAGTTTCCGCAATTTTCTTCCCATGGTCATCAGTCCCTGTTAAGAAAAAAACATCATTTCCTTTGAGCCTGTTCCATCTAGCTAAAACATCTGCAACTATCGTGGTATAAGCATGCCCAACATGAGGGATATCATTTGGATAGTAAATTGGAGTTGTAACATAAAATTTTTTCTTTATCATGAAAGAAAAGGACTATTTTAGTATATAAAATTATTTAATTATTAACCTCCAATTAAATTAATGACTCAATATTTAACTAAAAAAAGAAGAGATCTTGAAAACTTAAACTATGTTTTAGAAAATTATGCTGCGGAATTTATAGTAATAAGTCCATTTAGTTTGGGAAATAGAAAAGGATTAGTTTCAAAAAATTTATCCGGAAAATCCTTAGAGATGCAAATAAAAGATGAAATGATTTTCTTTGTAGATAAAAAACCGATCATAAAAATAGATAAAAATAAGCATTACATTAATGGATTCAAAATAGAATATAGGGATGAAAAGTTAATGCGAATTTACCCATATTATGATGACCCAAATGAACCAATTTTAAATTTTATTGTAAAAAAGACCACTTTGAGAAATGGTATAGATGATTGGTTAATAGAAATAACTTTTGACGGAAAAATAAAACTTTTTGATGATGGTAAAGAAGGAAGGTTTAATGCATATAAAACATTCCCTTAAACATCATAAAAATCTGCAACATAATCTTCAACAGAAAAACCTTTTCTAACTCTTTCTTTCAAATTAGGATCTTTTACAACTCTTTCAAAAATCTTTGAAGGATCCATAAATTCAGAAGAATATTTCGTGTCATAAGTTTCAAAGAGATATCTTAGCCCAGAATTTCCAACCCTGCCCTCAAGATCTTCTCTTATAGGATTAAAAGGATAGCTAACGATAGATTTTTTCAAGGCATTATGCATAATTTTAGCAATTTTTCCATCTCGATCTTTATCATCCACAACCACAAAATGGTATCTAACCATTTCAGAATCATCTGGGGATTGTTCCCAGTTCCATCTTATATGACGGCTTTTCTTGAATATTCTTTTCCCCATAAATTTTAAAACAATTTTAACTATTTAATGATTATTATACTCAAGAAAATGAACAAAAAAGAGGAAATTGAGCTAAAACATAAAACAAGAAGACTTTCAATAAAGGAAGGAATCTTTTGGACATTCAGAGTATCCTTTGGAGACCATTTTATTTCGCCTTTTGCAATTGCAATTAATTCTTCTAATGTAATGGTAGCACTAATAAACACCTTGTGGAACCTTTCTTCAGCAACGCAAATCTTTGGAGCAAAACTAGCTAAAACAAAATCAAGGAGAGAGATAGTATCAAACGCAACATTAGTAAATTCGTTAGGATTTTTGCTAATAGCCCTAATTGGATTCTTATATCTAAAAGATATTTGGACTCAATTTTTGCCAGCATTACTCTTCATTGATTTATTCATTTTACTTTCCGCAGGAGGAATAGGCCATCCAGCATGGTTTTCATTGATGGGGGATGTTGTTGATAAAAAATTTAGAGGAAGATGGTATGCAAAAAGAACTACAATAACTACATTTATGACAATAGTTTTAACAATAGGAGCCTCACTTATTTTGGAAGCAATGAAGGAATCTGGAAAGGCAATGCTAGGATTCATAATCTTCTTTGGAATCGCTGCAATATCTAGATTTTACTGCTCTACCCTTTTGAGAAGACACTACGACCCTACACACAAAAAAGATAAGAAAGAAATAAATTTAGGAAAATCTTTTAGAGAATTAGGCAAAACAAATTTCGGAAAGTTCACACTATTCAGAGGAATTTTTGCAATTGCAATGGGAATTTCGACCCCTTTGGGTGCAATTTATTTATTAAGAATCCTTCAGTTTGATTACATAACCTATATTTTAATCTCTTTATCTGGAATGATCTTCTCTGTTTTCACATTAAATTTTTGGGGAAAAATTGCAGATAAATATGGAAACTATGCAGTCATAGCTTTGACAGCGGCTTTAATCCCTCTAAGCCCACTATGGTGGATATTATCAACTTCGAAGATTTATCTCTTCTTAATTCCTGGATTAATAGGGGGCACAACCTGGTACGCTTTCACAATGGTCTCAGGAAATTTCATTTATGATAATACTCCAAAAGAAAAAAGACCAGATGCAATTTCATTCTTTAACTTTATAGTGGGAGTTGGCGCAATAATTGGAGGACTAATTTCAGCAGCAATGATAAAATGGCTAAATCCTAGCTGGGTAGAACCAATTTTATTAATCTTCTTCATAGGAGCGATACTCAGAATGATTGTGGTTTGGATATTTATCCCCCAATTTAGAGAGGTCCAACACAAACAAAAATTCAAAGGATTAAAAGAGTTAGAGCATATAATGTTTAAAGAAACTCGATCGACCCTAATGGAGGATGCTACAGAGATAGCCTCAATCAAAAATTATATCGTTGAGAAGTGACCCAAACCTTTTAAAATAAAAAGGCTTAATAATAACTATGTTTAATAAAAAATCTTGTGCAAATTGTGGAGAAAAATTAAAAGAAAATTATGAATTTTGCCCTAGTTGTGGAATCCACTTAAAATCAAATTCAAAAAAAGATTGGGGAATGCTAGGGAAAAATGATGCCCTAAATAGAGATACAAATTCTGAATTTGGAAACTTTGGAGGAGGATTCTTAAACAGAATGATTGGGAACACATTAAAGATGCTTGAAAAAGAAATGCAAAAAGAAATGAAACAATTTAATTCTCCAAATAAACTCCCGTCTTCAAATATAAGATTAATGATAAATGGAAAAGAAGTAAAACCAAATATGATTGGCATGCAAAAAAAGAACAAAATGCCAAGAAAAACTTTGCCAATAAATTTTTCAGAGGAAAATTTAAAGAGATACCAGAATGCAAAGAAAGAAGAACCAAAAACACAAGTTAGAAGAATTGGAGATAAATTAAATTACGAGCTGGAAGTTCCAGGAGTGAATTCTATAAATGACATATCAATTACCAGATTAGCAAATGGAATTGAAGTTAGAGCAATTGCAGAAAAAAATGCTTATTCAAAAATAATAAACATAAATCTTCCTCTGACAAGGTATCTTCTTTCAAAAGAAAAACTTATGCTAGAATTAGACACAGAAAACGATTCACAATCTTTATAAATTTACAATTTCTATCAAAAATACCGGACGATCCTGTAGCTCAGTCTGGTAGAGCGCTGCTCTGATAAGGCAGAGGTCCACGGTTCAAATCCGTGCAGGATCATTTCGTACACAAGCTTTTTAAACAAACTTTTTCTAAAATAATCATGGCCGAGAAAAAAGAAGCTAAAAAAACTAAAGCTAAAACAGAAAAGAAAGCTCCTTCTAAATCTGCAAAAGGACTTTACCATAAAATTAGAGAGGCTTGGAAAAAACCTGAAAAGAAAACTCTAAGAGAAAGAATGATTGAATGGAGGGCATCTGGTTCTTTCACAAAAGTTAGTAAACCTCTAAGATTAGACAGAGCAAGAGCTTTAGGATACAAAGCAAAGAAAGGTTTCATTATTGTTAGAGTAAAAATAGGCAGGGGAGGTCACAAGAGAAAAAGACCAAACAAAGGACGTAGATCAAAGAGACTTCACGTGAGAAAAAACCTTAAGATGTCTTACAAGTGGATTGCGGAACAAAGAGTTGAAAAGAAATACAAAAACCTTGTAGTTCTAAATTCATACTTAATCGGAAAAGATGGGCAACATTATTTCTATGAAGTAATTTGTGTCGATCCTGAAAGACCAGAAATCAAGAAAGATAAAAACTTGAGTTGGACAACAAAACCTCAAAACAAAAAGAGAACAATGCATGGACTTACAAGTGCTGCAAAGAAATCTCGTGGTTTGAGAAACAAACATCCGACTTCAAAAGTAAGACCTTCTGTAAGAGCTGGAAAGAGAAGAGGAAAATAATTAATTATTCTTGAATAAAAACAAAAAAGTTTGAGACTGAGTTAAAATTTGTACTTTTAACAAACTAAAAAGCTTAAATTTAAGGGAGTTCGTTAAAAGTCTGTTAAATCCAATAGTGATTGTAATTGATAAGTCCCACCCAAAGATGTGCGCCAAAACAAACATTAATAAATATTAATTAAAATATTCTTTTCATGGCAGAATCAAAAATAGAAAAATCTTGGAGTAACTTATTAGATTCTTACGAAATTCCAACTTTCGCAAAGAAGTTAATCTTAGAACCTCTTATAATAAATCAAACTTATTTAGAACCAATTCTTGATGCAGGTTGTGGTACGGGATATTTCTCAAATTTGTTATTTCAAAAAGGATTTCAGGTTATTTCTATCGATAAGAATTTAGACCTTAAAAAAATAAAATCTCACAATAAATTTAAGGTTAATATTGAGGATTTTAACTTCAATAATAAAATTGGAGATATTTTATTGATTAATGTTTTGTCCTGTGTTGAACCTGAAAGAAGAATAAAAATATTGAAAAATTTGAAAAAAATAAAATCTTCGGCATCAAGAATTTTTGTTGTTAATACTTCAGAAGAGTTAGGTTCGAATAATTTTCAATCTAAATTTATCCAATCAAAAAAAATATCTTCTAATGTTGTTTTTTTAGAAAATAAAAAAATAGATAATAGTCATATAGATTTTGAAGATTATTTGATTGGAGATGAAGAATTCAGAAAAGTATGTAAACATATTGGATTGAAAATTATAAAATATGAAAAACTTCATTTTCCGAAAGAAAAAAGCACTATTTTTGATTTTTATATTTTAAAATAAAACGCACGTCTTTTTCCCACCCTTAAAATAGCAATCGCTACTTCTCCGATTTTCTAACGAAAATCTCGACTTTTTGATAATCAAAAAGTGATTTAACAGGGGTTATATTCAATTTTCTTTTAATCTCTGAATTAGAAAACTCAAACTAGCTCTGAAACTGTTTACCCATTCGGGAAACATAACACTGCTTATGAGAACACAAATTCTCTAAAGGCAACCCTCCAAAAATTATAAAAACCCTTTCAAATTATTATTAAAATGCTATCAAAATTTCCAATAGATATAGATAAACTTTCTGAAGAAGATACTGATAAAGAAATTCTTCGTTTAGGAGTTATAGCAGAACTTGATGCAATTAACTTTTACGAACAACTTGCAGCAAAGGCGAAAAATCCTTTAGTGAAAAAAGTGATGCTTGAAGTTGCAAAAGAAGAGAAAGAACATGTTGGAGAATTTCAATCACTTCTTTTTGAGTTAGATCCTGAACAGGTTGAAGAATACGAAGAAGGAAAGAAAGAAGTTGAAGAGATGAAATCAAAATAATGGCAAAAAGATTTTTCACAATAAAAGAGGCAGAAAGTGTAGGAAAAAGGCTTGGAATAAAATGGAACAAGTTTGATCCAGAACAATTTAGAATAGGAATGGGTGTTGAACTTGAACACGGCAAGTCGAGCAAAAAGACGGATGTTACCAAAGATGATTCTTTAAAAACTGGAAAAATTGCTTTAGCGCACCTTAATGAATTTCCAGATTATTATACAAGACTTTTAAAAATGGAAGAAAAAGCGGAAAGATTTTGGAAAAAGAAGAAAATAAAAAAACATAAAACTCCCAAAAAGATAATCAGGTTAGCAAAAAAAGAAGGATTGCAATGACAGAAAAAAACCAAGTTTACAGGTGTGAAGTCTGCGGAAATTTAGTAAAAGTTGTTGAAGCTGGTGATGGGAAATTAGTTTGTTGCGGACAACCTATGAAACTAATAAAAAAGAAGAAGTAAACCAAAAAACTTATAAACATGAATTTATTTTCATATATATTAAATAGATTCTCAAAACAAAAATGGAAGAATTAATGAAACTACCTTATGAATACGACGCATTGGAACCTTACATAGATGCACAAACAATGGAAATTCACCATTCGAAGCATCACCAAGGTTACGTAAATAAGTTCAATGCTGCAATGGAAAATTCTGAATTAAAAGAGAAATCTGTAGAAGAAATTTTAAAAGATTTAAACCAAATTCCTGAAGAAATTAAAAAAGCTGTAGTGAATAATGGTGGAGGAGTCTACAACCACAATTTCTTTTGGGGAATTCTAAAAAAAGAAACTCCCTTCAAAGAAGATTCTGAAATAGGAAAAGCAATAATTGAAAAATTCGGTTCTTTTGATAAGTTCAAAGAAGAGTTTTCAAATGCAGCTGCAACTCAATTTGGAAGTGGCTGGGCATGGCTAGTATTAAATAAAGAAAATCAATTAGAAATTATTCAAACTAAAAATCAAGATTCTGTAATCAGTTTAGAAATGAAACCATTACTTAACATAGATGTTTGGGAACACGCATATTACTTAAAATATCAGAACAAAAGACCAGATTATATTGAAGCTTTCTGGAATGTTGTGAACTGGGAAAAAGTTAACGAACTCTTTTCTGAAGCCAAATCTTAAAAACTCTTAAACACGCTTAGAAATTTTCCATAGTTTCTTAAAATATTCTTTTTGATTTTCCGCCATTTCTCTATTCTTTATAACAACTGAAAAAGGCTCCTTTGTCCAAGATTGTAATACAACGAAATCCCCATAGATCACAGTCGCAGTGGGAGATTCTAGTTTTATGGAACTTACTTTAAAATTAGATAATTTTAATGAACTCAAATTTTTCAATTTATTCAAAGTATCTTTTGTGCTATTATAAATAGCATTCATAACCATATTTTGCTTAATTCGTCTCTTATGCCACCCTTCCATAAAACCAGGGATAATTTCAAAAGATGAACGAGAACTTCCATACCCAAAGAATTCTTTCTCTCCAGAACGCAAAATATTTTCCATAACTGCCTTCATTCCTTCTTTGCCTTCAAAAACTTCTACTTTTGGTTTTAAAATCCCAGGGAATTTATTAAGCTTCTCTAATTCTGGAAGAACTTCTTTGATAGACCTCTCCTTTTCTGCTAAAATTCTTATTAATTCTCTTGGTTCCACTGCAGAAAAGTATTTCTTATTTTCTTTTTTAACATAAGAAATTAAACCAATTTGGATTAGCCTTTCTAAAAGATCGTAAGTTAAAGTTCTTGGAAGTTTGCTCTTTAACGAAATATCTCCAGCAAGACTCTCTCCAATCTCTAAACACGCAAGATAGGTCTTTGCTTCTTTCTCAGACATTCCAAATTTAACAAGATTATTAACAAGTTCCATAGATACATATTGATTTTAAGGTATATAAATTTTGTCGTAAAATATTGACAGCAATTGTTTAAATAACAATAAAAAATTGGAGGATCATGAAACCTAAAAAAAATATTGGAGAAAAAAGTAAATTACAAGAAATCTTATTTTATGAATCTAAAGGATCGAGTAGAATAAACCCTCTAGGAGATTCTTCAAAACAATATGCGAAGCTAAATTTCTTAATTCATCAGTCCATAAAAAAATATGAAGAAGTTCACATTAAACTAGAGAAAAAGGAAGGCGGCTTTTATTCATTTAGGTTATACAAAAAGTAAATGATACAAATAAACTCAGAATATCCAGAAAAATTATTAAAAGAACTAGCTAGTTTAAAGAATAATGAACATGGAACCTTAGCATATGGAGAAATAAAAGATTACAATTTTGTAGCTTGGCGACACGATATTAGAGGAATTAGTTCAAAATTAATAATTTATCCTCCTTCAAGAGGATTTCTAGAAGGAAAAACCGTGGAAATAGAAGGACTTGAATTCCAAAGCAATCATGATTTTATACGTGAAGAATATTTTCACCAATTTGTTAAAACAAATTATAAAGATGATCGAGAATTTCTTGAATTAAGCGGGCATCATGAAAACTTTATGCACAATGGAGATAACAAGGTTCAATCTTATGAAGATAAGAAAAAAGATTTTGAGAATATTCTCCTCTTTTTAGGAAAAGGAAGCAGATCTAACATCTCGTCATATTGGGTACCAAAGAACAAAGAGTTTATAGAACTAAAACAGCTAGAAGGCTCACTGTACGGTTCTAGCTCCACTGGCACAATTCATGAGATTATTTCAGCATATGCAGAAATCGGTTTAAGCAGGGTGGAAAAAAGAATAAAAGGACAAATAAAATAAGCACAACCTTAACAAATAAAAACCCCTTCCTCTTAACTAGTTCATGTTAAAAGAGGCTATAGGAATTATTGGATTAATTTTAATTATTCTAGGAAATTTGACTATCTATAGACAAAAAAGAATAAGAAAAAAATACACTTATCCCTTACTTATTGCAGGAGGAATATTTCTTACGATTTATAGCATTTTAATAGAAGATTTAATTTTTGTAATACTCCAGATAATATTCATTTTAACAGCAATTTATGGACTAATTAAAATACATCACAGAATAAAACAAAACAAATAAAATGCTCTACTCAAAACTTGCCAAGCTTTACCATGAATTATCCTCAACACCTAAACGTTTAGAAAAAATAGATATTTTATCAAAATTCTTAGAACTTCTCTCAGAAAGAGATTCCAATATTTTATATCTTCTAGAAGGAAATATTTATCCTGATTACGATGAAAGAAAAATAGGAATTTCAAATCAACTAGCAATAAAAGCACTTTCAAAATCAACAGGAACCCCAAGCAAAAAAGTTCAAGAACTATGGAAGAAAATGGGGGATTTGGGAGAAGTTGCAGAAAAAATAACTCAAACAAAAAAACAAACTACTTTGGCTTCACAGACCTTAACAACAAAAAAAGTAATTGAAAATCTAAGAAAACTACCAGAACTTGTTGGAAAAGGAACAATAGATAAAAAAATTTCTCTAATTACAGAACTTTTAACTTCCGCAACTCCTCAAGAAGCACTTTACCTAACAAGAACACTAATAGGAGATTTGAGAATAGGAGTGCAAGAATCCACAATTAAATATGCAATGTTAAAAGCCTTTTTCAAAGATAACAAGGAGTATGAAGAAACTCTTCAGAGAGCAATAGACAGAACAAACGATTTAGAAGAAGTATTCAAAATAGCTCAGAAAGGAAAGATAAAAGAATTAGAGAAATTAAAATTAAGAGTCGGAAAGCCAATAAAAGCAATGCTTGCGCAAAAAGCAGAATCAATAGAACAAGGATTCAAATCCTTGGGAACTCCCTTAGCAGTAGAGTACAAATATGATGGATTCAGGTTGTTAATACATAAAGATAAAGATAAGGTAATTCTTTTCACAAGACGTTTAGAAAATGTAACAAACCAATTCCCAGAAGTTGCAGAATATGTCAAAGAGTACATAAAAGGGGAATCTTTCATTTTAGATTCAGAAGCGGTTGGATATGATAAAAAAACAAAAAAGTACACAGACTTCCAAGCAATATCCCAAAGAATAAGACGAAAATATAACATTGATAAATTAAGATCATCTTTGCCTGTGGAAGTAAATGTTTTTGATATACTCTATTACAACGGAAAATCTCAACTAGATGAGCCTTTTGAAAAAAGAACTGAATTAATTAGAAAAATTCTAACTCCAAAACCTTACAAAATAATTGCTTCAAAAATGATAATTACTTCAGACAAAAAAGAAGTTGAGAAATTCTATAAAGCCGCATTAAAAGAAAACCAAGAAGGAGTTATGCTAAAAAATCTAAAAGCAGAATATAAGCCTGGAAGAAGAGTTGGTCACATGTTAAAAATAAAACCTGATCAAAGGGATTTTGATTTAGTTATAACGGGTGCAGAATGGGGAACTGGGAAGAGAAAAGGTTGGCTATCTTCTTTTATATTGTCATGCAAAAAAAATTCAGAGTATCTAGAAATAGGGAAGACTTCAACAGGATTAAAGGAAAAAAAAGAATCAGGACTTTCTTATGAACAATTGACTGAATTATTAAAACCTTTAATTGAAAAAGAAGAAGGAAGAATTGTCAGAATAAAACCCAAGATAATTGTTGCTGTGACCTACCAAGAAATCCAAAAATCTCCTAATTATAAATCTGGTTTAGCCTTGAGGTTTCCAAGATTTGTTGCTTTAAGAGAAGACAAACCTCTAAAAGAAATAACAACTTTAGGAGAAATAGAAGAAGAATTTGATAATCAGAAAAAAGAAAATTATGCTTATGGTTAAAGAATCTCATCAATTTTATCCTTAATTTCTTTTGATAAACCTTCGACTTTTCTTAAATCTTCCAAGGTTAATATTCCTTCTTCAAAATATTCTTTTAATCTTTTTTTATCGAAGCCCAAAATGGTAATTGGATAAAGTTTATACCTTTCTATATTTTCAATCAAACTGTCTCCTTTTGGATAATTCCATCCCATAAGTCCAATTTTCATTCCATTAGCATACTTCAAAACTTGATGAGAAAATTTTGTATTGCTTACCAAAAAAGGTTTTGTATACTTTCCTTTTAATTCCAAAAACCGAGCATAAATATAAAGAGCAGTTTGAATTTGCTCTCCAAGCCAAGGATTTTTATGGTGTTTAACTTCAACCATCAAAACCTCTTTGCCTTTTCTAGCTGTAACGTCAATTTCATGGGTAACAAATTTTCCTTTAGCAATTTCATTCATATTTATTTTATAACCCTTCTTACCAAATAACTTTCCAACAAATTTTTCGAAAACATAACCCCCATCAATCCTCAAATCAATTATCGCATTCTTCAAATTATACTTCAAATTAGAGGGAGATCTATCTTTTTTTAATTCAGAAAAAACAAAATCAAATAGCTTTTTTGTTTCAATCTTATCATAAATTATCTCTGAAACTTTTTTTAGTATTTTTTTAATAGTATCATCACTTGCTCCAGCACGAACAAGAGAATTTTTTAATTTGTCTGAGTCATATCTTTCCAAATCTCCGTTCATTTTTTTTACAAATATCTCGCTTTTAATCATTCAAAAAATAAACAATTAAACTATATAAAATTAACAAAACAATCTTCGCTACATTTATAAACTAAAAAAACCCTTTATAAACCAATGGTAGCAAAAAAAACAGCGAGTTCTTCAAAGGAATCTACATATAAAATACAAAATATCGTCGCCACAACTTCATTAGAGAAACCCGTTCCATTAACAAAACTAGCAAGAACTCAACCAAATACGGAGTATAATCCTGAAACTTTTCCAGGTTTAGTCCTAAGAATAAAAGAACCAAAATCTGCAGTTTTAGTTTTCTCCTCAGGGAATTTGGTTTGCACTGGAACAAAATCTATTGCTCAGGTTAAGCAAGTTATTCAAGAAGTAATAAAACAACTTAAAAAAATAAATGTCAAAGTAACAATAACTCCAAAAATAACTGTCCAAAACATTGTTGCTTCTGGAACAATTAATTTGAAGCTTAATTTAAACTTCCTAGCATTAGAAATGGAAAACACTGAATATGAACCAGAACAATTCCCAGGATTGGTTTACAAGATTGATGAACCAAATGCAACTTTCTTACTTTTCTCAAACGGAAAATTGGTTTGTACCGGAACAAAAAACAAACAACAATTAGAAGATTCAATGAAACAACTTCTGAAAAATGTTAAGAAAGCTTTGAAAGAGTATAAGAAATAACCACTAAAAGATAATACTTTTTCTCTAAAACTACTTACTAAATCAGACAAATTCTTAAAAACTCTTCAAACCTCAATTTCTCATGGAAGAGGAAGAATATAATCAACAAGAAGACTCTTTAAAAGAACAATCTTCAAGGCAAGAAGAATTATTAATAGAAGCAAAAGGGTTTATAGATTTCTATAAAAAAGACTTAGGAGAATCTCTAAAAAGCGGGAATAATGTTGTTTTCATAGACTTCATGCAAATGTCTGAACACTCTACAAGGCTATCAGATGAAGTTCTCGCAAATCCTGAAGACACTTTGAGGCTACTAGAACTAGCAATAGAAGAGATGGGCCTTGGAAACAACATAAGAGTACGTTTGGAGAATTTATCAGAAAGTCAAGATGTTAAAGTAAGAAACATTCGTTCAAGACATTTAAATGAATTAATAGTGATTGAAGGAATCATTAGGCAAGCTTCAGACGTTAGACCGCAAGTAGTAAATGCCAAATTTGAATGCCCAAGTTGCGGAACGGTAATTTCAGTTTTACAGATTGATAAAAAATTCAGAGAACCGACTCGTTGTTCTTGCGGAAGAAGAGGGGGTTTCAAACTGATATCAAAGGAGATGGTAGATACTCAAAGATTGATTGTGGAAGAAGCCCCAGATATGCTGACTGGAGGAGAACAACCAAAAAGAATTAATGTTTTTGTTAAAGAAGATTTAGTCGAACCAAGAATGGAAGAAAAGACAACTCCTGGTGCGAGAGTCAAAGTAATTGGAATCTTAAAAGAAGTTCCAGTTCCATTATCCACCGGAGGACTTTCAACAAGATTTGAACTTGCAATTGAAGTGAATAATTTAATTCCTTTAGAAGAAACGTTTGAAGAATTAGACATAAGCGAAGAAGATGAAAGGCAAATCCTGGAGTTATCACAAGACCCGGAAGTTTTTTCAAAGTTAACTGAAAGCATAGCTCCAAGTGTTTGGGGTTACAAAGAAATAAAGGAATCTTTGGTTCTCCAACTTTTTGGAGGAGTTCAGAAAAAAAGAATTGATGGTCAAAAAACACGTGGTGATGTCCACATTTTATTAATTGGAGATCCCGGAGTAGCAAAATCTGTAATGCTAGGTTTCATGGCAAATATTTCCCCAAAAGGGCGTTATGTCGTGGGTAAATCTGCATCAGGTGCTGGTTTAACTGCTTCAGTGGTAAGGGATGAATATCTAAAAGGATGGTCTTTGGAAGCAGGGGCCCTAGTCTTATCAAACAAAGGCCTAGTTTGTATTGATGAATTGGAAAAAATGGATCCCACTGAAAGAAGTGCCATGCACGAGGCAATGGAGCAGCAAACTGTAACAGTTTCAAAAGCAAATGTTCAAGCAACATTAAAGGCTGAAACTTCGGTGTTGGCTGCAGCAAATCCAAAATTTGGAAGATTTGATCCCACACAAGGAATTCCTCACCAAATAGATTTACCTCCAACTTTGATTAATCGTTTTGATGTAATATTTGCCTTAAGAGATTTACCAAACAAAATGAATGATGAAAAAGTTGCAACACACATTCTAACAGAACATCAAAAAGAAGCAAAAGAAATGCTTATAGAAAAAGATCTGTTTAGAAAATACATTGCATATGCAAAGCAAAGAATAAGGCCCAAATTAACAGATAAAACTGTTGAAAAAATAAAAAACTTCTATGTTTCTTTGAGAAACAAGCCAATGAGAGAAGGCTACGAGATGAGGAGCATTCCAATTTCGGCAAGACAACTAGGTTCTTTAATTAGAATGGCTGAAGCTTCTGCAAAATTGCGTTTAAGTGAAACAGTAGAGGAGAATGATGCTGAAATCGCAATTAATTTAATAAAATACTATTTAGAACACGCAGGTTATGATGAAGAAACTGGAGAGATTGATATAGACAAAATATCTGGAAGAATGAAATCATCACAAAGAAGCAAAATTATGACAGTTAGAGATGCAATTTTTGCTCTAAAAGATGAAATAGGAGATCAAATACCTGTAGAAGAAATAGAAAAAAGACTAGAAGGGAAACTAACTGAAGCTGAAATTGAAGATTCGATCAATACTTTAGCAAAAGAGGGAACAATTTTCAGACCCAAAAGAGGTTTTGTACAAAAAGTTTAAAGATATTTCATAAATCTTTAAAAAAGCCCTTTTCTTTCAAACCACATGACAGATCAACAATTTAAAAGAAACATAGCATTCAAATTAAGAGTAGGAGAGCTGCTTTTGGGAAAACCCATCTTTGATCAAGAAAAATTTCTTTTTCTAGAATTAGGAAATAAAAAGATATCAAGAGTAAATTTAGTAGGAAACATAGTAGATAAATACGAAAGTGAAGGAGAAAAGAATTATGTTTTTTTAACCCTTGATGATGGCTCTGGTCAAATAAAAATAAAATCATTTGGAGATGATTCGAAAAAGTTCAAAAATCTCACTCAAGGCCAAACTGTAGCAATAATAGGAACAATGAGAAACTGGAATGATGAAACATATGTTCAACCTGAAATAATTAAAGAGATGGATTCAAAATACCTTTTAATAAGAAAACTTGAATTAGAAAAGGACAGGAAAGAACACGCTCCAAAAATAGAAAAAGAAGAGATTAAAGCTTTGAAAGATAAAATTCTTGATGAAATAAAAAAAGCTGAAAACGAAGGAGGAATGGAAACAGACAAAATCATAATGGATTTTCGTGAAGCTTCACCAGATATAATAAATCAAGAAATTAAAAAACTTCTAGAAGAAGGAATCATTTTTGAACCAAGACCTGGAAAATTAAGATATTTAGGTTAAAATTATACAAATTCTTATAAAATTAATTTTTAGACTAAATTTATGAACAAACAAGATTTTGCCAGAAGATTCAATGGGTACATGCCAACAATAAATGAAATTTGGGCTAGCGAAATCTTAAATATTCCGAGGAATAAACACAAAGGTCCAGATTTAATTGATGAAGATAAATTTGTTGAAATAAAATTCGCAAAATATCCCAATTCAAATAATTATATAAGTTGGAAAGGTCAGAAATTTCAGAAGAACTATGAGAAAATAGAAAACAAAAAAGGATTTTGGGGATTTGGGATTTATTCTTTAAATATGGAAATTCCTGAAATAAAGGGATTGCCTTTAGAAGAATTGGTTGAAAAAAGAGAACTTTACATAGTAAAATGGTCTTGGGCAAACCAATTCAAATCGTACAAAGAAAAAGGGAAAACAAAAGAATCTGAATGGAATTTGGAATTATTTTTTCCAAAATTCAGCAAACTGCCAAAAATACACAGAACAATTGAAGTTAAAAAAGGGCTAATTCATTTCACCCATGGTGCTGAAGAAGAATATTTTAAAAATTTACTTTTATAGTCTACCTTGGAATAGAAAATCATAATCTGTCAAATAAGTTATTTTAATTTCTTTTTTGAAAATCTTTCTATATTCTTTTCCAAACTTTCTCATTCTATGAAATATCCTTCCCCACTTGTAAACAGCTTCATTCAAAACAGGATTTATATACAAAACTATCTCGGAATTCAAATCAACTTCAGAATTATCCTCAATAAAAGCCACATCCTGCTCTTTAAATCGTGGTCCATAAAAAGGTTCTAACAAAAGTTTGATTTTCTCAATCTTATGACCAAGATCCATTAATACACATACAAATAAAAATTTATAAAGCCCTCTATCAAACTTTAAGTATGGAAGATTATGAAAAGTTATTAGATTTAGCATATAAAGAAGTAAAAACAATTGAAGGGACTGGAGAAAGATTCGAAATCCCTAAAATAGAAGGAAGGTTCGAGGGGAAAAAAACAATCTTGACAAATTTCATGCAGATCGCATCTCACCTTAGAAGAAACATAGAACATTTTCAAAAATTTTTGGTAAAAAGCTTGGCGACATCAGGACAATTGGAGGGAGATAGATTAATTTTGAACAACAAAATTCCAAGTAAAAAAATAAATGCAAAAATTGAAGAGTATGTTAATGAATTTGTTGTATGCAAAGAATGTGGAAAACCCGATACAGAAATAATCAAAGAGGACAGACTTAACTTTTTACACTGCTTAGCATGTGGCGCAAAACACCCAATTAGGGGAAAAATCTAGATTAACAAGCTTTAAAAAACACTCAATCCTATGTATTTTATAGGGATAATTAAATCTAGGAGAAAAAGATGGCAAAAGAAGAACTACAATTTTTTGACGTAAAAACCAAGCAAAAGTTCAAAAGTTCTGAATACAGAATCGAGAACAAAGGCGGAAGGTTTTTTGCTGTTACAAAATCCCCAAGCGGACCTCACGAGTGTTGGAGAGTCGTAGGCAAGGATTTCGCTGCAAAAAACAAATAGATTTTTAAGTTATTTATTTTTATTTTATTCATGTTTGTTAATATTATTGATTCTTACAGGTATATTGTTGCAATTTGTGACAAAGAATTAATTGGAAAAAAATTTGAAGAAGGAAAATTCCAATTAGATGTAAAGGAAAATTTTTACAAATCAAAGCCTATCTCAGAACAAACTCCAAAAACAAAAGAAGAAATACTCAATATAATAAAAAAAATGGACATAGAAGATGCTACTTTTAATATTGTCGGCAAAAGATCAACAGAAACCGCAATAGAAGCAGGAATAATAACCTCTGATCAAGTGGGAGAAATTCAAGGAATTCCCTATGCTTTAGTTTTATTGTGACCCTTAATCTTATAAAGCAGATTTATCTTAAACAAATATGGGATTTGAAGAAAATAACGAAGAACAAAGAATAATGCGTGCTCCATTGCCAAAAGGAGAAGAAGTTATTGGAATAGTTGAAGAGAGATTTGGAGGCAATAAAATGAAGATTTCTTGTTTAGATGGAAAAGAAAGAAATTGTCGTGTTCCAGGCAGATTAAGGAGAAAACTCTGGTTAAGGCCAGGAGATATAGTAATCGTAGAACCCTGGGAGTTAGATAAAGAGAAAGGAGACATAATCTTAAAATATAAACCTGCCCAAATTGAATGGCTAAAAAGAAATGGACATTTAGAAACAGAAGCGAACGAATTCTAAAATGAAAAAAATTCTTTCAGAAAAAATTCCCAGAATCATAAGAAACAAAAAAAAGTTAGAGAAAACATTAGAAGTGAAAATTTCCAACAGAGGAAAAGAAGTATATCTTGAAGGAAATGCAGAAAATGAATACCTTGCAGAGAAAGTAATTGATGCGATTAATCTTGGATTTGAAATTGAAGATGCACTTTCAATAAAAAAAGAGGAAAAAGATTTTGAAATAATGAATATAAAAGACTACACAAAAAACAAAAAACTTGAAAGAATAAAATCCAGACTAATAGGAAAAGAAGGAAAAGTTCTTTCAACCTTGAGAAACCTTTCAGAAGCACATATCCAAGTTCATGAAAACCAAGTAGGGATAATATCAGATCCAGAGATTTTGGAGACTCTTACTCAGGCAATTATTCAGATTATTCAAGGGGCCAAACAATCCCATGCTTATGCGTTTCTTGAGAAAAATAGACCTGCACCAATATACGATTTAGGACTTAAAGAAGACAAAAACCTTTAAATAACAAAATTCTCTAAAGATTACATGACCCGGTAGCTCAGTTGGTTAGAGCGAACGGCTGTTAACCGTTAGGTCGTAGGTTCGAGTCCTACCCGGGTCGTAAACCTTAAAACCTGTTTTTTCCCCTTATTTCTATGAAGAAAAAAGTCCTTTTAGCAATGTCCGGCGGAGTAGATTCAAGTGTAGCTGCGCTTTTGTTAAAGAAAAAAGGTTATGGGGTACATGGAGTTTTCATGAAAAACTGGTCTGATACTAAAAACAAAATAACCGGCCAATGTGCATGGGTTGAAGAAAGAGAACATGCAATTAAAATTGCAACAAAATTAGGAATCCCCTTAATTACTTTGGATTTTGAAAAACAATATAAAAAATTGGTTGTAGATGAAATGTTCAAAAAATACAGAAAAGGTATAACCCCCAACCCAGATATAGATTGCAACGAAAAAATCAAATTCCCTTTGCTTATTGAAGCAGCAAAAAAAATAGGAATCTCTATGATTGCGACAGGCCATTATGCAAGAATAAAGAAAAAAAAAGGGAAGTATCAATTGCATAGAGCAAAAGACGAATCAAAAGATCAATCATATTTTCTTTATAGGCAATCTCAAGATGATTTAAAACACACCCTATTTCCTATTGGGAATTTATCGAAAAAGAAAGTTAGAAAAATTGCAAAGAAAAATAATTTTCAAAACTACAATAAAAAAGGAACTGTTGGGATTTGTTTCATAGGAAAAGTAAATCTTAAGGATTTTTTATCAAAAAAAATAAAGCCAAAAAAAGGAAAAATTATTGATCCTGAAGGAAATCAAATAGGCACTCATGATGGAATCTATTATTACACCATAGGCCAAAGACTTGGACCAAGATATGGATTTGAAATTAAAAGACAAGATCCAAAAACAAAAAGAATGATCAAATGGTATGTTGCAAAAAAAGATTCTAAGAAAAATTTAATCATTGCAGCTCCAGAGAACCATCCTTTATTATACAAAAAAGAAATAAAAATTATAGATTGGCATTTAATAGACATTCAAAAAAAGGATTTACCAAAAAGAGTCTTAGTAAGAATAAGACAAGTCGGAGAATTACTTCCTGGAACGATAAAAGGAAATAAAGTAATTTTAGATAAAGCAATAACAGGAATATCAGAAGGTCAAGCAATCGTCCTTTACAAAAAAACAAAATGCCTTGGAGGAGGAGTTATCTCTTCTTAGCAACCCCAATCATTTTATTATAAACAAACCGCCTATATTCAGGAAATTTTTCTTTCAATCCTTCAGTACCCCAATTGAATATTTCATCCATTGCAATCCCCACTGCAGGTGCACGATTTTTTCCATCAATACAATGTATCACAACATTTTCAACTTGATTTTCAACCTTTTCAAAATCCTCTAATATTTTTTTGGCAATAGATTCATCAAATAGAGTATATCTTCCATAGGGATGCCCTCTTGATTCAAGATAGGCCATTAAACTTTCCTCAGTCATCTTAGGATGTATCTCTTGTTGGGAATGGAGATAGTTTTGAAATTCCTCATTTTTAGTATCATACCAAGAATATTCTTTCCAATTTGAAGGCCAATTATCATCAAAATAGTAGGGCTTTATTTTCACCCAATTTTCACTATCCTTCAGAGGATTTAAAAGAATATAATTATCAAAAGATCCTTCTATTCTGATTGCATAACTCTTCATTTCGGGATTATATTTTAAGGCTTCGACAAAAGACAAAATTTCCAGTTTCATGAAATGAATAAAACTTATATACTTAAAAAAATTATTATGATTATGCAATTAGATAAAATAATTCAATCTCGTAGAAGTATAAGAAAATACAAACCTAAAAGCCCAAATTGGAGATCAATTATTGAAGCAATTGATGCTGCAAGATATGCCCCAATGGCAGGCAATATCTTCTCTTTAAAATTTATTCTTGTAGACGATGAAGAAAAAATAAAAAAAATTGCACAAT
>JAGQJT010000006.1 GCA_020430505.1 Nanobdellota archaeon | reverse complement strand
AATCCTTTAGATTGGTATTGATATTTACCTCAACAGATTTAGTATTTAGTGCTTCCAGTCTTTCACTTATGCTTGGATGCGTTGACCACCAACTGCTTTTATCGGATAAAACTCCTTTGAAAGACTTTTTGATATTGTCTTCTGTATATATTGGATTCATATAATCGTAAATATTGACTAACTGCTTATCTTGTTGGAGAAAATGAATAATATGTTGGGGAATCACATTTTATTCATTTTGACTAACTGCTTATCTTGTTGGAGAAAATGAATAATATGTTGGGGAATCACATTTTCAAAAATCTCACTTATTACACAATATTTAACAAGAGCATCAGCAAACTCTTTTTCTCCGACTAAATCTGCGGCGAATCTATCTGCTCTATATTCAACTCTTCTGCTATACCACAAACTAATAAGAGTATAATATTTTGAAAGTAAATAGAAAAAAAGCCAGGTTGGTAAATAAATCACAATTGTAAAACTAACTCCTATATTTTGCTTGTTTATTTCCTTTTGCAATTCAATAAAATTCTGTATTCTATATGTGAAATATCCTAAAATAGTATCTTTCTTAGCAAAATGTCCGTATTCATGTGCGATGATTGCAAGTAAATCTTTTTCGTTTAACAATTGAAGTGTAGCCAATCCAATGATTAGTTTTTTCCTGAACAATCCACTTACGGCAATTCCACTACCTTCTGAAAGAATTATTTTATAGGGCTTTTTTTGTCCAGTTTTTTTGATGATTTTTTCTATAATTCCATTTAATTTTTTGGCATCTTCTTGTTTTAACTCCATTTCATATCCTTTATCTGATTTCCTAAAAATTCCTAACCAGATGCCAACCAAGATAGGCCAACAATAAATGAGAAACATAAAATTGTATATGTAAATGATGAAACCAATCGCAACCAGAAAGCAAGCAATAATTCCAAATCCAAATATCAACATAAAAAATGAGTAGATTAATTCAAATCTATCTGAATTATTATTAGCTTCCATTTATAAATTAAATATGACTATTCATTTATTAATATTTGCTAAATCTGAGTGTGCCCCTTAATACTTGTTCTATATGTAACGCTACGCTTTTTTGAAAGAACGGAACTCTCCCCAGTCCTTTGGACATATAGTCTGCTACGCAGTATTTATTGGAACTTAAACACAACTCTTCGGGATTTTTTTGCTTCGCAAAAAACCGTCTTGCAGACTATCCCTCGTTCCTATCGGAAGAATATAACAGCGATTAAGAGGTAAATTTTCTTGCAGAAAATTTCCCCAAATTTGGCTACGCCAAACTTCTCTTAATCGCGATGTTAAACTCAATTTGAGATTTGGGCTAAAAGATAGAAAGCGAAAGATTTAAACTAAATATTGATCAACTGATTGGACAGATTCAGAGATTTGTTTTCTTGCATCAATATACACTTTACCCTGTTGTGCAATTGTCTCTAAAACAGATTCAGGTAACAATAATTCTTGCACAACTTCCATTTTTCCATCGTCAAGATGTTTTTGATATTGTGTTAATGCTTCCGAAGAATCTCTATAAAAAATTCCGCCTTGACTTAATTTGAAACCATCTTTCCTCTCCCTAAAGTGTCCTAAAACAAATCTTTCAGGAACATAAATTTGATGGTCTAAATCAAGAGCATCAAAATCGTGAGCTAAGTATGCTCTGATTTCTCCCCATTTACTTATCTTTGGTTTTACCAAAAGTGCATTTGAATCTGTCATATTAATATAAGAATTGATAAGAACTTTTTAAATCTTTCGCTCAATTACCACTCTAGAGTTTATACTGATTACGCCCAAATCTCAAACTTCTTCGGCTTCGCCTCGACCACGCTGCGCTCTCGCCTATCGGCTCGGGACAATTAACAGGAATTATACGCAATTGATTTAGAGGCACTTAGAGAAAGTTATTTAAATTCTAATAAATTAAGGTTATAATTATGAGCATGAAGAAAACCCAACTTGGTATTTTACTTGGAATCATAGCTGGAGTAATTGATGTTATCCCAATGGTTCTTCAAAAATTGACATGGGATGCAAATCTGTCAGCTTTTTCCCTTTGGATAATCTCTGGCTTTCTAATCGCAACAAGTGATCTAAAAATAAAAGGCGTAGCCAAGGGCATAATTATTCCATTTCTTGTGTTATTACCTTCTGCAATAATTATTGGTTGGCAAGAACCATTTTCACTAATACCGATAACCATAATGACTTTAATTCTTGGTTCAGCGTTGGGTTTTCTTATTGATAAATATGGCAAGTAATCGTGCCTCTAAATCAACTTCTTCGCTCCGTTTCACTCCGCTCGACCACGCTGCGCTCTCCTCCTTTCAGTCGTCGGGGCGTATAACAAGGGTTAAACTCAATTTTTGAATTGCTAACAAACGGCTACAGAAAATAAGTATTCTAAACTAAGTCTTTCTTCCATTTGGTAATAAAATGTCCTAGTAAAAGTGGAATAAGTATTCTATATAATAGTATTGCAGCAACTGTTAGTGTATATGTTAATTCTGTAATCATACCTTTTTCAAAGAGTAATTTGATAAAAATTATTCCTGAACCGAATTTTAATGCTATACCTAATATAATTGACGAGTGAATATTCATATCTTTTGCTGTTGCAATAACTGTTGGGATTATTTTTGCGAATAAACCTACTAGCACAAATATTATTGCTAGACCTGGTTTTTGAACAATGTACATCAAGTTTGTTGTGACCCCTACCCACAAGAAAAATATTGGTCCGAATAATCCTTCTGAACTTGCATTAATTATCTTATTTAACTCATCATTATGATTTTTAGGTAACTCTTTAACAATGTTTTTTATAAGAATCGCAGCAATAACTGCTCCCAAAAATTCTAGTCCAATTAATGACAAGATACCACTAAATAAAAATAATGCTCCAATAGATAATAAAAATAAACCATTTGAATCTAAATTTTTTACAATATGTTCAAGATATTTTGTTTTAGAGAAAGATCTTACCAAAATAAATGCAGTTATTGTAGCAACTGCCGCGATTGTTAATGTCTTAATATTTGCATCTCCACCAACACTTGAGAAACTGGCAATCAGGATGACTATATATTCAAAAGCATTGTCTAAGATACCTATCCCTACAATTGATTTTCCCAGTTTTGTATTTATTATCTTGAATTTTTTTAGAAAAGGTATTACCATTACTTCAGCAACAGTTGTAAATATTAAACTGATTAACAATGCACTAAGAATATTTTTTTCTAAAAAGAAGTATACTAATGGAAATATTATTAATAGTTCCAATGTAATAACTTTTATGCCTGCTTTTATCAAATATTTTCCAAGTGCTTTATCCTGTTTATGTTTTGACCCTTTCATCTGAAAGATTATCGAAAAGATCATAAAAAGCATACCCAGATTTGCAAACCAAGAGAAAGTATCTGTATTAGCAGTCTCTTGAAATAATGGCAAAGTCCCTAAGACCATGCCAATAAACATAGCACTAAAACTCAGAGGAATATTTAGTTTGTTAAAAAATGGTTTTGCAAATATGATAACTAAGAAAGATATTGCAATTAGGATGATTATTAAGTCCATGTTTAACTCTTATTTAAATACATATTTAAAACTTTCCAACTTCTAGTAACTATTTTCTGTAGCCTTATAGTATAAGTGTAATCTTACAAAAATAATTGTTAGCAATTCAAAAACTCTTCGGACGAAGTTTTTACATACTTCGTATGCAAAAAGAGTTTAACAGGAATTTAACGGTTCATTCGTCGTTCGCCAAGCTCACTCCTCATTCTCCCAAATCGCCTTTGGCGACTTCGTTAAATTCCGATGTTATACGCAATTAAATTTTCACTAATCTAAATCTCATTCTTCTTTTAGAAAAAGAAGCAAAAGAGGGGGAGTCCAGGTGCTACGCACATATTGACTTTTACTTCGTAAAAGAAATTTATTAAGAGGGGCTTTCATCATTTTCTTTTAAAAAAGCAAAAGTTATAAATTCTTCAAATTATTAACATAATATAATGGAAAAAAGTAAAAAAGAGGTTGTTGAAAAATCATTTTTATTGTTTGGTTTATCAAATGATTTAACAACTAATCCTAAAACAATAAGAGAAGTTCTAAAAGAAATCAGATTGCATGACTTCAAAACTAAGAATAAAATCATAAGTAAATTTCTACAAGAAAGTAAAACTAAATCCAAGAAATTAGATTCAATGTTTAAGATTATCAAAAAAGCTATCTTAAAAAAACATCCTGCAATAGTTGAATTCTTAGCGTTAGGAAACGAGAACAGTTGGTTTAAACCATCAAAAAATATGATTAAAGCAGTACACATTGCATATATCCTTGAATCTTTTACAGCAACAATGTGCAACGACCATGATTTTTTTATTGAAGTTCAAAATCACTATAAGAAAAAAGAACAAGAATTAGGATTGAATACTCAACACCCTTTTAGAACTTTTTTAAACGCATTAA
The DNA here is from genome assembly GCA_020430505.1 of Nanobdellota archaeon. Taxonomy (GTDB): domain Archaea; phylum Nanobdellota; class Nanobdellia; order Pacearchaeales; family GW2011-AR1; genus EX4484-71. The sequence goes on along the minus strand of JAGQJT010000006.1, from coordinate 40,615 downwards.
AAATTTCGCCTCATTTTTTTGATATAGCAAAACCATTCTCACTTGATCCTTTTTTAGTATATTTTAAACTTCAAAGAGGATTGTCAAAAACCCAACTACAAAAAGAGGAATTAAAAAAGCTGTATAGAGATGAACAAATAAACTATATTGACTATAGGCTTCTATCACCAATTAGGCAAAACCACAATCAACACATTAATGAGCTAGTAAGAATTAACATATATGAAGCAGGAATTACAGAATACAATAATGGATTTAGAGCAAATGCCTTATGTGCACACACTTTGTGTGAATATCTAAAGATAAATCGCCCAAAAACAATATTCAAAAAAAAGACTGTTGTTCCAGACAATGTTAATCCATTTTACAAATCATATTATAAAAAAAATCTTTTTCCTACGATAGAAACAAGTCAAGAATGGGCTAGCTTATATACTTCATGGAATATGGCATTTGTTTTAGGTAATCTAAACGATTTAGAACTCATCATGCCAAAACTATTTATCCCCTCACTAATTGATGCAAAAAGTGAAAATTTTTTAGGAGTCAGATTTATTTCTCTTTGGTTAGCAATAAACTTTGCAATTTTCAGAAAATACGATAAAATTGAAATTCCTGGACCAAAAAATAAAACTGAAATGACAGAAGCATGGGCGAATATTAACAAAAAATATTCATTAATTATTGCTGAAAAAGAGGTACATGAAAATTCTAAGATGTTAAGTAAGTATTACAAAAGATTTTTCTCACACCCTTTTTGGAATTTATTTAAGTTAATAAGAAATTTTGATTAAACTTTAACATAGAAGCCCCTCTATTTTATTTTTTTAAAAAAAAGAAACAAAAAATCTGGACTCCCCCTCGTCCTTCGGACATATAGACTCCTTTCAGTCGATATTTATTAACGTGAAAATTTAACTGAGCCTTCGGCTTTTTTTCTTGCAGAAAAAACGTATAACAGCGATTATCTGGTTCTGACTTGCAGTCCTCACCCAAATTTGACTTCGTCAAACTTCAGATAATCCCGATGTTAGTTTCAATAAGCGGGCGAGCTAAAAGTTAGTCAAAATTTAAAATTTTGAAGAATTATTTTGAAGGGCTTTGGAAAATTTCTAAGAACAATAAAACTTAAAACTCTTCTTTCTCTATAGTTCTATGAACAATCAAAGAGTTGCTATTTTTATCGATGGAAGTAATCTTTATCATAATCTAAAAAGATACGACATAAAAACAAAATTTGAAGACATAATAAAAAGAATAGAAACAAAAAGAGAAATTGTAGATATTTTTTATTATACTGCTCTTCTAGACAAATCAATAGATGAAGCAAAGTACAAAGAACATAAAAGATTCTTAGACAAAATAAAGAAAATTCCAAATTTCAATATTGTTCTTTGCAATTTAAGAAAAATTATTTTGCCAGACGGTTCTTTGGATTTTGCAATAAAAGGTGACGATGTTTATTTAGCAACAGATTTAATTAGAGGTTCTTATGAAAATTTATACGATGTTGCAATAATCGTTTCAGGAGATGCAGATTTTATTCCTGCGATAAACCTAGCAAGAAAGAATGGCAAAAAAGTAATCAATGCTTTCTTTCCAAAAAGTTCATCATATCAATTAAGAAATTGTTGCGACGGTTCAATAAATCTAAGAAAAGCATTAAATAAAAAGTAGTCCCAATATGGCGAACCATACGGGACAGTTATTGATATTACCAAATTTCTAAAGTTTAAAAATTCTTCGGTCACCAATTTTCGCCTTTCGTGGCGACTTACTTTTTAGAAAAAAGTAAGCAAAAAGCGCGTACTTTCCACCCTAAAAATAGAGATTTAAATTTTCTTAACGTAGAAGAAAAAATTCCTTCGCCTTCGGCTTCGGTGCCGTCTTGCAGACTTTCGCTAACGCTCACACGACTTAACAACGGTTAAAGAGTTCGGACTTGCAGTCCTCTCCCAAATTAATTTTACGAGGTCACTCCTTCGTCGTTCCGCTCTGTAAAATTAACTCTCCTTAATCCCTATGTTATGTGCAATTTTATTTTCTTACAAAACTTTTTATATAACTTAAACTTAATTCATTTATTATGATAATCGTAGAAATAATTGGATATTTAGCTGGAATACTTGTTGCAATTACAATGATTCCACAAATTAAGATGTCCCTAAAAACAAAATCAGTTAAAGGCATTTCTACCTCTATGCTTCTGATTTTCTTTTCTAGTATGTTACTTTGGACTATTTATGGAATCTTAATTAAGAATTATCCTCTGATAATCACAAATGGATTTGCAACAATTATTTCTGGAATTCAAGTTTTTATTAAGTTTAAATATGATTCACGAAAATAAAACTGTCCCTTCGGTAGGTCGACTTGCAGTCTCCCCACATAACAAGGGATAAAAGGAAATTTCCTGCCGAAAATTCCCAAATTTCACTTCGTGAAACTTCAGATAATTCCGATGTTAAACGCAATTAAATCTTCTCTTGGTTTTCCATTAATCATATAAAAAAGAAGATTTGATAAACGTTTTCATAATCAAAAGACTTATATTTGTTTTTTATTTTATTTATCTGGTAAGAGATGATGAAATTTGATTTTTTTAAACACGAAACAAAAAGGCACATTACTTTTAGATTTTTAGGAGTTTTTTTATTGGTTATCGCTTATTTTATTTATGCTTCTTTGAGGTTTGGTGCGGGGCATGGATTTCTTGTTACAATCCTAACTTGGTCTTTTTTTGTATTTTGCACTCCTGTTGCAGATGCAGGAATGTTCTTAGATTTGCCAATTAGACTTTTGATAAAAATAAGAATGTTACATTCAGAGGTTTTTGTTTGGATAATTGCAGCAATAGTGAATTTAATTGCATTAATTTCTTTTAAGGGTGTTTATCAAAGTACATTTTTACTTCAAATATTTTATAATATTCTCACCCATCCTTTTCCTTATGGTTTGATAATACTTCTTTCTGCAGCAGGAACTTTTTTATCCGTTTATTTTGGGGACGAATTAATTGACAAGGTCAAACACAAAGACAGAAAAAATTTCCATAAACATAAATGGAAATACAGATGGATAGTTATTGCATTTATTTTAGTTGCAATAATCTTATTATATTATATGTTGATACATTTAATGGGAATTAAATTTTAAATTTCCTGGAAACACTTAAAGATTTTTTTTCTAAATCTATCTCTAGAACTTTTTCTTCTAAAATTGGATGTCCTTTTTTATGGATGTCAAATTCAAACCCATTTTTTCTATCTTCCGCATTGTAAAAATCTTTTGGTTTTATATTCAATTCAGTTGCAGGTTTTAAAGATAAAAGATATTTGAATAATTTTCCCTTTCTTGTGTTTTGGTATTCTTTAGATAGTTTGTTTTCAACAAAAGTTCCGTTTCCAAGCTCTATCCAATATTTGGGGAATTCTCTAAATGCTTCTTTTAATCCATTATTGAAAATTGTGCCATTGGTGAGATATATCTTTCTTACAGGGTACTCTCCGAATTTTAGCATATCTCTTACGGTCTTCTCATTTGTATTAAATTTTTTTCCCATAATCATTTTTTGTCTAATTTCGAATGGTTTAAAAGTGTTTTTATTTTGAATGTTTGATGGAAAAACCAAAAAAACCTGTAAGAAGTGCGTCTGGAGTTACACCTTTGACAGTCGTACTAAAACCGAGAAAATGTAATCATGGAACTTGTATTTATTGTCCTGGAGGAGATTTTGTTCCTCAAAGTTATACTGATAAGAGTCCTGCGATTATGAGGGCTTTGGATTTGAAATTTGATCCCTATGAACAAGTTCAAGCCAGATTAAAAGTTTTAAAAAAAATGGGACATCCAACAGATAAAATTGAAATAATTGTTTTGGGTGGAACTTTTTTGCAGTATGATCTAGACTATCAATATGATTTCATAAAATCTTGTTTTGATTCTTTGAATGGAAAAAAATCGAATAATCTTGAAGAAGCAAAAAAGATAAATGAAACTGCAGAAAATAGATGTGTCGCTTTGTGCATTGAAAACAGGCCAGATAATTGTTCTGATGAAGAAATTAAGAGAATGTTGGAATTTGGATGTACAAGGGTGGAAATTGGTGTTCAATTACCAGATGATGAGATTTATAAAAAAATAAATAGAGGTCATACTGTTCAGGATGTTGTTGATGCAACAAAGAGATTGAAAAATGCGGGGTTTAAAGTTGGTTATCACTTTATGCCTGGTTTGCCTTATAGTAATCCTGAAAAAGATTTGAAATTATTTAGAATGCTTTTTGATAAAGAAGATTTTAGACCAGATCAACTTAAGATTTATCCGTGTCAAATTGTTGAAGATTCTCCTTTGGCTAAAATGTACGAAAAAATTGGTTACAAATCTTATTCTACAGAACAAATGAAAAAACTTCTTTCAGAGATGTTCCCAATCATTCCAAATTATTGTAGAATTATGAGAATTATGAGGGAGATTCCCAAAGAAAAAATGCTTACTGAGCCAATGAAATTGGATTTAAGAAATATTATTGAAGAAAATCTAAAAAAACAAGGCGTTGAAATTAAAGAAATTAGATTAAGAGAAATTGGTTTTAACAAAGAAAATAGTTTGAATGAAGATTTAAAGTTGAAAACCACAAAATATAAAGCTTCTAATGGAACGGAATATTTTTTGGAAGTCGTTAACGAAAAAGACGTTTTATTTGGACTTTTGAGACTGAGGATTTTTGATGGCAAGGCGATTATAAGGGAGTTGCATGTTTATGGCCAGAATTTGAATCTTGGTGAGAAAGGAGAAATTTCTCAGCATAGAGGTTTTGGAAAATGGCTTATGCAAGAAGCCGAAAAGATTGTTTCTTCTGAAGGAATAAAATTTCTAAAAGTTATTTCAGGAGTTGGTGTTAGAGAGTATTATAAGAAATTAGGTTATGAATTGGATGAAGATAGGATTTATGTTGTTAAGAAATTAGACTAATTTTTTTATTCAATTAACCCCCTGTCCTGTTCATCATATCTTCTCCCCTCATATCTCTTTGCTCTTTCTAAATGTTTTTCACTTCCAAAATCCCTTAAAGACAAATCTACTAATCCAAGATTGATATAAGGATTTGTATAAATTTGGTTTTCAAAATCTTCTTTTAATTTTTCTTTATCTTTTTTACTTCTCCATTTTTTGATAAAGTCTGAACCCAGTTTAGATCCAAAGAATACATAAAATGAGTCTATGAGTGAACTTTTTGTAATTACGGCATTTCCAAACCAAATATTTACGTGTTCTCTTTTATCATATTTGATTTTTTCAAATAATTCTTTTAGTAAGTTTTCTGGCACTTTATTTCCTCTGAGATCTTTGACCAATGCTTCATATTTTTGATCAATTATTTCATTCTCTTTCATACCCCCCATTAAAAAATCATCAAAGTCTTCTAACTTGTGATTTTCATCAGATGTGTCCAACATAATTTCATGCCATATTCTTACAGATTCAGCATCTTTAATTATTGAAGAGGCCAATCTAGGTAAGGCACAAAAAGAATAGGATAAACTTAGACTCCCGAAAGTGAATATGTTTTTTTCTAAATTCCTAATTTTTTTATTTTTTTGATAAAAGTTAGCAGGATTTTCAAAAAGCTCATCATGAGTTTTAATTGTTTCTTCATAATAACTTGAGAAACTCTTGAAAGAGATTATGCCCTCATCAACCAACTTCTTTCTTTCTAAGATATTTAAAAGGGTTTTAGAATACCTATCTGAAAAGCCAATCTTGAGGTAATTATTCTTTAGAAGATTTTTCTTTTGATTATAAAGCCTTATTTCTTCAATTTCTTTCAAGGCATGGTATGCAGGATCTTTTTCAGATAACTCCCACCATTCTAATCTTTCAGTAGGGGGAGCATTCTCAGAATGAATTGGCATCACAGACTGAGAGAGATCTATGAATTTATCTAAATAATCTTTATTCCACAATTTTAATTGAGTCATAAAGTTTCTCTTCAAAGTTTCTTTAAATAAATTTACATGATTAAGTTTTTATAATCTATTTTGCATTATATCTTATGAAAAGATTAATTGTAGCTTCTGGTCCTGTAATTATTGAAGATGGAAGGTTATTAGTTAACTTAGACAACAAAGATGATTTTTATAAACTTCCTGGTGGAACTGTTGAAGAAGACATTGAAGATTTGGAAGAAGCTTGTCATAGAGAGGTTAAGGAAGAAATTAATGGGGAAGTTGAAATTCTGAAACCATTACATCCAATGATAATTTGGAAAGACCCTGGAAATGGTGAGAAGGCTTGCATTGTGCTAATCCATTATCTAACTAAATTAAAAAATAAAGAGGAAATAAGACCTTTAGAACCAATAAAAGAAATTAAGTGGTTAGACATAGAAGAAATTAAGCAAGGAAAATATAATGTTGCACCAAATATTAAGTTTTTAATTGAGAAAGGAGATATTTAGATATTAATTTCACCTTTCTGCCAAGCTCTTAGAATTTCTCTAGCAGTTTTATCTTCATCAACTTTGTTTCCTTTTTTAAAGAATCCTTTTAAATTTCCTACTTTCTCTATTAATTCTTCTGAATCTAAATTGTTTTCTAATTTTATTTTGTAGTGTTTTTCTAATGAATTTGGAAATTCTTCTAAAATTCTATGGATCACTATCTCAGGTTCTTTTATTTGAGTGTAAGATTTTCCTCCAAACATGGTGTTTTGGGCAATTTTCTTTTTTTCTGTTTGAGAATAATCTTCTTCTGGAATAACTCCTGGTGTGTCTATTAAGACTATTTCTGAAGAAAGTCTTATCTTTTGAACACCTTTTGTAAACCCTGCTTCCGACCCAACTCCTGCAGCTTTTTTACCAGATAGAAGGTTTAATAGAGAAGATTTTCCTGTATTTGGATATCCAATAACTCCCACTTTTATTCTTGAATCTTCCCCTTTTACTACTTTGTCTTTTCTTAATTCTCTTGTTTCTCTTTGTTCAATTGTTTTAGAAATCTGTTTTATTTTGTCTCTAAGTTGCTTTATTCCAATTCTTTTTGTGCAGGAAACCTTAACATTTGGGGTTGGAAGTGTTCTTTTTTGGTTTTTTGCTAAATCGGATTTATTCAAAACATAGATTATTTTCTTCTTTTGGGTTTTTATTTCACTTTCTAATTCTTTATTTCTTGTTTGGTTGGGGAATCTTGAGTCTAATACTTCAAGAATTATATCAGAAGTATCAACTATTTTTTTTGCTATATCTGGATATTTTTGTCTTTGCTTTGTCATTTTGTCAATTCTTCTGTTTCTTCTTGATGAAAAACTATATCTTGGTCTCATATTTTGATTAAGTGTTTAGGATTTATAGGGTTTTGGTTTTGTATCTATATTATTTTCGATTATATATCTAGAGTATATAGTTTTCCGACGGAAATTTAAAAAATCTTAGGAAAAATATATAAAGTGGTGCTTGTTATGAGGAGCGAAATTAAAAATTACGAATTTTTGGATTAAAATACAACCCTTAAAAGTAAAATGGAAAATAAGTATTCGAAAAGAGAGAGCGTTCCAATTGTGGATGGAAAGTCATTTGAATATTATAGACACGTCTCAACTAAAGAAGGATTTCCCATGGTTAGTCTAATTGTTCCTACATATAATCTAAAAAATTTTATTTCTGAAACAGTTAGTTCAATAAAAGCTCAGACAGCTTCTTCTGATTTATTTGAGGTTTTATTTGTAGATGATTGTTCAATTGACGGTACACGTGATGCAACAATTTCAGAAATGAAAGGTCTTCAAAATGCTTTCTCAATTAAAACTCCCCAAAATTTGGGAGCTTGGAATGCCAAAAATTATGGGGTAAGGTCTTCTAGAGGAAAATATGTTATGCTCTTAGATGGAGATGATTTTTTGGAACCAGATGCAATCAAATCAACTTTGGAATTTATGGCAAGCCATCCTGAAGTTGCTTATTCTTATTCACAACATAGAAAAATTGATGAAGCTGGAAGAATTTTATATACCCGGTATGGTGTGGATTACTCTAGAGAAAAATTATTGGAATTTAATTTTATTGGTGCTGTAGAATGTTTTAAGAGAAGTCTTTTTGATGATTTAGAAGGTTTTAGAAATTTTTATGTGGAGGATTATGATTTTGCACTTAGAGCAAGCGAACTTTTAAATCCTGATCAGATTTCAAGAAATCCAGAAGTGCTTTATAATCATCGTTTACATATTAAGGGGAAAACAAATGGGGCAGATAAGGCAAGAAGTTCTGCAATGGAAGCTATTAGAAATTCAATTCTCAGAAAAGAAGGTCTAGAGGTGGAAGTTAAATTTCAAGGCAAGAATGAAGAGAATAATACTTGTTTTTCTTGGCAAAAGGTAGCTTGAAATGAAAAAATTACTTGCAATTCCAAATGATCCTTTGAAAAGTTACTTTAGAAGTCCAAAAGAAGATTTTTTGGGGGAATTTAATCCTCTTTTTTATGGCGAAAGATTTTTCGATGAAGTTCAATTTTTAAATTGGAGAGACGAACAGAATGAGGAATATTTTGGAATAAAATCCAATTCCGTTTTGAAGTATAAATCTGCTGCAGAACAACTCTATGCTAAATTGAAAAATTTTGAGATTTTGTTTGATTCGTCTAAGGCTTCTTTCAAAGACATTTTTATGCAGGATTCAGAGTCAATAAAAAAAGTTGTTGAAAATTTTAACCCTAATTTAATAAGGGCATTTAATACTCATTTTGCTGTTGATATGGGTATCATTGCTAGAGATTTTTCTTCGTCCCCCTTAATGGTGAGTGCTCATGATCCAACTAGATTGAGTCATTCTTTAAAAGAAGTTGATGCATTGGTTTGTGAGTCTTATGAATTACAAGCCCTTGCTAAAGAGAAATTCGGGGTTGATCCCAAAAAAATTAGTGTCATTCACAATGGGATAGATAGAGATTTTTTTAAGCCCCAAAGCGAAGAAGAAATTTCAAAATATCTCCCAAAAGAGTTTCTTGGCGTAAAGTACAAAATTTTTAGTTCTAGTAGACTTGTCCGAGGAAAAAATATAGAAACTCTATTGAAAGCAATTGATACTGTTAGAGAGGATTTGCCTGGTTTGGTTCATTTACATGTTGGTAGCGAAGATGCACAATCTGTAAAAGCAAAAGAGATAAAAGCGCTTCAAAAAAATTTAAATCTTGAAGGAGTCAGTTATTTTTTAGGATCTAAAAATAAAAATGAGTTACCATCATATTATTCTTGGGCAGACGTTTTTGTTTTGCCGACTCTTTGGGAAGGGTTAAGTAGGGTTATGAGAGAATCCCTTGCATGCGGAACTCCTGTGATCGCAACTAATTATGGTTCTTCCACAGAAATTGTTCAGGATGAATACAATGGAATTTCCGTTGATCCTTCCTCTGTTTCAGAAATTGGAAATGCTTTATTAAGATTTTTTCATGAAAAAGGTTTGAAAGAAGAATTATCTCAAAATGCTCGACCTAGTTCTGAAAAATATAGTTTGAAGCGTTCAATGAAGATGTATTCTAACCTTTACAAAAAAATTTTAGAGGGAAAACAATGAACTCAATTCCTGAGATTGATGTTCGTAAGCAAGTCATTTTAACGAATTCCTATAAGGACTATCTTAATCCTCTTGATTTTTCTTCTTTGAAAAATTGGGTTTATTCTTTGGGAGATGACGAAGTAATGAAAATTTCTTCTGATTTAGGATGGAATCTAGAAAAATATGGAAATTTTGAGTGGACCAAAGAAATTGTAAATCTCTACCACGCAGGTTTGTGGCCAGGAATGAAAAATCTTGATCCAATTTATACTAAGGGTTCAGTAATGGATTCTTCAAATTTGGTTGGCTTTTTGGATTCAAAAAATATTCCTTCTAAACTATCAGAAAACATTAGAGGGATAAGCGATTCTTTTAATTTCACCAAATTTAATTTTCCCCCTATTTTTTTGGAAGGGCAGCTTATCAGAGAAAGAGATTCTTCAGCGGAAAAATTTGATTATGATGTTTGGGATGGGAATTCTAGATGTCTTGCTTATGCTTTGGGAGGACTCTCTGAAATAGAAGGGTACATTGGGAGATTAGTTTAACCCTTCAGGTTCTTCCATTTTTTTCAGTTTATGTCTTGGAATAAATACTCTTTTTTGATTTATTTGAAGCGGTTTATATTCTATCTTTTTTATTTCGTTTTCATTTAATTCCCGAATATAAAAAACTTGTTTTAATTTGAATCTTAATCTGCAATCGTCTTCACATTGCATTCTAAATTCGTCTCCGTGAATCCACATGATCTTTCCTCTATATTCTAATTCACGGCCATAATGTTTTACTTTTATGAAATAAAACTTATTCTTTTCTAGGTTTTTCATTTTTTGCTTTTTCTGCAGCTTTTCCTATTGCCATTGTAGCCCAAACAGCTATTAATGTAACAATAATTGCATAGGTTAACATTGCTCCGATTGAATTCGCTTCACCAAAAATTCTTTTGAAAATCGTTTGGATTGCACCATTCCAAGCTAAAGCAGCAATTAAACCAAAAGCGGCTGTTATTAAAGCAGCAAATTTTTCTATTACTTCTTTTTTCATTTTTTCCTCCTTTCTTTTTAAAATTTCATAATTTATAATTATTTTGGAAATGTTTCAACCTCATAAGAGTACATCTTGGAACATTATGGATTTTTGTAAAATAAGTTCTTATTCAGAAAGTTCTACTCTAAATCTTTTGTCTCTACTGTTAGCTATTTCTCTTAAAGAATTGATATTTACTTCAGAGATAAACTCATAAATCTTATCTTTTTCTGAAACGCAATTTGTTAAAGGAGATTCGTAGAAAGGAAATCTTCCAAGATATTCTTTCCCAAAAACAACTTGCTTTTCTAAACCCGATTTTTCACTAAAAGATTCAACTAATGCGAATCCTTCAAGGTATAAATCATTATTCACAGCTTCTTTCACTTGACCAAAATAAATGGTTGGGTCTGATTCTGTCAACTTGTGATGAAAATGTACGATTAAATTTTTATAGATATAACTTAAATCAGAGAAATCAGGTTTTTCCAATTTTTTCACATAATATATTTTTTCTTCCATTTTATTATTTTTCAGAATTAAATGTCTGAGGCACTAACACCTCTGAAATTAAAGATTTTTTATTCTTTTTAAATTTATTGTACAAAACATGTACAAGAATGCCGACCGCATAGTTTTACTTAATGTCTAGATTTGATGGGCTTTTAGTTATTTTTGTTTAAGTTATCAATAAATTTTAACCACTTTTCATATAGAAGAATATTCTTTTTGTATAGCTTAGACAATTCTTATAAGTTCCGCCCACCAAAAGTGGACATTAGATTAATACGCCCCGACCGGGATTCGAACCCGGGTCACTAGCGTGAAAGGCTAGCATACTTGGCCTCTGTACTATCGGGGCTTGATTAATTAAGAAAAATTTGGTTTTTAAAAGTAACTACTTCTTCTCTGGAATTATTATCCATGCTATTATATATGCAAGTAATCCCGCTCCCCATAGAAGGGTTGCAACAACACAAAGTAATCTTATTATTGTAGGATCCGCATCAACATATTCAGCTATTCCTGCGCAAACTCCTCCAAGTATCCTGTCTTTCTTGCTTCGATATAATTTTTTCTTTGACATATTTCTTTTTGGATAGAAAGGTTTAAATAAATAATGGTTTATTTTTTACTATGAAGTTTAAATTTTTGCCTCTTTTTATCGTTTTAATTACTCTGGTGTTTACACTTTCTTTGGTTAGTGCTCAAGAAAATTATCTTGTTAAGAGAGGTTTTGGAGATGTTAATGTAGATTCTTCTCTATACAATTCTGATACTGTTGACGAAGAATTATTAAAAATTAACAATCATGGAGATGCATATAGTTTTTTGTTTGATAATAACCAAAATGATTTTGTTTCTGTCAATGATGGATTTGATTTTTTAATAGAAAACTATCAAGGAAGAGTTTTGATTGGAGATGCTTTTGATTCTTCAAGCCAAGCTAAACTAATAATTGATGCTCCAAATAATAAATTTTCATTTATGAATGGAAATGTTGGAATTGGAACTGAAAACCCCTATGGATATTATGATTTAGATATTCTTGGAAATGGTGCAATCAGATTGGGAATTGAAGGAGAATCTGGAGTTTCTAAAATTGTTTTTAGTAGACCCGATAGTCCTCAAGCTTCAGAAATTCAATATATTCATGATGATCATCAAATGAAATTTTTATTAGAAAATACTCCAGTATTTTGGGTGAAAAAAGATCCATTGGCTGCTCAAGGAGATTTTATAATTGATTCTAAATCTGTTGGAATTGGTGTGAACTATCCCGGTTACACTCTTGATGTTTCTGGATTTGTGCATGCATCTGAAGGTTTTGTTTCCGGAGAAAATGAGGGTTTAACTGGAACTTACAATGTTGGAAGTTGTACTATGAGTTTTGATGGTGGAATAATGTATTATACTACCTGTGATGGAGTTAAGTAAGTTTTAAATAGACTTCTGATTAAAAATTATTAATGAGCCTATAGCTCAGCCTGGTTAGAGCGCTGGTCTTATAGGAATGTGATTCATGAGAATTACAACTTTCACAGATTTACTCTAAGAAAGCCAGAGGTCCTCGGTTCAAATCCGAGTAGGCTCATCATAAGAATATTTATATATGTATCTTATTTCTTTTTTTGATGGGTGATTATTTTTTTAAAAATTCTCGAGGCATGGCTACTATTGTGACCACTTTGATTATAATTCTTTTAGTTTTGGTTTCTACAGGAATAATTTGGGGAGTAACTCGGGGGGTAATAGAAAAAGCTAAGACTGGAATTGAATTAGGTAAAACTACTGTAAGTTTGGAAATAAAAAAAGTTCAAGCTTTTGAAGATCAAAATGAATCGGAAGTTGTTGTTAAAAGAAATCAGGGTAAGGGAAATATTCAAAAATTAAGGTTTTTATTTACTGATTGCTTAAATTCTGAAGTTCATGATGCAGATTATTCTCTGAAAGAACTTGAAGAAAAACAATTTTTGTTCATGCTTGATAATTTAAAACCTTTTAATGTTAGAAAAGTCGTTGTGGTTCCGATACTTGGGGGAGAAGGAGATGAAGCTATTCTTGGGAGGGAATCCGTTTATGAAATTGGAAGTTGTGAGGGATATTCCTCTTCAAGTGAAGGAAATAATCCTCCCATAAATGAATTAATTATAGAAGATGCATATTATCTTCTTAAATGGAATTCTCTTAATGAGCTTGTCGAATCCATTATTTTTGAAGATAATGAAGGTTCTTTTTTTGGAATTGGAATGTATAATGATCCTTTTTCAGTTTTGTTTTATGAAGGTTATGGCAGTTTATGGGCATTTAATGACGGATTTGATTTTTTAATAGAAAACTATCAAGGAAGAGTTTTGATTGGAGATGCTTTTGATTCTTCAAGCCAAGCTAAACTAATAATTGATGCTCCAAATAATAAATTTTCATTTATGAACGGAAATGTTGGAATTGGAACTGAAAATCCACATGGATATTATGATTTAGATATTCTTGGAAATGGTGCAATCAGATTGGGAATTGAAGGAGAATCTGGAGTTTCTAAAATTGTTTTTAGTAGACCAGATAGTCCTCAAGCTTCAGAAATTCAATATATTCATGATGATCATCAAATGAGATTTTTATTAGAAAATACTCCAGTATTTTGGGTGAAAAAAGATCCATTGGCTGCTCAAGGAGATTTTATAATTGATTCTAAATCTGTTGGAATTGGTGTGAACTATCCAAGTTACACTCTTGATGTTTCTGGGTTTGTACATGCCTCTGAAGGTTTTGTTTCCGGAGAAAATGAGGGTTTAACTGGAACTTACAATGTTGGAAGTTGTACCATGAGTTTTGATGCAGGGATTATATCAGATTATACCTGTTAAATCTGTAAGTAAAATAGTATTTATTTTTTTAATTGAATTATTCTTGTTTTCTCGACGGTAAGTAAAATGTAGGTAAAAGGAATATTTATATAGTAAAAAAGTGTAGGATAAATGTAGAAATACATTTTGTTGAGGTTTTAAAAGAATGGTGAAAAAATTTCCTACTTATTTTGTAATTTACTTAATTTCAATTATATTTTTCTTTAGTTTTGTTTCTTCTGCAACTGTCTTAGATGAGTTGCATTTGAATATTCAAACTTTAGATACCTCAACAGGAGAAATAACTGCGGGAACATTTGATTTTGTTTTCAATATTTCAAACGAATCAGATTGTTCTCCAGTTATTTACTCTAATTCAACCACTTTAACTACAGATAATCGTGGAATTATCTCTTATTATTTGGAAAATGTAAACTTAGATTTTGATGAACAATATTATTTATGTTATTACAGAGATGGCGTTTTAATTAATAACTCAAAAATTGCAAGAAGTCCTTATTCTTTTCAAACTAAAAATTCTACTACTTCAGGTTTGATTGTAGATTCTAATTTGGATTTTGGAAGTTATAATGTAACTGCTTCTTACTTTGTTGGAGATGGTTCTCAATTAACTGGGATTAGCGGAAGTCAAATTAGTAATGATCTTAACTGGATAAATGCTAGTATTGCAAATGGTTCTTATGTGCCTTATTCTGGAGCTGATTCAAATGTTGATTTAGGTTCTCAAAATATTACCACAACTGGAACAGGTTTTTTTGGATGGTTGGGAAGTTTGGGAAATAGAATTTCTAAACTTTTTGTAACTGATGTTGATATAAGTAATGATTTGGTTGTTGGTGGAAATTTAACTGTAAATACGGATACTTTTTTTGTGAATTCAAATACTGGTTATGTAAGTATTGGAACTAACAACCCTCAATATGAATTTGATGTCTTCTCTGATAAAGTTAGATTCGGTCAAGATAATGTTGGTTATTTGATTTTAAGTGATGATTCTTATGGGGGGGAATTGGGTTTGCTTACTGAGGATGACGAATCTATTGCAGTTAAATTCAGCGACGGAACTTTTAGATATGGGGGAGAAACTCCTGGAAATGAAATATTAATCATAGATCCTTCTACAGGTAGAGTTGGGATTGGAACCATAACCCCTCAAAATACTTTAAACGTTCTTGGAACAGGAAATTTTACTGGAAATATTTATTCTGGTGGATTTGTAAATGCAACAGCTGATGTTTGTATTGAAGGAGGAAATTGTTTATCCTCTGTTACCGATGGTCTTGGAACTTTGTCGGGTGAAGGAACTGCAAATTATATTCCGGTTTGGAACGGAACAACTAGTTTGAATAATTCAGTTATTTATCAAAGTGGAGAAAATATTGGAATTGGGGCAACAGTTCCCGCTGCTTTGTTATCTATTGGAGGAAATGGTGAGGCTGGAGCTCTTAGTGTTGAAGGAGTTGCAGGTTCTAATATCGCAACATTTAGAGATTCAGACGGAGAGAATATATTTACTGCAGCAGGAACTTTGGCAGGAAATGATTTTGCTTTACAATTTGGTGATTGGGGGGAGGTTTATGGTTATCCTTATTTTGATGTCAATACGGAAAACATTTCTTTCATGAATGGAAATGTTGGAATTGGAACTTTGAATCCAGACCAGCTTTTAACTCTTGATTTTGGAGATGATGATGGGACCCTTTTATTTAAAAATACTGGGGCTCATGAGATGATTCTTAATTGGAATAATGCTCAAGATGGAAATGTTGCAGAAATTAATTTGGATACTGATATAAAAGCATTGGAATTTGGAACCACCCCTTCAGGTTATGATTTTATCTGGAGAGTTAATGGTTCTAACTTGATTTTGGGAAATGCAACTTCTGAAGAATTTGAATTTTATTATGAACCTTTTTCTGGAGTAACTAAAGAATTATTAATAAGTGGGTATAATGCTTCTGCTTCTGGAAAAGAAACTTTGAAGATTGGAGTTGGAAAATATGCCGTTGATACTGCAACATTTAGTGGAGTGAATAATTATTCTTTTTTTGGGAATGTTAGTTCTCAAGTTGATTTTTGTATTGAAGGAGGAAATTGTTTGAGTAATGTTGTTAGTGGTTCTGAAACCGATCCTTTGTGGACTGCTAATTTTAGTTTGTATAATTCTTCTTGGTCTTCAACATATAATTCAACTTATGATACTTGGGCTTATAACCAAACAACTCCAGCTATTGCTTACGCAGATGCAACTTTTTTGAGAAATGATGGAGATAATGGAACTGGAACTTACAATTTTGGAGGCTCTTGGAGTGAAGGAGGTGTTACAATAAATGGAGGAGATTTGTATGCTCAATCAGTTTATGTTTACAACATTAGTTCTTTGCAAGTTTCAAATTTAAACATAAATGGATCTTTATTTCCTCAAGAAGGTTTTGATGCCACCTTTGATTTAGGTTCTTCAAGCTTAAGATGGAAAGATTTGTATCTTTCTGGAAATTCAAATATCAATGGAAGTTTTTGTATTGATGGAGATTGTATAAATTCTTGGGGAGAGGTCAATTCAACAATAAATGATTCTTATGTTCCTTACACTGGAGCAAACCAGAATGTTGTTTTGGGAGACAATAATTTTAGTGTTGGGGGAACTGATTTATTTGTTGATAATGAAAATGGTTATGTTGGTATTGGGACGACGAGTCCTTCGGAAGTGTTGGAAGTTGTAGGGGATATAAAAGCAAGTGGGACAAGTTCTCAAATTGGAAATTTAGTTTTATTTTCATCTAATTTTAGGGGAAGTGTTTCTAACGCTGCGAAGATTTATCATAGTCAAGCTCCAAGTTTAAGTGCAGTTACCTATACCTTTAATGGTGATGAAAACACTGGAATGTATAGAATGGATTCTGATAAAATAAGTTTAGCAACTGGGGGAAGTGATAGATTAGTGATTGATTCCTCAGGTAACGTAGGTATTGGAACTAGTAGTCCAAATTATCAATTTGAGGTAGCAGATAATGGGGATAGTTTATACTTTAATTCTACAAGTGGAATAATTGGTTCTACTGGAAGAACAGATATTAAATTATATGCAAATGATCAAAATATCTTTCGAGGACTTGATGGGTGGACTGGAACTTGGTCGGATTCAGTCACTACAACATATTTTCAAACTGGAAGAAGCTCAGGAAATACGGCTTTTTCCGCTTCAACAGGATCACTTTATAATCGTCTTGCTTTTTTGGTAAGTGATGCTTCTGAAAGCGGGATTTTATTTACTGATTCTAGTGGTTCAAATGCTGTGCCTAATGGATATTTTGAAGTTCGTCAAAACTCTGGTGCTAGAACCGATTTTTTAATTGACTATAGTGGAGATGTTGGAATTGGCACCTCTTCTGCTAATCAAAGATTAACTGTCAATGGTTCTACAAATATTTCTGGGGATATTTATTCTGGGGGATTTGTTAATGCAACAACTGATGTTTGTATTGAAGGAGGGAATTGTTTAAGTGATGTTGTTAGTGGTTCAGAAACTGATCCTTTGTGGACTGCTAATTTTAGTTTGTACAATTCTTCTTGGTCTTCTACATACAATGCTTCTTATGTTCCTTATATTGGTGCTACAAGTAATTTGAATTTGGGATCTTATGCAATTTACGCTTCAAACTTTAAAGACAATGGAGATGATGTTTATGTTGGGACTTTATCTGGTAATACAGATTTTGCAAATTATGTTACTGGTTTAGGTGTCAATGCAGCTAATGATAATTATGGAGATTTTTCAACTCTTATTGGGTACACTGCAGGTTATGATAATTGGGGGGCTTATGCAACTGCTGTTGGTGCTGCTTCAAACTATGCTGCTCATGGAGAAAATGTTACTTCCTTGGGTTATTTTTCTGGTTCTTTGAGTTCAGGAAATAATACTGTTGCAATTGGTCTTTCAGCACTTCAATCAAATTCTGGAAATGATGTTGTTGCTATAGGTTATGGTGCAGGAATTGGTAATTCTGCAAGTAATAAATTCATAGTCCAGCAATCAAATGTTAATGCAACTAATTTAATTTATGGAGATTTTGCAACAGGACAAGTTAATGCTTCTGACTTTTGTACTTATGGAGGAAATTGTTTGTCAACAGTTTCTGCAGGAAGTGTTGGCGCTTTAACTGGTGAAGGAACTGCTGGAAGAATTCCTTTATGGAATGACACAACTAGTTTAAATAATTCGGTTATTTATCAGAATAGCGGAAATATCGGAATTGGAACTGCTAATCCTAATGAAGAATTAGAAGTGAATGGGGCAGTAAGGTCCCAACAAGTTCTTGCTACAGGTTCTGGTGCTCATCCAAGTATTGCAAATGGTTATGTTGAGTTATATGTTTATAACGATGGAGGGACTTATACAGGTAGAGTTCTTCCCTATACCGGTTCTTCATATATTCCTCTTGCTATAGGTGATTGGAATAGTGGAAATCCCAATATTTATTTAGATACTGGGGGGAATGTTGGAATAGGAAAAAAACCTGGCACTTACAAGTTAGATGTTGGAGGAAATTTAAAAGTAGTCGGTTCTTCAAATACTACTGGGGATATTTATTCTGGTGGATTTGTTAACGCAACAACTGACATTTGTATAGAAGGTGGAAATTGTTTAAGTGATGCTGGCACTGGTAATGGAAATGTTTCTGGAGGAGGGATTGCAGGAAGGTTAGCATATTGGACTGGTTCAGATATCTTGAGTTCAGATCTCGATTTAAAATGGGAAGAGAGTCTTGAAAGATTAGGTGTTAGAACTTCTACACCCCAGAATACTTTAAATGTTATTGGAGAAGGAAACTTTACTGGAAATTTTAGTGTTGCGAATAATTTCTTCATTGATGATTCTACAGGAAATGTTGGAATCGGAGAGGATTATGGTAAACCTGGATATGCTCTTTCTATTCTAAGAGATGAACCATATATACAACTTAAAAAATCTGGATTCAGTGGAGGTTCTTCTGGAATTTATTTTGGAGATATTTTTGATGATGATGTTGGAAGAATTATTTATAATCATACTACTGATCAAATTGATTTTTACACTAGTGCTGGATTAGCTTTTACTTCTAGGTATCTTTCTGGAAAGAGGTATTTTGGAATTAATGTAACTTCTCCTTCTGAAGCTCTTGAAGTGGGAGGAAACATAAATGTTACTGGAGATGTTTGTATTGAAGGAGGAAATTGTTTATCAACAGTTTCCGCTAGTGGTTTAGGCGCTGTGACTGGAGCAGGAACTGCAAATTATATTCCAATGTGGAATGGAACAACAAGTTTGAATAATTCTAATATTTATCAACTTGGAACTAATATTGGAATTGGAACTACTACTCCACAAAATACTTTGAATGTAATCGGAAATGCAAACATTAGTGGTGGAGAAATTTATTTGGAAAGGAATAGAGCAATTCAATTCCCAAACTCTGGGGGTACGATGATAGATACATTTGTTGTTGATACAGGAGGAAATAGTATTTTGAGTGCGGTGGAAGATGGGGGGGATATTTATATTAGAAGCCCAAGCAATGTTTATGGAAGGTTCCTTAATGGAGGTTCAGTTTATTTGGGAGGGACCTCCGCAACTTCTAGTCCCAAATTTGCAATTTTAAGTGGGGGGAATGTTGGTATTGGAACTAC
Organism: Nanobdellota archaeon; assembly: GCA_020430505.1. Lineage (GTDB taxonomy): Archaea > Nanobdellota > Nanobdellia > Pacearchaeales > GW2011-AR1 > EX4484-71. The sequence goes on along the minus strand of JAGQJT010000006.1, from coordinate 21,007 downwards.
TACTCCACAAAATACTTTGAATGTTATTGGAACAGGAAATTTTACTGGGAATGTTACAACGGAGAGAATTGTATTTGAAAATAGTGCGAATAATTACATTGATGATAATTCAACTTGCGTGAAAATACATGGTGCGACTAGTATTTTAGAAATTTGTTAAATGGTTAAAGAAAAAATAGAGAATGAAGAATAAGAGTACAATTGTTTTTGCATTGATTTTTTTAATTGGAATTGTTTTAATTTCCTCTTTCGTTCTCGCTGTGGCTCCAAGTGTTAGCAATTTGATAATTAATTCTTCTTCTGGAACAAATACCACTGATGAAAATTTATCCATCATTTTTTCTGCATCTGATGGAGATTCTGATCCTGTTTATAACATTACTGATTGGAGAGTTGATGGGGCAAGTATCGCTGTTTTAAATATGCCTTTTGATACGAGTTATAGTAGCACAACTTTTCAAGGGTTGAGAGATTATTCTACATATGGGAATAATGGTACTTTGGGGGATGGTACTTCTGGATATGTGCCTACTTGGACCAATGCTGCTGGGTGTAAGGTTGGAGGTTGTTATACTTTTGATGGCAATGATGATAGGATTGTTGTAGAAGATTCAGATTCTTTAACGCTTTCTGAAGGATTTAGTGTTTCTTTTTGGATGTATCCTACTCCAGATCTAGGTTATGAAACGGTTTTTGTTAAAGAAGTAGAAAATCCTCATACTTCTGAGAATATTATGTTTGTATCTGACATTTACAATTCAAATAGGTGGACTTTCAGAGTTAATGGAACATCTGTTTTAACTTTGGAGGATTTTAGGTCTATTTGGTCTCACATTATTTTAACATTTAATTCTACTACTGGTGTTTGTAATATTTATCAAGACGGAGTTTTGGTGAATACTACATCAAGTTGCACTTATACTCTTCCAGACACTTCTGGTGAGTTTGTAATTGGAGATGTTATTAGTGGAAGTGGAAGTACAGAATTCGAAGGTAAAATAGATGAATTTCTTGTTTTTGATAGGGAACTTTCTCAAGGGCAAGTTGAAACAATTTATAATTACACCAATAATGGAAAAAGCATTCAAGCAATTTTTAGTAACGAAACTTCTAATGGTGATGTTTGGTCTGTTGCAGTAACTCCGACAGATCTGACAGAGGAGGGATCAACAGTTTTAAGTGAGAATTTGGAGATTGGAACTCAATTTGTAGGAGATTGTGGAACTTTGAGTTCTCCTGGGACCTATAAGTTAACAACCAATGCTTCTTCAACGGATACTTGTTTTACTATTTCTTCAGACAATGTAACCTTGGATTGTCAAGGTAACTATGTAAACTATGCTTCTTCCAGTACGGGATATGGAGTGGTTAATAATGGAAATGATAATTTGCTAATTCAAAATTGTAATTTTAATTTGAGCAGCCTTACTGTGACAAATTCTATAGCAGTTTACTCATATGGGAATGTTGTAAACACAAATGTGAAAGATTCAAATGTGACCATATTCACAGAGCATGCAAGTACTACAAACAATTTCGGTATTTATTATTATCAATCTCTTAATTCCCTTATAGAAAATGTAAATGTTTCTTCTACTTCTAATGGTTATTTTGGGTATGGTGATTATGGATTGTATTTGAGAGATTCTGATAATTCAAGAGTGATTAATAATGAGGTCTACACTCGTTGTTATAGTTGTTATGCTCTTCACCTTTATTCTTCAGACAATATTACAGTTTATAATAATAAATTTGATACAGACTTTGGTAGATCTTTTGGAATAGGAAATTATTATTCAGATAACTGCAATATTTCAAACAATAATGTATCTACTACCGATGATGATGCTGGGGGAGATGCTTCTTTTGGAATTTTTTTGGCAAATAGTGCAGACAACAATATCCTGAGAAATAATAGAGTTACTTCATTACTGGCTCCATCTTATGTAGCATATTCTGGTTTGGGAAATGATGTTGACACTTCTAATTATGCTGAAGATTATCCTGTGTTGTTTAATGATTCTTTGAGTGATTATGTTTTTGAGAATCTTAATCTTAGCAATTATGGTCAAGTTTTGTGCGCTAACTGTAACAACGTTACTTATAGAAATGTTACTATCCGGAATGATGGCTTACTTCAAGGAAGTTCTACGAATGGTTTTGTTTTTGATTCTGACATAGTTGCAAATACTTCTCACGGATTATATTTTTATTCTTCTAGTGGTTATTTGGTGAATAATACAAACATCTCAACACTTTCAAATGACGTTAATCCTCTAAAATTAAGAGTGGGTTCTAATAATAATAATTTCACAAATAATTATATTTCAGAGGATAAAAATGATTATGCAATTTATCTTCAAGATTCAGATTATCTTCTTTTCGAAAATAATTTTATTGATTCTGGGGGTTCTAACTATGCCACTCTTTTTTATGGGGGAACGGATTATGAGAATTTTACAAATAATTATTACAACTGCCCTAATTTCTGTTTAATTCTAGATTCTAGTTCTTACACTGAGAGTTATTTTGTAAATAATAGTTTCAATAATGGGGGTTATCCTTATGTGGTTGTTGTCTATAGGGGCAATAATAATTATGTATTTGTTGATAATGATTTCGGAGGGGATTCTTTTTATATGAATACTGCTGCATCAAATCATACTTTTAATATAACAAATACTTCCACTTTAGGAGGGCTTTACTGGAATCAAGAGACCTTAAATAGATATTATCTGCATGATTATGTGGATGTTAATGCTACCGACGGTGTAAATGCTGTTTCTGGTGCAAATGTTTACGCATATGATAATAATAGTGTACTTAGAGATTCTGGAACGACTTCTGCATCTGGAATTGAAAGACTCACTGTCTTGAGAGATTATGAAAATTATACAAATTCAATTTCTTATAATAATTATACTATAAATGGTACTAAAGGGATGTTTTACGATGAGAAATCTGTTAATGTTACAGGTTATTCTGTTGTTAATTTAACCTTAGGAAATGTTGCGCCAACTAATCCACTTGTCGAAATACTTTCTTCTTTGGGAACTAATACTAGCGCTGAGAATTTAACTGTAATAATAAGTGGTTCTACAGATGTTAATGACGACACTATTTACAATGTTACTGATTGGAGAATTAATGGAACAAGCATTGCAGTTTTAAATATGCCTTTTGATTTGAATATCTCTTCTGTTGATACAAATGCGGTTAGAGATTATTCGACTTACGGAAATGATGGGACAATCACTTTTGTGGATAATTCTCCTGTGTGGACTAATAGTTGTAAAGTTGGAGGATGTTATTCTTTTAATAGAACTGGGTATGTTGATTTGGGTTCTGATTTGACTTTTGTTAATTTTACTTTTTCTTTTTGGGTTTATCCTCATTATGTTGGAGGGTCAAAAAATATCGTTTTGTCTAAATATTCTGGCTATTCAAATGTTTACTTGACTGGTGATCCCGCGTATGTTCGTACAGAAAGTTTTACTAATGGGCAAGATTGGGGATTCACTTCTGCCGTAGTTCCTTATGATCAGTGGACCCACATTGCAGTTGTTCGTCAAGGAGATGAGGTTTCGGTTTACTTAAATGGCTCTTTTGTAGAGAATAACACTATTGCAGGGGCAGATGTAACTCAAATAAGATATGTCTCTCAAAATATTGCTAGTGCTTTTAATGGATCAATTGATGAGGTGAAAATTTTTAATAGGACTCTTTCTCCAGAACAAGTTCAAGCAATATATCTAAATGAATCTAATGGGATTGCTTCAAGTCTAATTTCATCCTCTGAAACTATTGTTGATGAAAATTGGAGTGTTGCTGTTACTGCAAATGACTTAATTAACGAGAGCGAGACTATTATTAGTGAGAACCTTACAATTTTAATTTCTGGAACATGCACATATTCTGGTTCTGGAAATTGGGAAGTTGATTGTTCCGACGGTTGTAATATTACTAGCGAAGTTAATGTTGGAGGAAATAATATTTCCATAACTGGAATTGGAACTTTCACGACCACAGCCAATATAACTAATTATGATGTTTTGCGTATAGAAGGGCAAGATTCTGCAAACATCTGTACTGTTAGATGTCAAGGAGGTTGTTTTGTATGAATGTTAGAGCTATTTTTTTGCTTTTGTTTTTGTTTATGCTCACTTCGGTATCTGCTGACATAATCTCAATAAATTCGGGGGGAGATGGCAGTTTAATTGTTAATCCAGACGGGTACATAAATACATTTTTTTTAAATGGAAATAGATTTCCAGTTTCTTCTAACGTATTATTAAGTTCTAGTTCTGGGTTGAATACCAGTGGAGAAAATTTAAGTGTTTCATACTCTTCTACCGACGCTGATGAACAGGCTATAACAAATATCACTGACTGGAGAGTAGATGGAACAAGTTTGGCTGTTTTGAATATGCCTTTTGATAGAAGGGTTTTTTGGGCAGACTCTGGCGCGGTTAGAGATTATTCCACTTACGAAAATAATGGGACTTTGGGAGGAGGAAGTTTGGACAATGCTCCAATTTGGAATTCTTCTGGAAAGGTCGGGGGGTGCTATTACTCTAGTAATTATGATTGGATTAATTTGCCTAATGATTTAGGTTATAAAACTGAAGTTTCTGCATTTGCTTGGTTTAAGGCTGTTGGAACTCCTCTTGGGAATTATCATATTATCTTTGGAGGACAAGAATTAGAAATAAGTATCCCTCATTCAGGAGGGGCCGTTAGAACAGGGGTTTATACAAGTTCTAGATATGTTTCTAACCATGGTTCTGGAGCTAACGACGGTAATTGGCATTATGTGGGGTTTACATTCAATGGATCAGTAAAGAAAACTTATTTAGATGGACAATATGTTGGAGAACAACCTACTAGTGGAAGTTTAGTTTATTCTTTTGGGAATAGAAGAATTGGACGATTTGGTTCTTCAAATACCTACTACGCTAATGCTTTAATAGATGAGGCAACTATTTTTAATTATTCTCTTTCTCAAGAACAAATTTCTGCTCTTTATGAGGCAGGTCTTGCAGGAAAGCATCCAGAATTATTTGTTTCTCAAGAAACTTCTGAAGGAGAAATATGGCAAGTGGCTTTAACTCCAAATGATGTTTTTGACGATGGCATAACCGTCTTGAGCAATACTTTAACTATATTAAGTACAACTCCAGAAGATCCAACTGGTGTGACTTTATTATCGTTAAATGGAAGAAATGAATCTGATACAAATCTTGAATGTTCTGGTTATATCGAGGATACAGATAGTTCTTCTTTGACTGTTTATGTGAATTGGATAAAAGATGATGTTTCTCAGTTTAATGAATCTTTTTCAGGCCAATCTAATGGGACAACTTTCTCTACGCAATTAGAAGAAGGAAATTTGACTTTGGGAGATGTTTGGAAATGTTCTATGAGAACTAATGATGGTTACTCTTATAGCGCATGGACAGATTCAAATGAATTAGAAATAATTGATATAACTTCCCCAAATGTAACAATAATCAGCCCAGAAAATATCTCTTATTCAACTCTTGATATAGATTTCAACGTTTCCGTCGAGGAAAATGAAAATATCTCGGTTTGTTTGTATAATTTAGATGATCAAGGCAATGTAACAATGAATGAAGTTAATGACACTTATTGGTATTACAATCCAATTTTGACTTTGGGGAATCATTCAGTTTTGTTTGCTTGTAATGATACTAGCGGTAATTGGGGATATAACACTTCTAATTTTACAATAAATGATTCTGCTGCAATTGCCATTGATTTATCTCCTTCTTTATTATGGAATGTTAATTGGAGTTTGATTTCTCTTCCTGCAGATGATTTAGATGCAGAAGGAAATAATGGAACAGGAAATGTTACTGAATATTGGATCAATATCTCTGCAGAAAATGTTTACGTTGATTTGTATGTGCGTGCCGACGGTAATCTGCTAACTGCATCTTTAGATGAGATTGGGCTTGGCAATGAAACTTTCTGTGTGAATACTACAAATAATACTGTTCCAGATTTAGATAGATTAACGATGAGTACTAATTATACTTTAATTGCTAGCGATTTATCTAACGGTACTACTGTCTATCTTAAATTTTATTTGGATGCTCCCGCAGCTCAAGCAGCAGGAACATATCTTAATAATTTAGATTTTAAAGCAATAAATAATCAATCTAGTTTGTGATTTTTTGAAATTAGTTTCATACACTAGAATAAAGAAATATTTATAAACAAAAGAATGTTTTTTTTGCTATCCAAAATGAAAACGAAAAGGGTGAGTTGGTTCAATATTGTTCTTATAATAGTCATAGTAGCATGCTTGATATTGCTTGTAATTCAGAATACTGACGCAAAAACGGGAAAATCTATTCTATCATTTACTGGTCATGCTACAGAAAGCTCAACTGTTTCAAATGTGACAATTCAAAAATATCTATCTGTTGCTCTTTGCGATAATCTTTCTGAAGGAATCTATTTTGGGAATGTAACAACTCTTCCAGTTACGGATCAAAATGGTACTCATAATTACGACGGTGCTGCTAGTGCTTCCACTTATTGTGTGAATGTCTCTACAGATAGCAATACTCCTGTTGATTTTTGTATTGGAGCTAATGATGATTTAACAAATGCTGCTTTAGACACAATTGGTTTAGATAACGAAACTTATTATAATTCCACCTCTACAGATCTAAATAATCCTAGTTCTGGAAGTCAAGTTTCTTTAACAACTAGTTATGCAAAATCTGGAGAGAATATTGCAGCAGGTTCTGTAAACTGGTATCGATTTTGGTTAGATATTCCTGCAGCTCAGGCTAGTGGAGATTATAACAATTCAATTTATTTTAAAGGAGTACAAACCACCCTTAATTGTGGGACCTTAACACCATAAAATGAAAAAATTTAGTTTTTTACTTGCGATTTTTTGTATGACTCTTTTAGTTGTGCCTTTGGTTTCTGCAGGAGTTGGAGTCAAATGGGATAAAGAAAGTTCTTTGGTTCCGGAGAAAACAAAAACTTGCATGACCTATCAGGTTTACAACCCTTGGAATAAGGATTCATATGTTCAAATAGAATTATCTGAAGAACTATTACCAATTGTTAGTTCTATGGAATCTCAATCAGAATTTATTCCTAAGCAAACTTCTAGTGATCAAGCCATTCCTGTAGAGTTTTGTTTTAAAACTCCTGTGATTTATGAAGAGGATTGTCTTTTATTCAATCGTTTTATGTGTGAACAAGATTGTTCAGAACCTGTGAAAATTTATGAGGGGGAAGTTGAAGTAAAAGAAGCAGGTTCACTTGATATTTTAGAAGGAAATACTGGGGGTTCATCTACAACTGTTTCTGTTTCTGCTCCTTTAAGAGTTAGAGTTCAATGTTTGGCACATTCGAGAAATTATAGTCTGGTTTATATTACAGTTGCTTTGATTGCGGGAATTTTGTTAACAAGGAATCTTCTTAAAAGAAAAAAGAATAAAAAGAAGAAATAACTCTTTTGATAATGATTAAGAGGAATTTGAATTTAATTTTGTTTTTTATTATTTTAATTTGTTTATTTCTTTTAACTTTTCAAAATTTTGTGCATTCTGGATTTGTTGTAGAAGACTTTGTTGATTCAAATGTCTCCATAACGAAATATTTAGCAATTGAATTCAGCAATAATCTCTCTTCAGGAATTTATTTTGGAAATGTTAGTGTTTTGCCTGCAATTAATTTGAATTCAACTGGGAATAATATTGGGATTGGAAATTCCACAGAATTTTATATTAATGTTTCTAGCGATAGTAACACCAATGTGGATTTTTGTATAAAAGCAAATTCTGGATTGACTAGCGTCGCTTTAGATGAGATTGTTCTGGGAAATGAAACTTATGCTAATTCAACTTCTACGAATGATTCAATTCCTAGTCTCACAAATGATGTCGCTTTAACCACTAATTATGTTTCATCTGGGGAGAATATTCTTCCTGGAGGAATTAATTATTATAGATTCTGGTTAGATATTCCTGCTTCACAACCTAGTGGAGATTATAACAATACTCTCTCATTTAAGGGAATTCAGAACGGTTTATCTTGTTAGTCTGTCCACAATAATTTTTATAAACCCTTTTTTCCTAAATTACCTAATGAGGTGGAGTAATGTTTTTGTTTTTGCGAGCTTGATTGTAGCGTTAGTTTTGATTGCAATCTATCTTCCAGCTAAAACAGGTTTTATAATTAATCCTCTTCATCCTCACTTCTCTCTTCCTGAATCAGGTTATCTCTTGAGCAGTTATGAATTGAATTTTCAAAATGATTCTTCTACTTTACCTTTAACAATAAGCGTAGAGGATGACTACATTTTTTCAAAATATTATACTAGTTTTAATGGGGAGGATTGGGTCCAAGGAAGTTTTGGGGGAAATGGTTGGATAACTTCTGGTTCTGTTTCTAAAACTCTTATATTATCTCCTTCTGATTTTGGTTTGACTTCTTCAAATAGTTTTTCTGAAGAAAATTATGTTATTATTTATTCTTGTGGAGTTTTTGATAATGGGAAAAGAAATTGTTATGATAAAAAATGGCAATTGTATCAATTTAATGTTAGCCTTGCTTCAACTATCTCTCCTCCTACTTGTGGAAATGCTATCTTAGAAACTGGAGAAGAATGTGATGAAGGAACTTCTAATGGAAATCTGTGTTCTCCTTCATATGGAAGTAGTTGTGATTATTGTTCTAGTTCTTGTACTCTTGAAACTGTTCAAGGAGGATATTGTGGTGACAATATAATAAATGGAAATGAACAATGTGATGGGCCTATTGCAAATGATCAATGTACTTCTCTAGGTTATGATTATGGAACATTTAGTTGTTCAAGTTGTTCATATGATACAAGTCAGTGCGGTTATAATCAACCTGTTCTTACTGGATTAATCGCATATTATGATTTTAATGAAGGATCTGGTTCTTCAATTGGAGATTCTGTTAATAATTATGACGGAGATCTTAATGGCCCAACATGGGTTTCTGGAGTTTCTGGAACTGCTTTGAAGTTTGATGGGATTAATGATCTTGTTACAATTAGTGATCCCGGGGAAACTTTCTCTGAAGCGACAATTTCATTTTGGGCAAAAGTAAATAATTTGCCTACGAGCCACGGGCAGACAATTTTCCAAACTGGTTGGGGTTATGGAGAAGCAGAATATTTACTTATAATGAAGGAAGGTAGTAATTTCAGAATAGATATTGATGATGGGGATAATGGTTGTGGAAGAAAAGAATTAACTACTTCTGCTGGTTCCTATTTAGATAATCAGTGGCATCATTTTGCCCTAACTTATGTAGCACAAGATAGTGCTAAGTTTTATGTTGATGGGGTTCAAAAAGGTTCAACTCTTTCTTTAGTTGGCTGCGAACCAGAGATAAACCCTTCTAGTTCATGGATGCTTGGAAGACATACTACCTCCCCTTTGAGTTATTTCAATGGAACTGTTGATGAATTAAAAGTTTTTGATAGTGCATTAAATTTAAGTGAGATACAAACTTTGGCAAATGTTAGTGTGACTCCGGAATGTACCGTTGATGGAGATTGTCCTTCAAATGAAATTTGTCAGAATGGGGTTTGTATTCCTGAAACAGTTACTTGGACTTGTTCAGATAGCGATGGTTCGAATACAAACACTCTTGGAACAGTCACTTTAACTTATTCAAATGGAACTGTAACAACTCATTCAGATTATTGTTCTGGAAGTTCTTTACAAGAATCAACTTGTGTTGGAAATAATTTGGTATGGTCAACTGTTTCTTGTACTAATGGATGTTCTGGAGGAATTTGTTTATCTCCTACTCAAGTTTGTGGAGATGGAGTTGTGAATGGAACTGAAGTTTGTGATGGAACTAATTTAACTGGAGAAACTTGTTCTAGCCAAGGTTTTGGATCTGGAGATCTTGCTTGTTCAAATGATTGTTTAAGTTTTGATACTAGTGGTTGTACACAAGCTTCTTTCTGTGGAGATAACACTTGTGATGCTGATGAAACTTGTTCAACATGTGAATCAGATTGTGGATGTTCTGTAGAAGAATGGTGTAGTACTTCTTCTGATTCTTGCGAATTAATAGTTCCTGTTTCATGTGTGGATAGCGATGGTCTAAACTCTGGAATAAAAGGAAATGTAACTGTAACTTACTCTGATGGAAGTTCAACACTCTATAATGATTATTGTGGAACAAATTACTTGCAAGAAGGATCTTGTCAAAATAATGATATCCTTTGGAATAATGTTGATTGTCTTTATGGTTGTGTTGATGGAACTTGTGCTAGTCCAACTCAAATCTGTGGGAATAATGTTGTCGAGGGAACAGAACAGTGTGATGGAACTTCAATCCCAAATAGTTGTACTGGTTTAGGATTTGAGGGAGGGATCTTGTCTTGTTATGCTTCTGGAACTGCAAATGAATGTACTTTTGATACAACTCAGTGTGAAACCACTGGAGGTACAGGAGGAAATTCTAGTGTGGAATTTAATGTTTCTGCGCTTTTCTTAGATGTTGATCCTAGCGATTATGCTAATGTGTATTATATTGATCCGACTTATACAGGTACTTCTACTGGAACAATAAACCAACCATACAAGGATTTATCTTTCTTATCCACTAGTGGAAGTAATTATAGGACAAGTTCTAATTCTGCTTATTTTTTCAAAAAAGGTACTGAGTTGGTTCTTACAAATTATCATATTTCATTTGCTGGTGATGATCATGTCGCTTTATCTTATTATGGTACTGGGGAAAAACCTTTGATTAGAAGTACTTTTTGTACTGGAGGGACAGGAATAATTTATTTTGGAGGACCTTCTGATACGCCTTCTGATTTAATTGTTGATGGATTGGATTTGTTTTGGGACGGAGAAAGTAACAATTGCGGTTCTTCTCCTCAAGCTATAGTTGGGGGTCAAACCACAAATGGTGTCGGTTCTGATATTACTGTTCAGGATTCAATTTTAAGATCTAGTTTTAATCATAATTATTCTACTTATAATGTTTTTAGGCATGTTGGAGGTAAAACAACTCCCTATGATTCCGGAACACATTTAATAGGTAATGAATTGGCTTATTCAAGTGATGATTTAGTTTATGTTGAATGGGTGGATGATCTTCAAGTTATTGGAAATTACCTTCATGATCCAAATTTGAGATGGTTTAAGTATTTGGAAACAAATCCAAATGGAGTTTTATGTCCTGAGAATGGCGTAACTTATATGTATTGCCCTGGTGAAGCAGGGAAAGGTGATGGAATGCCTGAAAGTTGTGCAAATGATGAAACTCTTTTCCCATATGATTGTGGAGGAGATACAATTCAAGCTGTAAGTGGAGAAAACCAAGTTTTTAAGTATAACTTATTTAATAAAACAACTACTGGAAATAAATTTAATTTGCTTGTTTCAAATACTCGATCTTATAGGCCCTCTGGATTAGAAATTGAAGGAAATGTTTTTTATGGTCCTTTAACTACTAATGGTGCAGCGAACACAATTGGAGTTTATAGTAGAGATGATGTTTCAATAAGTAATAATAGAATTTTTGCTCCTTTTAATACAGGAATTTATGACATTCAAACTAATTATGCAGAAGTCTTTGGAAACATAATTTCTGGGGAGAATACTGCAATGCAAATTAATGCTGGAGTGAGCCATATCTATAATAATATTTTTAATAGTGAAGGTGGAACCTATGGTACCCTTTGGTTACCTGGTGGGACTGCTTATTTGAAAAATAATATTTTCTCAACAATCCCTGCTGTAAAATATATTCACAATACCCAGTTGATAACTCAATCTTCAAATAATTTGTATATCTCTAGTGCAAGTGGAATGTCTGGTTCTAGTGTTGTTGCGGATCCGGAATTTGTTGATTCCGCAAATGAGAACTTCCATTTACAATCAACAAGTCCTGCAATAGATGCTGGAACTAATGTTGGTGCTTCTTATAATGTGGATATAGATGGAAATACCAGAGGAGGAGACGGAAGTTGGGATATTGGTGCTTATGAATATGTTGAAGGAACAACAGGAGGAACTGGGGGTGGTGGTGGAGGTGCAAGCCTGATTCCCACGACTCAAAATCTTCTTGTGGCTTTTATCGGGGACAGTGGGGCTGGAACAAACTTTCAAAATGCTTTAAATTTAATTTCTTCTGAGGGTGCAGATTTGGTGATTCACAATGGTGATTTTTCTTATGATTCTCCTACTACTACTTTTGTAAATCGTGTCGATAATACTCTTGGGAACAATTATGTTTATGTGGGTTCTAATGGAAATCATGACACTGATGAATGGGGAGACATAAGAGACGGGTGTACAGACTCTACTACTTGGGCAGGGTGGTTTAATTGTAATATGCAAGAGAATGGGTTTACTCCTGTTTATGATGATAATTATGATAGATATAGTTTTGAGTATGAAGGGCTAAAAGTTGTCTTTGGTTCCCAAGCTATAGATCCTACTGGAAATTCTGATTTTGTAAATCAAGAATTAAGTGATGATAACCATATCTGGAAAATATGTGGATGGCATAAGAATCAACAAACTATGCAAGTGGGAAGTAAGACCAATGAGGTTGGTTGGGCTCCTTTCCAAGCTTGTTTAGAAAATGGAGCGATCATCTCAATGGGCCATGAACATTCTTATGAGAGAACTAAAACTTTAACTGATTTTCAAAATCTTGTTGTAGATACAAATCAACATCCTCTTGTTGGAGGAGTTCCAAGCAATCCTAATGAGGTTGTTGTTGATGAAGGAAAATCTTTTGCTTTTGTTAGTGGTGCAGGAGGATATAGTTTCAGAGATCAAACAAGATGTACTCCTACTTCTTATCCTTATGGAGGGGGAAGTGGTTGTAATTACATTTGGGGAAATATCTATGCAAATCAACAAGGATTAACCACTGGAGTTTTATTCATAAAATTTTATGTTGATGGAAATCCTAATAAAGCACACGCTTATTTCAAGAATGTTAATGGGCAAATTATAGATGAATTTGATATCTACAAAGGAGCTCCTTCAGCAATTTCTTCTAATTATGAAAAACCTAGAGTTGTAGTTATGTCTGATATTGGGGGATCTGAGCCTGATGATCAAGAGACTTTTGTTAGATTTTTGCTTTATTCAAATGAAATGGATGTGGAAGGTTTAATAGGAACAAATTCTCAACATGGGTGGGATAGAGGAGATACTTCCACCTTCAATGAAATAATTGATGCTTATGGAAGTGTTTTAAATAATTTGCAAGTTCAAGATCCAAATTATCCTTCTGATTCTTATTTGCATAGTGTTGTAAAATTGGGGCAAACCAATTGTGTTGATTTGGCTTGCGTAGGTTCTGGAAAATCTACAGAAGGTTCAAATCACATCATATCTGTTTTAAACGAGAACGATGATAGGCCTGTTTGGTTTATGGCGTGGGGAGGAACTTTAACTTTGGCTCAAGCGTTATGGGATATGGAAAATACTTTGGGATATTCTCAAGCTCAAATGGATCAGATAACCTCCAAAATAAAGGTTTATGATATTGCTGGACAAGATAGTGGAGGAGCTTGGATAGTTCAAAATTATCCAAATATTTTTTATACTCGGAGTGCTTATCAATTTTTAGCATTTGCTCAAGGAACTGGAAATCCCTCTGAATCTCAAAGGGGGGATTTGAGTGTGGCTTCTTTAGATTGGTTTAATTCAAACATCCGAAATAATCATGATCCTTATGGGGACAAATATCCTCTTAAAATTTATATGTGGGAAGGCGATAGCCCTTCAATAACTTATTTTATTAATAATGGATTAGGTGATGTCAACCATCCTTATTATGGTTCTTGGGGAGGAAGGTTTACAGAGATTACTGATTCAACTCCTCCTAGAAGAGATCATGGAAATGAAAATGTATACCCTGGAGGAATGTATACTGATGAAGTTTCTGAAACTTGGTTATATGGATCTCAAACGTATACAGACCAATACTCCCCTTTGTATAGATGGAGAGAGGAGTATCAAAATGATTTTGCTGCAAGAATGGATTGGACTTTGACATCTAATTTTAACTCTGTTAATCATGCTCCAAATGTGGTTTTGAATGGAGATTCTACTAAGAGTGTTTTGATGTTTTCAGCAAATGTTGGAGGAAGTATTTCGCTAGATGCTTCTGGAACCTCAGATCCTGATGGAGATTCTTTGACATATTCTTGGTGGGTTTATCCAGAGCCTTCAGGATACACAGGTTCTCAACAAAATTATTTGAATGGATTTTTGAATCCTTTAAGTGGAACTAGCACTACATTTAGTGTTCCTTCAGATGCAAGTTCAGGCGATGAATTTCATGCAATTCTTGAAGTTAAGGATGATGGAACTGGTTATGGCGGAGGAAGTTTGCCTTTAACAAGATATAGAAGAGCAGTTATAACTGTTAATTAATAATTCTTATAAACTATATTTTCTTTTGTATTGGATGATTTCAGTAAGAAGAGAGGTGCTTTTTTTATTTGTATTTTTAATGGTTTCTTCAGTTATTGCAATTACAGGAAATGTTATTGAAGGAAATTCCCAGTCTTTTGTTAGCATAGATGGTTTGAGAATACTTGCAGAAACTTTTGATGGAAGTACAACTGTTTTTGAAGGAAAAAATACTACTGAATTAAATAATCTATCTAATATGACTTTGGAAAAATCCTCGTATGGAAAAGTTATTTTTAATGAAACAGTGAATCTTACTTTAACAGGAGGTTTTTCAAGGACTGTTAATTTTGATTCTTATCTGAATATCTCTAATAATTTAATTGGAATCGATTCCACTAATTTACCTTATCTTGATAAAGAAGTAACTCTCTCAATGTATGGTTTAACTTTTACAAACCCTCTTATTATGAAAGGTGCAAGTGAATGCAGTGATTGCACTTTATTTAGTTATTCTGGGGGAAATTTAATTTTTAGTTCTTCTAGTTTTTCTGATTATTATTATGTTGTTGAAACCCCAACTGGGCCTACTTGTGGCAATGGTGTTTGTGAGTCTGGAGAAGATTCTACTAACTGTCCTGCTGATTGTGGTACTGGCGGTGGCGGTGGCGGTGGCGGTGGCGGTGGCGGTGGCGGAACTACTCCTCCAAGTAATGAAACAAATGTAACCCCTTCGGGATATGATTTTTATGTTGAGCCTGATTTTTTTGTTGTCCAAATGAGTACTGGGCAATATACAAAAAGAGAAGTTAAAATTGTGAATAATGGAACTTACGATCTTGAAATTTATATTATTCCCGTAGATGTTCAAAATTTTATTTTTCCCCAACAAAATAAAGTTACTGTTCCCGCAGGTCAAGAATATATTGTTGATTTAAACATATATTTTTCAAAATCTGCGATTGCAGATGTTTACGTAGGGAAAGTTGTTTTTAGAACAGAATATCTTGATAGGATAACCAATGTTATTCTTGATGTAAAAAATCCTGCGGCTTTGTTTGATATAAGAACAGAGGTATTAAAAAAATATGTTTCTCCTGGAGGAAGAGTTAGAGCAAATATCACAATTGTGAATATGGGGGATTTAAGCGAACTATTTGATGTTTCCCTTGAGTATAGGATTATAGATTTTGCAAACAATAATTATACTATCAAGAAAGAAGATTTTGCTATGAATAGAACTTTTTTTGATGTTTTCTTTTTGGATGTTCCAAAGGATTTGTCTCCAGGAGATTACTTATTTTATGCTAAAGTAAACTATGGAGAAACTTTTGCAAGTAGTTATGATACTTTCAAAGTAGAAAGAATTTCTTTTTGGTTCTGGTTAATTGCAATAATAGTAATCTTGTTCTTGATCTTCTTGATAATAATGAAATTGAGAAGAGAGAAGAGAAAAGATAAACCTCTGATTAAAAGAGTTCCTAATAGATTATTCCTTAGAAGAAGAGTTAGAATCCCAAGATTACCGGAAGGAATATAAATTTGTTTTTTTGAATAATAATATGTTATTAGGACTTGTTGGAAAGCCAAGTGTCGGGAAAAGCACTTTTTTTAAAGCAGCGACTTTAGCGGAAGTCGAGATTGCTAGCTACCCTTTTACGACTATCAAAGCAAATCATGGGGTTGGATATGTTAAAGTAAAGTGTATTGATAAAGAATTTAACGCAAAGTGTAATCCTAATCATGGTTTTTGTTTAGAAGGAGAGAGATTTGTTCCAATAGATTTAATGGATGTTGCAGGTTTAGTTAAGGGAGCTTCAGAGGGAAAAGGTTTGGGAAATCAATTTTTAGATGATCTAAGACAAGCAGATGTTTTTATTCATATAGTAGATATCTCTGGTAAAACTGATGCAGAAGGGAAAAGTGTGGATAATCACGATCCTAAAGAAGATATTCTTTTTTTAGAAGAAGAATTAGGCAATTGGTATTATGGTTTATTCATGAAAGTTTGGAATTCTTTTTCAAGAAAAGTTGATATGGAGAAATCTAAATTCTCTGAGGCTGTTGCAAAACAATTCTCTGGTTTGAAAGTGAATGAAGAACAGGTTAAAGAAGTGTTGAGGAATTTAAGTTTGCCTGAGAAATCTTCAACTTGGAACGAAGAACAGGTTAGGAGTTTTGTTAGAGGTTTAAGAAAGTTGTCTAAACCTATGATTATTGCTGCTAATAAGATTGATATTGAAAATGGGAAAGAAAACTATGAGAAAATTATTAAGGAATTTCCTGATTTAATAATTATCCCTTGTTCTGCAGATTCTGAGCTAGCTTTGAGACAAGCCTCTAAAGCAGGATTAATTGATTATATCCCGGGATCTAAAGATTTTAAGATCTTGAAAGATTTGAATGAAAAGCAAAAAGAAGCTCTTGATAAGATTAAAGAAAATGTTTTAGAAGTTTATGAATATGGGACAGGGGTTCAAGAAATATTGAATAGATCTGTCTTTGATTTATTAGGTTATTTAGCTGTTTTCCCTGCCTCAGCGAATAAATTGGGGGATTCTAAGGGGAATATACTGCCGGATTGTTTTTTGTTGCCTCCTGGCTCTACTGCGCTAGATTTTGCTTATTTTTTGCACACAGATTTTGGAAAGAATTTCATAAAGGCAATAAATGCAAAAACAAAAATGGCCTTGGGTAAAGATTACAAACTTCAACACAGAGATGCTTTGGAGATTATTACTCGTTGATCATTTCTTTGAATTTGAAAATTGCATAATACGAAATTAAACGAAATTACTGAGGATTAAAAATAAGAGTACGTGGTTTTATCAAAGATAAAATAGATAGTCGGCTTTGCCGAAATTGGTGTAATAAAAAATAAATAAAAATCTATTCTCTTTTAGAAATTTCTTTCTTTAGATAATTCAAAGCTAAAGACCAAGATTTAGGGTCTTTTTTAGTAGCTCCTTCCACAACGTAATCAATAACTTCTGCTTGTTTTTCTTCATATTCTGGAATAGATTTAATCTGACTTACAATTCTAAAAATATCTTTGCCATGAGTTAAAATTTCACTAAGTTTTTCCCGATCTTCTAAAAAAGGAGTAGCTTCCTCAATAAGTTCATGAGCTTTCTTTAGAATCTCCTTATCTGGATCTTTCTCGAAAAGAATGAATTGACTATGTTGACCATGTTGACTATACATAACACTTGGGATTTTTTTCATAATAGAATATACTAAAACATCTGAACCTTGGGTCATATAACTATTTGTTAAATTTAATCCCTGCGAAATATCTTTCTCTGTATTAGGTATAGTTCTATCAGTAATAACTCCATCATACTTTTTTGAATCTATAAGTGAGAGTGCATCTTCTCTGTTTGTTGCGTAATCCACAACTAAATTATCTTGAGAGTTATAAAATTCTTTAGCAACAGCTAAATTTTCAGGGGTATCTTCAACAACTAAAATTTCAAGTTTATTTTCTTTCATGTAATTTGAAAATAATAAGACTATTTAAACCTTTCTATTTGTTATTACTATTAAATTAATAACTTTTTTAGAAAACTTTATTTTCCCTTCTTCAACTTTTTCCAATGCTTTTGATCTAAAATGTAACCAACACAATTTTTTGAACCACATTTGCAAAGATGGTCTTTATAATCTTCCCATCCATAACCATAATTGTAAGTTATTTCATCTCCTTTCTTTATCGGTTTTATTGCCTTTATCCATATGTGTCCATCCTCGTCTTCGGTTTCTGCATTTGGATTGCAAGAATGGTTTATGAAACGAGCTTTGTTCCACGAAACATTTCCATCAATATCATATCTCTTGTTTAATTCAAAAATATAAACTGCTCCGTTCTTTATTTTCTTGTTCGATTTATCAATTTGTTTATCTGCTCTTTCATCTGCTTCTTTTTTTGTGATTAACTCCCCCACATATTCTATTATTTTTGCTCCCTTAGGGATATCTTTTCTTGCATAAACTCCTTTATTGTGTATGTTAGACTTTTTCACCTTAATATAAGGAGACTTTTCCGCTTTCCTCTTTTTTACCATTTTAGTTTTTAGTAAAAAATGTTTAAAAAGTTTGTTGCTGATTTTTTGGTATGAAGATAAAAGTGCATGCAAATTCCAGTCAAGAGAAACTTACTAAAATAAATGAAGAAGAATATGAAATTTGGATAAAAGAGAAACCAATTGAAGGAAAAGCTAATTATTATCTTGAAAAATTTCTTAAAAGAGAATTTGGAAAGCCTGTTAAAATTGTTAAAGGATTTAAATCTAAGATTAAGGTTTTTGAGTTTGCCTAATCTTCAAAGAAATCTAATCTCTCTCCGCCATTTTCTTCTTTTTCAAATTTTCTAATCTTGTCATATAATGGCCTATTTTTTTTATTCAAATCAGTTCTTGTTAATGAATGTCCTGCTTTTTTTGATAATTCTCTATATTCTTTTTCAAGTTCTTTAATTGGTGAATTTTCTTTTTTGCTTCTCCCTGTTGGAGCCTTTCCTAGAAACTCCACTTTTGCCCCTTGATTTTTCTCATAATTTCTTATTTCTAAATACAAAGAACTGTGTCCTTCTTGTGCTAATTGTGTTCTTGTGAATTTTTTCCCTGCATTTTCACAAACTTCAAAGTATTTTTTTTCAAGTTCTTTTTCTATGTTTAATACTTCTGAATTTTTGAACGCTTCAAATACTTCTTTAGGTATTTCTTCAAGTCTGTGCAAAACCCCTAGGTTTTTGAACTCTTTTGGCCTCACATGTTCATTTGAAAACTTTCTCACAAGGTATCTTTTTAGACTTTCAGGATCTTTTTCTGAATCTTTTATTTCCCAAACTAAATATCCATTCAATTCTTCATAAGCAAAATTTGGCTTTGTTTTTTTTGATTTTCCATCTAATACTTGATCGCTCTTGGAATCTACTTTTAATTCTTGATGATGTACCAAATTTTGATTTAAAACTCCTTCCACCAATCCTTCTAAATTGTTTGCTAAATCACATTGTTTATTATCTCCTTTGGTAGGAGAGATAATATAACATGAACTTTCGTTTGAAAATATATATGATACTATTTCTCTTTGTCCTTTTGGAATTTCTGGAATTCCCTTGGTCACTAAATCTTTTAAATTTCCCTTTAAGCTGGAAATTAGAGTTTTTTTCAATAGAGAGTTCTCTTTTGTGATATTTTGTATTTCTTTAGCCGCCTCTATTTCTTCTTGAGAATACTTTGATTTTTGAGAAAGATTTTCCAGCTTTCTATAATTGTTGTCTAATTCTCCAATAAGCATTCCAGAAACATTTTCATTATACTCTGTTTCTATTTTTTTGATTGCTTCATTTGCTTGGCTAGTAATTTCTTCAATTTTTGATTGCCTTCTATCTTTGTATTTTATGAATTCATTGGATATACTCATATTTCTTTATCTTTGCTTTAATATATAAATCTTTCTATTGTAGTACTTATAAAGTGATTACATCTCTTTCTTTTACAAAATTAATATAAATAGGGTTTTTCTTTACTCTTAATGAAATATGAATTTGCTCCTGAATTGCAAAAAATTGCTGAAGATATTTGTTCTAAGCTTTTTCCCCACATAGATATTGATAGGGTAAGGTTTATTAGAAGTTACGGCACTAGTTCCAGATATGTTATTGCTAGATGCCATGCAATCGATAAGATAACTCAAAAAGCATTGGGAATTCCAGCATACTATATCTTGGAATTTTTGTCTGAAAGGTTTGATAAATTAGACAAAGTTGAACAAATCAAAGTAATAATTCATGAATTGATGCACATTCCAAAAAGTTTTGGAGGAGGATTTAGGCATCATGATCATGTTACAGATAGGAATGTTGATAAACACTATCTTGCTTATAAGAGAATAAAAGATGAGGAAGATAAAGATAGATTTTAAAGATAAAAAGAAATATTCTTCTTTGACAGTTAAAAAAGTTCCTTGGTGGTATGAGGGAATTGGGTTAATGTTTTCTAGGAAAAGAAGTGCAGAAGCTATGCTTTTTAGTTTTAGAAAACCGAAGAGAATGGCAATTTTTTCTTTATTTATTCCATTTGATTTTTTGGCTGTTTGGCTTGACGAAAAAAATGAGATCATTGAGAAAAGAGTTGTTTCTCCAGGAGAATTTAATGTTTTACCGTCGAGAAAATTTGTAAAACTTATTGAGATCCCTATTAATGGAAAATACGACGAGGTTCTTGAACTTTTGGGATCACCGACGAGGATTAGAAAGGTTTAAATAGATAATTGAAGTATTTTTATTATATTAGTTTCAAAAAGGAGGTGAAATATGGGAAAAGTAATTGTTAAGAGTGTTGTTAAGAGAAAGCCAGGACACCTTTACTACGTTGACGGAAGCGGAAACGTTTGTGAGGCTAAAATGGCTAGAGGTGGTAAAAAGAAAAAGAAAGTTGCTAAGAAGAAAGTAGTTAAGAAAAAAGCAGCTAAGAAACCAGCTAAGAAAAAAACAACAAAGAAGAGAAGATAAATTCTCTTAAATTTTATTTTTATTTTTTTAATTAATTTTATATATTTGATTTTTGTAGATTATT
>JAGQJT010000005.1:53280-56333 GCA_020430505.1 Nanobdellota archaeon | reverse complement strand
TGTTTCTTGAATATTCTTTGATGCTTTGTAAATTTCTGCCATTTTAATCCTATCCTCTGAATCAATTAAATGGCTGCTATAATCTACTTTAAATCCTGTTTTTCTAGCCCCATTAATTGTAGAATAAAAGTTATTTTCTAGAGATTTTTTTGCCAAATTAACTTTTTGTAATGAAGTCGAATTATTATAATCTTGAACCAAGTTCTCTAAATTGCTTGGGTTTGGTCCATTTCCTTCAAGACCAACTTCAGGCAGAGTGTAATCAGAACCATTTATTGTTCCTAAAACGGCAGATTCTGTAACTTTATTTTTCCCAGAATCATCTTCCTCGCTTCTATGCACAGTTACGTCATATTTTGCATTTTTGTCCAAAACTGTCAAAAGTTTGAAGGCATTTCCTTCCTTATCAATAACTTGCAATGATTCAACTTCAGAAGTTCCATCTGGATTTACTTTTCTTAAATTATAAACCGATCTTCCTTTAGAGTTTGAAATTCCTTCTACGACCAAATGATTTCCATCAGTAGATACTTCATAATTTGTTTTCTGTAATCTTGAATTTTCTTCAGAGAAAGCAGATTTGTTTGAATATGCATCTCTAAAATCAATTGTTTTTGAAGATTTTTCTGCGTTAAATCCTGAGAAATCTTTTGAAACCATGATCTCTATATTCTTTGAATTTTTATTTGTATTAAGAGCAGTTTCCGAAGTTATTGGACCATTTTCAGATCCCACAAATAAAGGCAATGCAAAAAGGGCTGCATATTTTAAGAAATTCCCTATTCTTTTATGATTTTTTTTGGTACTTTCAGGTCTTTTAAAGAGTTTTTTTAGAAATTTAAATCCATTATAAATCCCATCCATTTTTGAATTGATTACTGGTGTATTCTTGGGAACATTATATTTTAAATCTAAATCTGTGATCATAGATTCTTTAACTGAGATCAAATAGTCTTCTAAATTCTCTTTTTTTAAATTAAGACTTTCTCTTGAAATATTTATTCTCTCTGGAGGCAAATTTTTTTCAGAGAGATATTTTCCAATAGAACCTCCAATGTAATATCTTAACCAACCCTGATCCATCCAAGAATCTTTAACAGATTTTGGTATGCCACTCAATCTTCTTCTAATAGATTTATTATCTAATAAAAATAAGTCTTCTGAAACTTGCGCAATTATCTCTGAGTCTTCATAATGATTCATCTAAAAAATAAATTCTTGTCACTTTTAAATCTTTTTATTGTTACCATTTTTAAGAGAATACTTAAAATGAGGATTATTCTCCTTCAAGAGAAGCCGTGAGAAATCTAATCATCCATTCTTTTCCTTTAGAAGTTTTTCTGTACTTATAGTATTGTTCAAAATAAATTTTATTCAAATAGTTTAAAGTTTCTTTTTCATCCTCTTCTCCAATGTGTGGATGTAACTCAACATATTTTTTAATTAATGTTCCAATATCCTGAAATCCCTTATTCGTTCTTTTTATTTCTTCACGAATTTTGTCTTTTTGCAATTCATCTTTCAAAGCTTCTCCATAAAAGAGATAATCGAATGTTTTTCTAAGAGCATAGTGTTTTGCAGAAAAATCATCAAAATGCTGTTTTTTCTTTTCTTCAATTAAATCAAAATATAAATCCCAAACATCTGTTCCAGTAGGAGCATTATTGCAATAAATAGAAGCTTTATTTAAAAAAATATCCTCAAGATTCTTTTCAATCACTCCGTCAATTTCTTGATCGAAAAGAAAATCATTGAGCAGATTCATCAAGTCACTAGGATTTCAAAGTTTTTAAAAATATTGAACGCCCCTGCCGATGCAGGTTATAGTGTGGTTAAATCAAGAGCGTTTTTCTACTGCTTTTTAGAAAGAGTTGAAAACAAATCATTAATCTAAATGGGGTGTCTACAAATACCCCTTTTTGTAGTCACCTTAATCTAAAGAATAATTCTCTTCAAAAAGATGATTATTCTATATCTTTATACAGGAACATAAGAATTGGCATAAAATTCTTCTCCCTTATTATTTTCTTAATTGCTTCAATCATTTCTTCTTCAGTTCTACCAAAAATCATTTCATAGGAAAATTTAGACCTTTTTTCCTTTAATTGCTGAAATTCATTTAAGAATTCTGATTTTAACTTTATTGTGTTCCAAGCCTGATTACTTTCGCTATAATGGACTTTTCCTTTAACACTTATTACTTTTCTAGGAATCAAAGGCCTTTTTTCAAAAGCTTTTTTTATCATCTTTGGTGTGCATCACCTCACACCTCATACTAATCTCGTAAAATCTTTAAGTATTTAAATGTTTTTGTTTGTAATATTTTGTTATTTTTTGTTAACACAAGTTTTATATAATCTGATTTGCTTTAATTGGAACAAAAAATGGTTTTAGAGAAAAAACCCACTTATGGAAAACCCTTTGGAGTTAGACTCCCAAAAGAAGTTGAGATAGCTCTAGAGAAAAAAGTAAAAGATAAAAGAAAGAAATTCCCAAGATATACAATTCAAGATGCGATAAGAGCTTACATTGTTGAGGGTCTTAAGAAAAGAGAATATTTAGATAAAGGAAAAGATTATCTTTAGGCTTTAATTTTACAAAGACGCGCTTCGCGCAAAATTTACTCGGCCCTCAGAGCCCGAATCAGCCAAGTCCCCGACCCTAGCGTACAAGCCCGAATCCCTGCTACGGTAAAGCAAACGAAGACCAATTTTGCTTCCACTTGGCATGTATAAAGTTCTCGAACCTTTTCCAGTTTTACTAACATTAGGAAGTCCTTTTTCAAGAGCATAATCGAATGTATAATTTTCTCCAGTCTTATCTAAAATCTCATGATGATAAACTTGTGTAACGCCTGGAATAATAATCGGAACGACTCCATAATCTGAGTCAGAATTTAATTTTACACCTGCATTAAAAATTAACAACCTTTTTTCCAAGTCACTTTCACTTAATCCTAATTCACTTTTGTGATTTTTTATAGATTCATAAATTGCTTTTGCTTCTTTCTCATTTTCTCCTTTCAAATCATACAAAACCATTCCCAAATCTTC
>JAGQJT010000005.1:31353-53185 GCA_020430505.1 Nanobdellota archaeon | reverse complement strand
TTCTGGACTCTTAAAATCTTCTCCTTCATTCCACTCTAAATGTTTAATTTTGTCTCGAGGAATTATTTTAATCATTTTGATAAAAGTACCTCCAAACCAGATTCAAAAAGTTTATTTTTATCATGAACTTGATTATAATTAATATTTGCATCAGATTTCACAGCATTACCCAAACTATAAGTTGAACCAATTTCAAATAATGCAACATGGTTATTTTTATTTCTAGCTATTTCTTTCATTTTTGCTGATTCTCTTTGTGTTCTTCCACTAATAACTAAATTCCCGTCAGTTGCAACAATATAAGCTCTTTTTTTACCATCATTAAAATTTGTTATATTCAAGTCTTCCTCACTATAGCCATTCTCTGGCTTAAATAGAGTTCTCAAAGATTCAATGTCTCCATTCCAAAATTTGTCTATAGATATGATTTCTGAACTTATTTGTTTGTCACCAACATTGTGAATTCTTATGCTAGTGGGTTTTTTTAATTCCTGACTTCCTTGTTTTAAGGCGTCAACAAATCCATAAAAAGATGATGTAAGCATATCAAAGCGACTTCCATCATTAACCTTAAAATCACTACTAAACATTGAACCCGAACTATCTAAATAAAATTCGGTTATCTCAGGCACATCAATCTTTTGATCAATATAAACAACATCTTTTAAGTCTCTGTTTTTCAATTCATATTCATTCAATCTAAAAGTATTATTACCCAAATCAATTAACCAAGGTAATTTTGTTTTTCTCTGCAATTTATTAATTTTTCCAATATTAACTTTACTTAATTGATCTTCAGTTAAAATGGTGCTTCTTTTTAAATCCCAATATTCTTGTTTTCCAATAACTGCAATCTCCCCAGATTTATTTCCTCCAGTAATTTTTATTTTCGGATGATTTCTCTTGTAATATTCATGAGTTGCGAGTAAGTCTAAATTTTTCATTTGCTCTTCGCATGATCTTATTTCTCCCTTTTCAGTTCCTTCACCATAGGGTTTAGCCATGCCTAAAACAGCATCCTCTAATTGGCTTGGTTTAGATTCTGATAAATCTTGAGCAAATTCTTCTTGCTCTTCTGGAGTCATATCATCAAGTAAATCTTGTAAAATGTTTTGTGGAGACCCCCCATTACCCTCACCTTGCATATCAGGTCTTCCTTGGGGTGTTTCAGAAGTAACATAGGGTCCCAATATAGACATAAATCTTTCAATGCCAAGATATCTATCTTCTCCTGAGAAGACTTCTCTAACTTTTTGGATATATTTTTGAATATTTCCATTTGATTCATTGCTTGAGCCCAAAAATGATTTAACCTTATTTGTTAAATTTTTTTGTTTTGGCAAAGTTACTTTTTCTTTAATTAAAGTACCAAGTGCTTTTTCTGCAATTTCCACTCCTTTATTTCCAGTTTTTTCTTCAAAGAATTCATGAATTCTTTCTGGACCATACATTAAACCATATAAAAATCTAGTCGCAGTATAAAAATTAGCAACAGGTTCTGATTTTTCTAATTCTAAAACATCCCATGTAGGAATAATATCTTCTCTTACATATCCTTTTTTCTTGTTATCCAATGCAAAACGATTGTCTAAAATAAAATCTTTAACTCCGTTTTGACTTGCTTGAACTTTTTTTACTTGGTCTAAAGCACTTAGGTTTGGTTCAGCTTTCAAAACACCTCTTCTAATTGCTTGATGAATTTTTTTATTATCGTTGCTTTTTCCAACCACACTAAAAGGAGCTTCAACGGGGTGATATAATTCATGAAATAATAAATAATGGAGAGTCTCTTTTGCCAATTCTTCAGGATTCCCTTCCCAATATTTAGTAATAACTTTTTCAAATTTCTCTTGAATATTTTTATCATTAGAAATATCTGCATAAATTTTATTTAAATCAGTTGAAAACTGCCAATCTCTTCCATTTTGTGAATATTGTCTTATAACAGGAGTATCTGCCCTTAAAGGAAAGTCTCGACTAATTTCATTCCTCCATTCACTTTCCGCATCATTTAATAACAAATTTATACTTTTCATCTTAATTTTTCAAAATTTAGGTCGACGCGCTTCGCGCAAAATTTACCCGGCCCTCAGAGCCCGAATCAGCCAAGAACCTGACCCTAGCGCCCAAGCTCGAATCCCTGCCACGGAAAAGCAAACGAAGACCAATTTTTTTAGTTTCATCAGGCATCCACAATTTTCTTTTTCCTGATCCCAATTGTTTTATTAATGGCAACCCTCCTTCCAATCCATAACCTTCAAAATCTGTATCTTCTCCAACTTTTTCCAAAACTTCATGATAGTAAACTTGAGTTATTCCAGGAATTACAATTGGTTTTACTCCGTGAGGCATGCTTGAATCAACTTCCACTCCAGGATTAGCAATAATTAATTTCTTTTCCAAGTCACTTTCAGATAAACCTAATGCAGTTCTATTATTTTTTATAGATTCATAAATTGCTTTTGCTTCTTTCTCATTTTCTCCTTTCAAATCATACAAAACCATTCCCAAATCTTCCCAATTATCTGAAGGATTTGTTAATTTCCCATTTTTCAATAAATATTCAGATTGAACAGGATTAATTGGAAATAATCCGTAACTTCTTAAGTTTGAATCATTGGCAATAGTTGAAATAATTCCCATTCTTTTTATTAAATTACCTTGAACTTCCCCCCTTGTTCCAGTTGAAATTTCTGCTTTAGTTCCTTTGTAAATTTCATTTACTTTTGTGATTAATTCTTGAAAAAAATCTTTATGAACTCCATCATAACTCATA
The DNA here is from genome assembly GCA_020430505.1 of Nanobdellota archaeon. GTDB lineage: Archaea > Nanobdellota > Nanobdellia > Pacearchaeales > GW2011-AR1 > EX4484-71. Next base: position 50,409 of record JAGQJT010000005.1, on the reverse strand, counting down.
ATAAAACTTTCCTCAGGAGTTTTATTGAAATTAAAATTAGTTGAGGTCTGTGGAGCTGGTGCTTGATTAACTGGTTCTGGACTCTTAAAATCTTCTCCTTCATTCCACTCTAAATGTTTAATTTTGTCTCGAGGAATTATTTTAATCATTTAAATCACCCCAAGATTGAACCTAATCTGTGTTCATAAACACTAGCTTTGGTTTTTTTAGAATTGTATAATTCATTAAATCCTTTGAAAGTATCTTCACCCTTTGCTTTAAGTGCAGAACTTATATCTCCCTCATAAGATTTTGAAAAGTGTTCTAACACTTTTAAGTCTGCTAATATTCTTGATTTAATTGTTGCTTGAGAAACACTTCCAGATTGCGTATTTAAGGATTCCATTCCTTTTTGGAGAGTATTAAAATAAGCATCCATTCCTTTTTCTTGTCCTGCATTAACTGCGGATTGCCAAATGCCTTGTCTTAATCCAAATCCCTTAGGAATTCCAAATTCATTATAGATTTTTGAATATGCACTCCTTGCATCATTCACAAGAGCCATAAGACCCCCATGATCTGTTCCATTAATTGCCTTACTTTCAAGAACAATTCCAATTCCAGAAGCAACATCATTTAAAGAAACATTAGCATCATATGTTCCATTTTTTATACCTTTAATAAAACTTAACAATCTACTCAAATCTCTAATTTTTCCTAAATCTCTTCTCACGAATCCATGTTTTAAATTTCCTTGTGATTCAAGAATTTTCTTATAATCATTATGATTTATGTCTAGGTTAAAATTTGGAGATAAACCTCCTTGCTGCATCAATTCAACATTTCTTTCAAAAGTCTCCTTGGGATTATACCCTACATATCCAATTGCTGTATCAATAAATTCCTTTGTTTCACCATCAAGTTCTGTAGAAAATTGAGAAGGGTCGGTCACAATTGGGTAAACTTCTTTCCAACTCCCTTTAATTCCAGACTTACCCTGAAATTCTTTCCAAAATTTCTCATGTAAATCTCCAGCAAGTTTTTTTTCTAATTGACTTGAACCTGCTTCCGCCACTCCATTTGGAAACTTAAATTTTAAGAATCTATTTTCTCCTGCAATATCTAAGTCTAGTGCAGCATTATGTTCTGCATCAGGAGGATTCATTGCTGCAATGATAGATAATTTCTTATATTCATTTTCTTTCCCTGGAATTGGAATTCTTAAATATCCTGTATCTCCATTAACATGTATTTTTCCGTCTACCACTTGGAAAACTTCTTGACTATCTCCACGATTAATCTCATCAATAAACAATGCCCCATATTTTTGACATTTTTCATGATCCATCTTTGTTTTGGGAATCCCATTTTCTAAAGTAGTTGTTGTAAAAGGTTCTAATGCAGAACTTCCTAAAACCCCTCCACTTAATCTCAAAGTATAATGGCCATCAGGACCAAAAACTGCATTATACAAAGCATCACTTGTATAAGTTTTTCCTACGCCTGTAACACCCTCATAAAGGATATGAAAATCATCAAAAAACATTGATGCTGCATCAATGTCTAAAACTGTCACTTCTGTCGAATTTGGAGAAGGCAATTTCCCTCTACCATTCAAAAACTTAACATCAACATTTTCCCCTTCAGTAACTTCTAAGTAAGGAGTGGGTGAAACAACCCCCTCTAGAGTATTATATAAAGTATCTACAAAGTCTTTTCTCATCTTTTTTGAATCTCTTTCAATTTTCATTTTTTATCCTCTTTAAGATTTAGAATATCCTTTAAAATTTTATTTATGCTAAATTCAATAGCATGAGATTTATTTCTAAATTTATGAATTTTTAGAGATTCATCTATTAATTCAACAGTTTCATTTGAAACGCTTACACTCAACCTTTGTTTATTATTTGTTACCATTTTTTAATAATAATTATTAATTTTTAACCTTTATAAATCTTTCTATTATATTGTAACTATAAAGTGATAATATTTTTAAATTTAAGATGTTAAGTAAAGAATACACAAATTTATATTCTTTAAATTTTATCTTTTAATGTCCTATCCACTTTTTGGAGAATCATTCCCTAGAATGCGTTTGATGAATAATTGTGTCTTGGACTACACGCTTATCAATAATGCAAAAAACCTTGCTATAAAATTCAATAGGAATAATTAGTAGCTATAAAAGGCGCGTGGGAAACCCTTTTGCGAATGTTATGAATGTGGTGAAGAAAAACTTATTGATAAGCTAGTTTGTTCGTTTGCTTTACCGTAACAGGGATTCGAACTTGAACGCTAGGAACAGGAACTTGGCTAATTCGAACTCTGAGGGCCGAATAGTTCAATAGATAGGACATTTATATTCAAATGAAAACGTACAAAAATATTTATCCAAAATTATGTTCTTATAAAAATCTAGAATTAGCCTTCAAAAAAGCTAGTAAGAGAAAAAACAAAAAATTCTATGTAATTGAATTCAAAAGAGAACTTAATAAAAATCTAATTGAGCTACAAAAAGAATTAAAAAACGAAAATTACAAACCTTCAACATTAAAAAAATTCACTATAAGAGATCCAAAAACTAGACTAATTAGAAAATCTACATTCAAAGACAGAATTGTTCATCATGCAATTGTAAATATTCTTGAACCTATCTATGAACCTATGTTTATAAAGGATAGCTATGCAAATAGGTTAAACAAAGGAACCATTCTTGCTCTTCAAAGACTTTCAAAATTTCAAAGAAAAGTGAGTTCAAATGGAAAACTTGTAAAAAACCCAATTACAAACAACATGATAAAGGGATATGTTTTCAAAGCAGATATCACTAAATTTTTTGATTCTATTGATCAAAAGAAGATGATAGAAATTTTGAGCAGGAAAATTAAGGATAAAAAGTTTATTTGGTTAATTATCAAAATTTTAAAAAACTTTGAAAACAAGAAAAAAGGGATGCCTCTTGGAAACATGACTTCTCAATTTTTTGCGAACATTTATATGAATGATTTAGACCAATTTGTTAAAAGAAAATTAAAAATGAAGTATTATCTCAGATATGTGGATGATTTTTTGATCTTGCATAGTGATAAAAAAGTTCTTGAAAAGTGTAAAGAGTCTATTGAAAAATATCTTAAAACTCTTAGATTATGCCTACATAAAGATAAATCAAAAATTTATCCTCTTTATAGAGGAGTGGATTTTCTTGGATTCAAAAACTTTTATTATTATAAAAGAATAAGAAAGAGAAATTTCAAAGGGTTTAAAATAAGGTTGAAAAAGATGAAGAATTTATACAAACAGGGGGAAATTAGTAAAGAGGAATTTATCTTGAAAGTTGAGGGATGGTTTGCTTATATTATGTGGGGGAATACATATAATCTTAGAATAAAATTATTCAAAGATATAGAAAAATTTTTTAAAGAAACCATTCCAAAACCCAAAAGAACTTTTATGAATGAAATCCAGAAAAAATTAATTTAAGAAAAAGATATCTATTATGCCGACTGACTCTTTTTTATTTTATCCTCGGCAATCTGTCTAATTTATATTTTAATCCTCTTAAATCTACTGACTCTCCAATTTTCTTATAAGATTTAACCTTATTTCTATCTGTTACAACAAAAAACCAAAAATCATATTCCTCAAGAACTTTTAATTTTTCTTTCATTCTAGATATTTTAGATAAGCCCGCACCAGTCTCAACTTCAATCGCATATTTTTTATTATCAAGCTTAAAAACAATATCCGGTTTTTTAGTTATATAGAGATCAACTTTAATTCCTTTATTTTCAAGATAATTTTTGATATTCCAAATTACTAAAAGATGTTTTGGAGTTTCATTAAATCTGGGTTTGACAAAATATTTTTCTTTTTTAGATTTAGAAAGACTTTTGAAATAAACTTCTTTGAATCCTTTTTTAGATAAATATTCTTTTTCAGTTTTCTTTAATTTATTAGACAAATGAACTCTATGAGTCTCATCAACTTTTATATTAATTTTTTTTGAATTTTTCTCAATATAAACTTTATCTGAAATATTTAATTCATCAGCATTTGTTGTAATATGTTTATGCTCTTCTTTTGAAGCAACTATTTTTAATTCAGAATGTTCATCTTCAATCATTAAAATTCCTTCTCCAACACCTGCAGTGACTAAAGCAATCCTTTCAACATTACTCAAATGAAACACTCTTTGAACACTGTCAATAACTGCTGGCTTTTGTTTCAATAAAATTGTATAAGAAGAATTAGCCAAAGCAGATCTTCCAGCTTCAGAATTCAACATTCCTTCAACCTCTTGATTTATCAAAAATAAGCCTAGATTAAATTTTCTACAAGTTTTAACAATTTCAAAGATATATGATGCCTCTTCAGCTCTAGAAAGTAAAGACCATGCTTCATCAACAACCAATAATTTCCTACTCAAATCTTTTTTCATTTTCATATAAACATAATCCAAAACTAAGAACATTACAGTAGGTTTTACTTGTTTAGGCATATTTCCTATATCAAAGCAAACAAAATCCTTGTTAAAGTTTATATTTGTATGGCGGTTTAAAAAGTAAAAGACTCCTTCAACATATAGCTTTAAACGGTTAATTAGGCTACGTAGCGTTATTTTTTCAATATTAATAGCCTTTTTCTCCATTCTTTCTAAAACCTTTAACACATCCCCTAAAATAGGCGGTTCGTTAGACCAACTTAAGGAATCATTCATGTAGATTCCTTTTCTTTCATAAGCTTCTGTTAAAGCTTGATCAATAAAAGATTTTTGAGGTTCTGTTAAAGAACCCAACATTACAGGCATCAAATCCATTAAAGACAATCTTTTTTCAGAATAATCATGCCCCATTAAATCAAGAGGATTAATTATGGTTTCAGAAGTTCTACTCAAATCAATTCTTTGACCTTCAAATTTTTTAACTAATGATTTATATTCACCTTGAGGATCAATAACCATGACTTTTGTATCGTTCAATAAATGCCTAGTTATAAATAATTTTGTCATATAACTTTTTCCAGCTCCAGAACTAGCCAAACACATTCCATTTGAATTAGATAATTTGAAGATATCTCTAATTAGGGGAATTTTATTTTTATTTAACCCAAACCAAATTCCAGATTCATCAAATTTAAAAAAGGAAGAAGTAAAAGGGAAAAAAGCTGACAAAGCAGAAGTAGTAATATTCCTATTTTTTCTTAGAAAATCTTTAGCCAAAGGCAAACAAGATTTCAACCCTTTAATCATATTAAAATCTGGAGTTTTTGGAAGAATCAAAATGGAATTCAACTCAGATTCAATTTTTCTAACTAACAATTTTAATTCTTCTAAAGAATCTGCCCTACAATTTATATAAAGTCCCAAATCAAATAGTTTTTCATCTCCCTTTTGCAAAGCCTCTAAAACTTTCATGGTATCATTATATTTTATTTCCAAACTAGGATTAAATTGATTTTTTAGTTTTGCAGCATATAAATCAGCTCTTTGTTTTTGCAATTCCCTATTTAATAATACAAGAGTTTTTTCTAAAGGTTGAGGATTTATATGTAAAGAAAAATCAAAGTTTCCAGAGCAACTTATTAATCTATCTAAAAATCCTTTTTCTACAGATCTTGGATATCCATGAGCATATATTATTTTATGAAATTTTTCTTCAAATTCTAAATAATCTGGATAATTATTTATTTCATCAATTGTTAAGTTCTTGCTAAAGATCCTATAAAAGATTTTTCTTAATTGAAAATCATTTAATCTATAAGTTTTTAGGTTTAAGCTATGAAGTCTTTCTTCACAAAGTCTTACTTGAATATCAATGTTTGATGTTTCTGATATAACTAAGTAAAAGTTTCTATTCATCGCACTATTATTTTCAATTAAATCTTCAAGATGCTTTTTATAAGATTCAAATATATCCTTGTGTTTCGAGGATTTTTCTCTAATAAAACTCAAATATTTTTTCAAATCTAATTTCTCAGTAGTCATTAGGATTTGAATTGGAAAATCTATAGAATTTAGAAGTTTCTGAAATGTCAACATTATTGTTTCTTGTTCTTTTTTTGGTTTTATGGAAAAATTAATTGAATCCACTTCTAAAACAGCAATTCTTTTTTTATCAAAATGAATTAAATTATCTTTTATCTCTCCAATTTGGAAATCTTTTCCTTTTATCTTTCTAGTTTTAAACCAAGTATACCAATCCTTAGATTTAGAAAGTAAATCAAAAAACATAAAGCCAACTGCTAAAAGAAAAGGAATCAAAGCCAAAAACACTCTAACAGGCAAACTTGCATTCAATTTAAAGAATAAAAGAAAAACTATTGGAAAAAAGGCAAAAGCATAAGCTAGCTGTGGAAAGGTCAATCCAAATATAATTTTTTCTTTATATTCTAGTTGATGAGGGATTTCATACATTTTATTTTATGAGGCTAGTAACCTGTTTTATCGGTTTTGCAACAGCAGTAGCAGCTTTAATTATCACAAATGTGATTAAGAATAAGGTTAAGAAAATTATCAAGCTAAAACCTCCAATCATGACTAAAATCTTCATTTCAGAAAAGATATCTAATTCTAAAAATTTAGAAGATGTCAGAAGAATTATTGAATAAAAGAAAGGCAATGAAATTAAAACTCCTAAATAATTTAAAATTAATTTTCCGTAAGATTCTAAAGGTTCAATAAAATAGAAGAAGATTCCCAAAGCAAAAAAGATTACTCCAATTCCCACACAAATATATCTTAAGGCCAAAAAAATCACTGTTAATAATAAAATGGAAAGATAAGGCAAAACCATTGCTATATTTAAGCCAATTCCCCCTCCAGAAGATTCAAAAGTTATAAGAAAAAAATCTGGAGGAATTGAATTGTAAATAACAGAAGTTAATGCAGAAACAACATCTAAAATTAACGAATAAAGAAAAAAACTGATTTGAACTAAAACCATCATTATCAGAATATTCATTAGGCTTTTCTTTGCTTTTTCTCTTTTTTCTGGTGAATCTCCAGACAAAATGAATCTGAAACCTGTGATTAAAAGAAGAATACCATAAAACAAAGAAAGAATATAAAGAATAATTGACCAAGTGCTAGAAAAAATTTGAATATTTACTGGCTCAATCATTAAATTACTTATTAATTTTAGTAGAGAACCTATTGGTGTGTTTAATAAATGAAGAAAAAACTCAAAGAATTTCTCAACAAGACAAGAACCTAAATTTGTAATTCCACAACTCATATTAGTTTTAGGAGAAAATATCTTCTAAGAAATAGAAAAGAAAAATATCCAAAAATAGATAGGGAAGAAATATCAAGTAAGAATTTTTTATTTTCTTCCTCAATCTTTAAGCTATTTTCTTCAAGTTCATTTAATTCTATTGGATCGACTAATTCCTGATCCAATTCAGATTCAAAATCCCCATTCATAGAAGATCCAATTATTTCCTCAATAACAATATCTTTTTGATCTTGGGGCCAATTTGTATTTTCAATATAATTGCACATCTCATAATTTTCCCCATTTAAAGAAGTACAATTAAAGGCAGTTGCTAAAGGTAAAGCAACTGCAAAAATAAAAACAATTAAAAGTTTCATGCTAATCTCCTAAAATCAAGTTTACCACTAAAGGTGCAGCCCAGATTACAATCAATCCAATTACAACGTACATGACCATATTCTTGGCTTTCTCACGCTTTCCAGGATCTGATCCGCTGGAGATATAAGTTACACCTGCAAAAAGCATAACTAATCCCGCAATAACAGTTGCTGCATATTTTATCAAATTATAAATGGTTGTCAGAGGGGAGAGGATTTCTTCAAAATCTTCTTGATCTGCAGCTGCAACCATTCCAATTTGTATAAATACAAGTGCCAGTAAAATCACCACTGGAAAGAGCCTTAGCAATTTTTGTTTAGTTGGGTATGGTTTAGGTGCCATTGTAAAATTTTTTCAAACTCTTTTTTATTAGGATATTTTTTCTTTAAAACCAATAAACAAGTTCCACAAAAGTTCTCCTCTTCAACAAAAGTTCCACATATTTTGCATTTATTTTTCATATTTTTTCAAAATGCTTCGATTATAAATTAAATCGGAGAAATTTTGGTTAATAAAAAATAATCTTAAAAAGAACCTTTTTTTATCTGATTTTTTATAAAATTAGTTCGGGTAACTTCTTTATGGAACAAGAATTGACAAAAGATTTTGGAGAAAAAATAATTGAACAATTAGAGGAGCTTAAACAAATCTTAATAAAGATAAAAATGGAGAGAAAAAATGCCCAAGAATGCACATCTACACATAGTTGTAAGTACTGAATTCTTAGAAAATCTTAAGAAAAAAGCAAGTGAAAAATTGCTGACAGTTTCTGAATTTTGTAGATTAAAATTACAAGAAAACCTTCAATTAGATAGAATAGAAGAAAAAATTGACAAATTAAAAGATGATAAAAAATAGAATAATTCAAGGAGACTGCATTGAAGTTATGAAAAACTTTCCAAGCAATTCTATTGATTTAATAATAACAGATCCTCCCTATGGAGATAATATTGGTTATGGTTGGAATAATAAAAAGATAAAAAATAATGAAACTCCTTTAATAAATTGTTTAGCACTAATAGAAATGTATAGATTATTGAAAAGAAATAGTTCATTATATATTTTCACAAACTGGAAGCACTATCCTTTTCTTACAGAATTTATTTTAAGATATACTAAATTAAAGATTAGACATCTAATTGTTTGGAAAAAGCATAATTTTGGATTAGGTTGGGCTTTTAGACATCAATATGAATTAATATTAGTCCTTGAAAAAGGGAACCCAAAATATACTTTAACAGACTTTTCGGATGTTCAGAGTTGTAGCCACATAAATCACAATAAAACAAATCATCCTCATGAAAAACCTGTAGATCTTTTAGAGAAAATTATTAAACATAGCTCAAAAGAGGGAGATTTAATTTTAGATCCTTTTTGTGGATCTGGTTCAACTTGTAAAGCTTCTAACAACCTAAATAGAAAATGGATAGGGATTGAGTTAGATAAAAAGTGGTGCAAAATAAATAAAAAAGGAGGATAAAATGGTAGATAAATATCTTGAAAAACACAGAAATGCAATAAAAGATTCCAAAACCGACGAAGAAGTTAATACTGTTTTAAATAGAGTTTACGAAGATGGTTTTGAAGATGGTTTAGAGGAAAGAGAATAAATCAATCTAAAATTTATTTTATTTTATTTATTTTTTAACAAACAAAATTTCCTTTCCATTTGAAATAGCTTCTTGAACTGCTTTGGCCATAACTTTCATTTGATTTTCCAAAATTTCTAGTCTTTCCTTTAGAACCTCTTTTTCATTTTCGGATTTATGCAATCTATTTTCAATTTCGGTTTTTGTTACATCCATCAAAAGATCTTCTTCAGTAATTGTATCTCTCATCCCCAAAAGTTCAGAATAATAATGAATTTTATCTGATTTTTTCCAGCCAAAACGATATTTCAAAGCTGATTCAGATTTATACCTTGGCATCCAATAGCAACAAGAACAATGTCTGAAATCATATAAAGTAATTTGTGAATATTTTTGTCCTGCAGGACTTTTCACATCTCCTAAAACTCTCTTTCCAAGTCTCTTCAAATACTTATTTGCATTTTTATAATCAATTGGAAAAACATAATCTTCTTCTGATAAGTTTTTTTCATTTACAAATCTCTTTATTAAATCTGAACAAAGCATCAATTTTATTCTTCTTCCAAAGGTTTTACTTATTTCATCTCTTATATTTAATTCTTTAAAATCATTGTAAAAATCTGAAACTTTTATGTTAATTAATTCTCCTGGAGCCCTTATCCCAGTATCAAACAAAAACATAATTAGTACTTTGTAACGATGTAGAGCATTATCACAAAGCCTTAGAATTTCTTCTTCTGTTAGATAAACCCATTTAGGTTTTTCTTTACTAGTATCCAAATCCATAGTAATATCATAGATCTCTACTCCTCTTTTTCTGTTAACTTTTTGCCACCAATGCCAAAAAGCCTTAAAAATTTTCACAAAATTTGCTGGATCTTCATAGGTCTTTCCATCCAATCTTTTAATAATGCCGTTTCTCATATCTGTAAAAAAAGCGTGAATTTGCCTTTCCTCCATTTTTGATAAATCATAAGCATTATAGCCTTTCTCAAGTAGTTTTGTCATAAAAACCATTCTTTGTCTTAAATTATTTAATCTATTATAACTTCTTGAACCTTTCTTATTAGTTCCAGAAACATTTAACCCATGTTCCATATCATAGATATATTCTAGAATAATCTTTGAATTTTTATTAGAGATTTCCGGGATTTTTCCACCAATTCTATTCTTCCAAGATAAAAACTTCTCCTTATGTTTGTAAGGATCTACTCTCATAAACCCCTCAAGATTAATTTAATTAAATATAATTTGGACAAATTTACAACATGATTTCCCATTGGTTGTGTGCGATGGAAACTCTTTATAAAAATTGTCGACCACAAAAAGGTGACTAGAAAATAGATAAATTTACTTAATTTATAAAAAGACGCCCATGAAAAGTGCCTCATTGGGTGAACGCCCCTGCCGGGAGTCGAACCCGGCCCTCAACCGCGACAGGGTTGCGTACTAGCCGATATACTACAGAGGCATCGCTCGTAATTAAATTTGTACATTTTTGTTTTTAAAACTTGCTATCTCCAATATTTATAGAAATGCAATAATCTTTATAATCTAGAAAAAAGATTAAAATCTATGCCAAAATATATTCCCTTAAAAATTCAAAAATTTAATTCAGGAGAATCTTTCTATGGTTTTTTTGATCTAGAAAAAAGAGAACAAATTGAAAATGGAAAAACCCTTAAAGAATTAAGAAAAAAGGTACATCAAAGAAAACTTGCATTGAAAGATATTGTGAGAACTTTCCCAAATAAAGATTCCAGAATGAATGAATTTTTCTTAGAAGAAAATTCTCAAAAAAAAGAGATATATCAACTAAAACAACTAAACCTCTGGGACTATTATGCAAATTTCATGCATTATATGAAAAAAGAAACAAACTTTTTCTAAGCCATTCTATTGTAAAGCTTTGCCACAATCCAAAGGAAAACAAAACCATCTATAAAACCATAAATTGCCCCCAAGATTGCACCAAAGATTGTAACATCATAACCAAGCCAACCATACCAATCAGCAACCAAACTTAATGTCTCTGGAAACAATCTAAAGATAATTCCAGCAAGAGTCATAAGAAGAATCACTGCTCCAAAAAAGATTCCCCCAGCATAACCAAAATTAACAGCATTAACTTTATTCCCAGAACTCCTACGCCTCTTCTTAGCCATATTAGAATTAAGAAATTATTGTTTATAATGTTTTTTATTTATGTTTTTAATAAGAAGTAGTCCTAGTTAAGTGATAAGGTTTATCATTTTTCAATTTATTTTGACCTAAAAACCAGATATGATCATTTACATGAATTGAATCTACCTTTTTAATTTTATTTTTCAATTTTTGCTTGATCATTTCAACAACAAAAATTGTGTTTGATCTCAATTCTAATTCTTCTTCACTATCCTTATCTATTTGAATTTGATTATCAATTTTATCTGCAAGATAGTTAGAATAGGAAAAAATGCCCAATCTTCTTAAAACAAAAGGAAGTTTATAATCTGCGCATGCAGTCAATTTATCCACATTTGTTAATTTACCAAATTCATGTTTTTTAAAGGCTTGGAAAATATCTGCAACCAAAAGTTGAGCGCGCTTGTAAAAATAAACTCTTCTTCCATTATAAATGGATGAATCTTCAAAGGAAGGAAAATTTTCCACTATCAAACCCAGTAATTTCCGTGAATCTCCATTAGCTTTTTTCAAAACATTAGTAAACTCCCCATCAAACTTTTTTAAGAGTGTTGTTCCAACATCTCTCAAGATATTTAGTCTTTCTTCAAATAGAGGAATTTGGATATTCCCTTCCAAAATATTGCTAAACACTTTTTCATCCATTTCCGATAAAAATCTAGCATCTAAAATTGGGATTTTATTTTCTATTGCCCTAGCAATAGCACTTATCATTCCATATGCTCCGTCAACTTCTTCAGAATGATAAATTATCTTCCATTTTGGGTCTCCCCAATAGGAAAAACTAATTGAGTTAAAGACAAGTAAAAAATGCAATCTATCTCTTGGATTTAATTTTTTGAGATTAAATGGAGATTCATCAATCCAATGTTTTATATAAGAATGGTTAAAATAATTCACAAATTCATTAATTTTATCATAATCTATTTTAATATTTTGAGAATTCTTTGCAACAAAAGTACAGGTTTCTATAATTTCTTTAGCATAGTTCATTTTATTTCATAACAATTTTCTTTCTACCAGCCATATAAGGCCACAATGCTTTTGGAATATCAATTGTTCCATCAGGTTTTTGAAAATTCTCAAGAATTGAAATCAAAACTCTCGGTGAAGCAACAACAGTGTTATTCAAAGTATGAGCATAATATAATTTTCCTTTATTATCAATCCTTATATTTAATCTTCTCGCCTGCGCATCAGTTAAATTTGAACAACTTCCAACTTCAAAATACTTCTTTTGCCTAGGACTCCAAGCCTCAACATCAGCAGATTTAGCCTTTAAATCAGCCAAATCCCCTGAGCAACATTCTAAAATCCTAACAGGAATTCCCAACTCTTTGAAAAAACCAATAGTTAAATTCAACATGATATCATACCACTTATAAGAATCTTGAGGTTCACAAATAACAACCATCTCTTGCTTTTCAAATTGGTGAACTCTATAAAGCCCTTTCTCCTCAAGACCATGCGCACCAACTTCTTTCCTAAAACAAGGAGAATAACTAGTCAACTGCAAAGGCAACTTATTTCCAGGGATCTTTTTATCAACATACTTGGCAATAACCGAATGTTCTGAAGTTCCAATTAAATACAAATCTTCCTTATCCATTTTATACATCATAACATCCTTCTCCTCAAAACTCATCACTCCATCAACAGCCTTCTCACGAATCATAAATGGAGGAATAACATAAGTAAAACCATTCTTAACCATGTAATCTCTAGCAAAGTTCAAAATTGCTGAATGTAAAAGGGCCAAATCTCCTTCAAGATAATAAAAGCCATGTCCTGAAACTTCACGGGCAGAATCAAAATCAACCAACCCAAACTTTTCTGCAAGTTCAGCATGATGGATTATTTTATGCCTCGGAACTTTAGAATTTCCAATTTGCCTAACTTCAACGTTCTCAGTTTCATCTTTTCCTTTAGGAACACTTTCATGCATTATATTTGGAATTTGTCTCATCAAATAATCAATATCTTTCTCCAATTTCTTCCTTTTCTCTTCGGATTTTGCAATCTTTTCAGGAATTTCCTTGGCTTCTTTAAGCTCTTTATCTGCTTTCTTTCCAGCTTTTTTTAAATCAGCAATTTTTTTAGAAATTTTATTTCTCTCTGAACGCAAAGAATCTTCATCATATTTCAATTTTCGCCATTTTTCATCCAATTTCTTAACTTCATCAACCAAGATTACTTTCTCTTCTTGAAACTTCTTTTTAATATTGTCCTTAACAAGTCCCGGATTATCTCTTATAAGATTAATATCTATCATTCTTATTAAAAATAGATTTAGTATATAAATTTTGGGAAAATTTAAAAGTAACAATTTCCATTTATAATCATGGCAATTGAGGTGTTTAATGATTTAGCTTTAGCTTATCAACAGTTCTTAGAGACACTTCCACTTTGGACGCAAAATTTTCTTAATCTCTTTCTTATGGTTTTAACAGTCGTGATTTACTCTATGATTATTTGGTTTGTTTATCGGTTTATGGCAAGAAGGGATATTTTCCCTTTAGACTATGAAAAATTCAAGAGGCCAAACTGGCCATTCTTAAATAAATTAATAGCAGGATTTTTGTATTTCATAAAAAACATAATTGTATCTCCAATATTAATTTTCTTCTATTATGGAATATTTACCTTCATTTTGCTTAGTTTAACAGAAGGAATCTCCTTGGACAAAATTCTTTTGGTAGCTGCAATAATAGTTGCGTCAATAAGAGCAACTGCATATTATAGAGAAAATCTTTCAAGAGATTTAGCAAAATTACTTCCATTGACACTATTAGGAGTAGCATTGGTTGAAGGTTCACTAAATGTGGGAGGAGTTATATCGAGCTTTTCAGATATTCCCTCACTATTTGGGAAAATTTCAATTTACTTTTTATTCATAATCGCATTAGAAGCAATTTTAAGATTAACAGACATATTCTTGATTTCTTCTGGAGTGGAAGAAGGCGATGAAGTAAAAGAGGAATAGATATTTTGGAAGACAAAAATAATTATAAACCTGAAGATGATAAAATTTTTATGAAAAAAGAGCACCCATTCGGAGATTTGCAAAAAACATTAGAAGAAACCTCTAACAACAATAAATTCAAAATAAAATATGTAGAAAATATGTATCACACTACAACTGCCAAAGGAGAATTATCAAAAAAGGGTTTAATTGGGTTCATACAAAAATATTTTTCTTATAAAACATTCCATAAAGATAATTACGAAGTGAATATCTCTGCAAATGGAGCAGGTCTTGAGGATGCCTATGTACAAGTTTGGATAGGCAAAGATAAAAAAGGAAAAAGAAAAGGAACTAGAACTCTTGAAATTGAAGCAATCTCAGAAGATCCTAAAAGAGATTAAATGATAAAAACATTCAACAGGATTAGTAGTGAACATGGAGATAATTCTTATGTGTAATTTAGTTAAGAAATAGATTTACACAAAAATTTATAAACCATGAGTTTTAGGAATAAGCATGAAATCAGAAATTGCAAAAAAACCGGGAATTTTTTACGGTGAAGAAGCTTTAAGTATGTTAAGATTTAGACTCACACAAAAATATGAAGGGAATCTTACAATTAATGGAAAAAAATCAAAAATAACTGATTATGGCCAATGCCTAAGTGAAATAATAGAAAAAAAGTTTCCTGGAGGGATTGAAAAATTGAAATATCATGAGAAGTATAATTCAAGAAAGAAAGAAAGAAAGATAAAAGTTACACTAAAAAAAGATAAATATAATTCTTTAGAAGCTAAGAGCATTTTGAATTAATTTTAATCACAATAATCCTTATAAACTTAAAAATTTAGGATTATTCATGGGAAAAGATATAAACAATTTTAGAATAGATAATTTCAAAGAACTGGGTATCTGTTTAGAACCTTTTCAAAACTACACTTTTGATATAAAATATAATGAAAATATGTATAATTTAACTAGTGCAAGAAAAAAAGGTTTAAGCCATCAAAATTTAGTAAATTTCATCAAAAAATATTTCTCTCCAAAAACAATCCCCAATAAAGAGATATATTTCTCAAGAGAGCAATCAGAAGATTCTTTAAAACTAAAATTTAAAATAAATGCTTGGAGATTTGGAGATTCTAAAAACCCTATTGCAACAAGAAGATTAGAAGCTAGGGTAAATATTCAAAATGAAGAGAAGTTTATTGATTTAATCTTTGCAAGAAGAGATTTTGGAGCTGTCCATATTTGATTAATTTCTTTCGACATCAGGATGTTTATGACCTTTTTCATTAAATTTATCTAACATCTTTATATGTTTTCTTCTCTCCGCATCATATTCTTTTGAATCTAATTTTGCCTCCTTTATGAGTTTAGCAATATACTCTCCTCCTAAAAAATGAGGGGTCAAAATATAGCTCGCTCCTGCGTGATACAATAATTGAGCATCTTCAATACTGTGGGCTCTTAAGACGATAATTGCATCCCCATTTACTTCCCTTATAGCCTGTATAAGTAACTTATTTGTCTCTAAATCAGGAATTGTAGAAACAACTATCTTAACTTTATCTAAAGGCAAATCTTCAAGCAACTCTAAATCAAAAGCATCCCCATAAAGAGCAGGAATTCTAAATTTTTTCAAATTCTTTATTGTATCTGGATTAAAATCCACTACAAGATATCTCTTCTTTATCTTCTTGAAAGAATTTAAAATACTAAACCCAATCCTATTATATCCGAATAATATTGCGTCATAGCTCTTAGGATTTTTTCTTTCCTTTCTACTATTTCTTATCTTTTTCAATTCAAAAATTGACAAGAAACGAGAACTTTTCTTATAAAAACTTTCAGAATAAATAACCATATAAGTAGACAATAAAATTGTGATGACTAGCGTTAGTGTCATTGTATTAACAAGGCTAGGAGAGATATGACTAACTCCAACTCCCAAAGCTAGAACAATTAATGAAAATTCGGAGATTTGGGCAAGAGTAATTCCAGTTAGGAAATTTGTCCTTTTAGTGTATCCAAAACCTTTCATTAAAATCATAAGTATAAGAGGTTTTATTAGAAGGGCGATTCCAGAAAAAATTAATGCATTTAAGATTATAGATCCTACATCTGAAATTTGAATTCTCAGCCCCAAGATTATGAAAAAAATTATCAAAAAGAAATCTCTTAGAGGCCTTATTTTAGAACTTATCTCAGTAGAATAAGGTGAAACACTCAAGATTACACCTGCTAATAAAGCTCCAATTTCCATAGAAAACCCTAAATAACTAAATAAAGCTGCAACAACAAAACACCAACAGATAGAAAATAAGAATAATAGTTCTTGAGATTTAGCAACTGTTTTTGTGATCCTAGGCAATACAAAATACCCAAATAAAATCAATAAAACAATCATACCAACGCCTATCAAAATACCATTTAAACCTAAGGAAAGCATTTGACTTCCATCAGTCATAGAAGATACAAACATTAATACAGCAATTGCAACCAAGTCTTGAATTATCAAAACTCCAATAGAAATTTTTCCAAACAAAGAATCCAACTGAGATTTATCTGACAATAATTTCATAACAATAATTGTACTGCTGAAAGCCAGAGCAATTCCCACATATAAAGAAGGAATTAAAGCAAAGTCTAATAATTTAAAAGCAACTAAAAATGAAACTCCAAAAGTAAGAATTATCTGCCCCAAACCGACAACTAAAGAAGCTATACCAATTTCTTTTATGACCTTAGGATTTAAATGTAATCCTACTATAAATAGAAGAAATGCAATTCCAAACTGCGAGAAAATTTCAACAAATTCTATTGAAGCTCCAATTTTAATCAAAAAAGGACTGATGATTATTCCAGCGATTATATATCCAATTATTATAGGCTGATTCAAAGCTCTAACAATATAAGATACAACAAATGCAACTAATAAGATTATTGATAGTTGTATAAAAACTTGATCCATTATTCACCTCTGAAATAATAAATAAATTTACTATAAAAAGCTTTTTAAACGAATGAAATCATAATTCACTATGCCAAAAGTAAGAATAAAACTAGATTCAATAGACATAAATATGCTTAATGATATTTGTAATTCCATAAAAGACTTGGCTAAAAAATCCGGAATTGCAATTTCCGGGCCAGTGCCTTTACCAACAAAAAAGCTAAAGGTGACTACAAGAAAATCCCCCTGTGGAGACGGAACAGCTACTTTTGACAGATTCGAGATGAGAATTCATAAAAGATTGATTGATCTTCCAGCAAATGAAAAAGTTCTTCATCACATTATGAGGATGAGAGTTCCAAAATCTGTCAACATTAAGATTGAGATGAAGGATTAAACACAATAATTCTTAAAAACAAATTAAGTTAAGTAACTAGATGATTGATAAAATTCTTTGGCAACCTTATGGATTAAAACCCTCTAAAAATGCCACAAATCCATATGATTTTTCCATTTATTTAGATTGGGAATTTGCAAACAAAATGATGCAAAACAAAATTCTTGAAAGTAAGCAATTTAGATTCAATAAAGCAATAGGTGAGATATATGGCTTCCAACTTCCTCTTCAATTTCATGAAAACACTTCTTTATTAGAATCAATAAATCTTGGAATGAACGGAAGGTGGTTAAATTTAGATAATTCAGAAAGAAAAAAATTGGACCAAAATAAAAAAGAACCTCTGCAATTTTATTCTCACAATATAGATAATTCAACGGATCAATTAAATCTTTTAAAGATATTTGAATCTTGGATTAATTACCACCCAAGTCTTTTAGCTGATTAAAAACAACAATCCTTATAACTTCAAGGTACTTCTAATTTCAATGCCAAAAGAGTGCCCTTACTTCAAAATAGAGTGTGAAAAATCCCTTGGAATAGATAAAATCTGTGATGGAGCTGTTCCAGATTGTATAACACTTCTTGAAGATTCAATGAAAGAAAAACAAAGAAAAGATATTTCTGATGAATTAAATGGATTTGGCCCAATTGAATTAGATGAAAAAGATCCCCTATACAAATTAACAAAAGGGGAACCCATAAAAGGATTTAAGTATACAAATCTACCTAAAAATTTATAAAACAACTCTTATTTTAACCTAAATGGAAAAAGACATTGGTAAAATAACCAAAAATGATACAACTGAAGTTGTTATCAGAGTTGATGACTTTGGCGGAAGGCCAGGTGTGACAATAAGAGAGTTCGTAACTTCTGATCGTTACACTGGATTCACAAAAGCCGGAGTAAGAATTCTTGGAACAGATTTCCTAAAGTTTAGAGAAATGATAAATTCAATTTCTTTAGATGATTTGAAATCTGCAGAAGGTTCTGAAGCTCCAAAAGAACAAACAACTCTAGACGACGAAGGCGCAATTTAATTCTCAAAAAATATATTTTAGAAGAGAATAATTTTTATAAAGAAAGACCCACTTGAAAAGGAATGGGAGAAAATACAAATTATGTTTCAAGCGGACCAGAAGAACTAAAGGAATTAATGCAATCTTATCAAGAATTTTCAGATTATTTTTATGGAGAAACATCCGGAATGTTTGCGCATTTCTCACGTTTAAGTTCAATAAAGAAAACAGTTCAATATGATTTAATCCAAGGAGATTCCCAAACAGTTAAAATAACTTTTCAAAAAGAAAAAGGCAAGCGTTTTTGTTTTGAACCTACAGATTCTAGAGTAAATCTAAGTAAAGTAGAAAGAATTTTATTTGATTTAGAAGATTCT
>JAGQJT010000005.1:0-31328 GCA_020430505.1 Nanobdellota archaeon | reverse complement strand
AAAAATAAAAAAAGATTTTGTCTTAAATTAGAAGAATAAATCTTAAAAACTCTTTTTAACTATGCAATTTATGAAAAAGAGTAAATTCAAAAAGTTTATAATTCCAATTTTAATAGTCTTAATTATAATTGGAGGAGTTATTGTAACATCCTCGCTAACAAAACAAAAAATGACCAAAGTAAAACTCGAAACAAACCACGGAGACATTGTAATAAATCTTTACAAAGATATGCCTATAACTACAGAAAATTTTGAAAGCTTAGTTAAATCTGGAACCTATGATGGAGTTATTTTCCATAGAATAATTGAGGGATTCATGATTCAAGGAGGAGATCCGACTGGAACAGGTTATGGAGACCCTTCAATACCAAATATTCAAGATGAATTCACTCATGCTGGTGGAAACAAAAATAATAGAGGAACAATTTCTATGGCAAATGCAGGCCCAAATACAGGTTCAAGCCAATTCTTCATAAATCTTGTAGATAATAATTTCTTAGATACAAAACACCCTGCATTCGGAATGGTAGTTGAAGGAATGGATGTTATAGATGAAATTGCAAAGGTGCAAACAGATGCAAATGATAGACCTCTAGAAGAAGTTGTTATAATCAAGGCAACTATCATTTAAGCGCAATAATTCTTAAAAATAATACAGATTTAAAATTTAGATGTCAAAAAGCTTGGTGGATTTTAGTCAGGAAGAACTGGAATCTTTTCTCGAAATAATTGAAGTTCCTATAAGATATAGAGGGTTTGAGTTTAAAATAAGAGAAAAATCTAAAGAAAAAGTTTTAATATCGGATAAAGGAATGATTGAGATAAAGATAACAAGAGATGGAATTGTGTATAAAAATTCAACTTATCCTGATGATAAAATAAAAAACGCCTTTAAGGCAGCCCAATACTTGATAGATCAAGGATATAGATTTGATTATTCTTTGAACAAATAAAAAAATTTAAAACTAATTCTTGATTGTTTTGTAGATGAACAAGAAACAAAAATCAAATTTGATCACAATATTAATTTTTGTGATAATAATCGTAATTGCTCTGATCTCTTTTACAGGGAAGAATTATCCAAAAACAGATGAAGAAACTGCAAAATGCATTGGAGAGAAAGCAACATTGTACGTTCAACTAGGTTGCTCTCATTGTGAAGATCAAGAAAAAATATTCGGAAATAATTTGAAATACATAAACTCAATTGATTGTTTTTATAATTCTCAAACCTGTCTTGATGAGCAAATAGAAGTAACTCCAACATGGAAGATTAAAGGAGAGCTTTACAAAGGAATTCAAACAATAGAAGAGCTTCAAGATTTAACTGGTTGTTAATCCTTCCCTTTATCTAAAGAAAATTTTTTATCTGAATATTGTCTTTCACCAACAGCAAAAGGAGAATTAATCTTTACAAAATTTTTAGGATTATCAAAGGAATCTTTTTTTCCAATACTAAATGGAGAATCATACTGCCTCCCAATTAAGCTGTTCTCTCTCATGAAATCAATGCAACGAGCAACATAATCAATTTCTTCATCTTCTCTTAATTTTTCAAAAGAATCTGAATCTTTTATTTCTTCTTTGTCTTCTAACATCAGAAAAATAAAAGCAAATCAAATTATTTAAATGTTCTCAAAAAGTATAAAAATAAAAAAATACTCCAAAAGAGATGTTCACAATTACAAAGATAACTACCCTCGCCCTTGCGGATTCTGTAAATCCATGCGCTATTGCGGTTCTTGCAATGATTCTAATAGCAATAATGACTCAAAACCCCGACAGAAGAAAAAAAGTTTTATGGGGAGGATTAGGTTTTGTTGGGGCAGTTTACATAGGTTATCTAGTTTACGGAATTGTCATAGTCCAATTCTTTAAACTTTTCGCAGAATTTTTGAGAGGAGGTTCAATATATGTTTACAAAGGCCTGGCAATTTTGGCAATGATATTTGGAGCATTAAATATTAAAGATTATTTTGTTTACAAAAAAGGTAGTTTCATGACAGAGATGCCTATATTCATGAGACCAAAAGTAAAAAGAATCACAGAAAAAATTGCATCCCCTGTTGGAGCTTTCTTAATTGGGTTTATTGTAACTTTATTTTTATTACCTTGTACAATTGGACCATATGTTGTTGCATCTGGCTTATTGTCAGAGTTAATTTTTCTTAAAGCATTGGTATGGCTATTATATTATAATTTAATTTTTATAATTCCAATGATTGTAATTGTTCTACTTGTTTACTTCGGATTTTCAAAAATTGAAGAAGTTTCTGGATGGAAAGAAAGAAACATAAGAAAACTCCACCTAATTGCAGGAAGCCTATTATTCCTTGTCGGGTTAGCTATTCTGTTTAGTTGGATTTAGACTTTATAGAAATTTCTTTAGCCAACTCCTGGGAATTTTCCTTTTTCACAACCTTTCCAGCTTTTCTTGTATCTAAAATTTGATCATGCTTTTCGGGAAAGATTACTTCATAATCTTTTGGATAGATTACAGAAAGATCTTGGACTTCTAAATATTTGTCTCTTATTGAAGAAACTAAATCTTCGGCTTTCAAACCTTTTTCGCCAGTTTCTATATCTCTATTTATAGCTTTTCCAGCAGCTCTCTGAGCAATCCCTTCGATCATTGCACCATTAGATAAATCAGATAAATTAATTGCACCACTAGTTCCATCAAAAAAAGAAACATTATATAGAGGGTAAGAACTTCTAAAAAATTCTTCTGTAGCTAGTTTAGCAAGAGATTCCCTTGAATTATCTGTTCCTTTTTTATTGAAAATGGGCATTCCTTCAAGATGGATATTAAATATTTGTTCTACTGCATTTTTATTCGGCCTACCAATATAAATTTTGGTATCAAACCTTCCATCCCTAGTTACAGCCGGATCCAAAGTCTCGGCCCGGTTTGTAGCTGCCAAAAGAATTGCATATTTAGAACTTTCCCGCATCATTTTGAAAAAATCTCTTACTGAGGCTTCAGAATTTCCAAAATATTGATTGAAGAATTCAGGACCCTTTACTGATAAAAAATATCCTTTAGCATTTTCAGCATCAAATTTTCTTTTTGGATCAGGCTGTATCCCGTCCATCTCAGCTAAAAAAGTTTGGACAACTGAATTTCTAAGCTCTGCGTTTGAACCCTCACTTCTTCTTGCAAGCATCGCTTCTGCCTCATCCAAAAACCCTACTGTTAATGGGACTCCCATCTTCTGGGTGATATTGTGGGCAATTGCTTTCCCAATTAAAGTTTTCCCACAACCAGGAGGGCCATAAAGAATTATCCCATTTGGAATTTCTTTACCGTATTCCCTAAATTTCTCCATATGCAAGAAAGGCTTTTCTATAGAATCTCTTATCTCCGTAATTGCTTTTTCTAACCCTCCAATTCTACTCCAAGGAACATTTGGAACTTCTTTTAGATTATAAAGATTATTTGTTTTACCCAAATTCTGCAGGACAACATTAAATCCAGGATCAACTATGATTCTATCTCCTTGATTTAATTCCAACCCTGAATTTATGATCCTTTTAAATCCAGAGTAATCCACAACAGGTCTTCCATCAGGAAGAATCTCTGTGACTTGTGTTAAAGAACCAATTCCAGTAGGTTCTCCAAGATCCATTAAAAAATTCTTTTTAGGATCCAATCTGACAGTCCTTCCGGGAGTCAAATAATTTTTTAAATCCGGGAGATACTTGACCTCCATTATTTTTCCATTCACAGAAACATAGGCAGATTCATCGTTCACCTTAATAAGATCTGCACAAACATAAGGAATTTCTTTCAAAGCTTGAAGATTGTTACCTGCTCTAACTGCAAGTTCTCTCCATTCATCCCTTTGTTGTATGGCTTCCTCTAAAAGAATTTTATAATCTTTATTATCTGACATCAAAAATAAAGAAAATCGTAATTTATAAATCTTCCTAGTGTCGTTATTATATAATGACTAATTATTTGTCAGTCAAATCTGGTTTTTTATGCCTCACAGCGTAATCATTACATTTATTGCAGTAAAAAAGACTTGCATCCTCTCCATATTTATCAATTATATTAATTCCTTTTTTCTTAAGAACAAATTCCCTATCTTCATCTGAATCTTTTTCACATAAATTATAAGTCTTGCATTTTGGGCATAATAAAACCCAACCATGCTTCTCCATAAAAAAATCAATTGTTTTTTCTGTTGAACCCAATGCCCTAAGTTGAGCTTCAATCCCTCCTAAGTTATCCTTAATTAAATCAGATAAAAATTCTAAATCCATTTTATTATTTCATAAACTTTTTAGTGATGTAAATAGTACCAAACTGGTTATCCACAAAGAGTTTGCCTTTCCAATCTTTCAAAAACAATCCATACCCAAGGTGAAATCCAGTCTTTGGGTCTGAAGGTTTGTGAAATTCATTTAATTCTTTTCTATTTTCCCATATGTCTTTTATATCTGGTCTTTTAAAGTAATTTCCGCCATCATTTGATCCAAAACAAAACTCATGCTTGTTCATAAAAAGCCCACAAAAAGTATCTTTTCCTTCAATTGCTCCTCCATGAACTCGGGCATTCTTAATGATTTCACGAATATAATGATTGCTTTGATATCCATCCCTTCGATCATACATACAGTCAATTGTAGAAATAACAGAAATTAATGTATCACTCTCCAAGTCTTTATCAAAATTTCCGGGCAAATACCAATAAGAAGCAAAATCAATAGGATTAATTATTCCTCCCACATTACTAAAAACTTCTAATAGTTTCATGAAATAATTCAATTCCCAATATTTAAAAATAAATCTGCACTCAAAAATACATGACAATAAGACAACCAATAGTAACTGTAGTAGGTCATGTTGACCATGGAAAGACTTCCATACTGGATAAGCTGCGAGATTCATGCGTGCAGGAAGGAGAATCTGGAGGAATAACCCAAAAAATTTCATTTACTTCTTACCCTTTAGAACAATTAAAAAGAGCTTGTCCACTAATAGAACAATCTGGAATAAAATTGAATATCCCGGGTTTTTTGCTAATAGACACTCCTGGCCACGCAGCCTTTACAAATTTAAGAAAGCGTGGAGGCTCTTTAGCAGATTTAGCTGTTTTAGTAATTGATATAACAGAAGGAATAAAACCTCAAACTGCAGAAGTAATTCAAATTCTCAAACACAATAAAACTCCTTTTATAATTGCATTAAACAAAGTAGACAAAATAACTGGGTGGAAACAATTAGATGAAGATCTCAAAACCTCAATCGAGATGCAGCCTCCAAGAATAAAACAAATATTTGATGAAAAATACATGACTCTAATTGGAGCTTTAAATTCCTATGGATTCGATGCAGATTTATTTTACAAAATAGATGATTTTACAAAAAAGATAGCTTTGATTCCTTGCTCTGCCCACACAAATGAAGGAATCCCCCAAATCATAATGATGCTTTGTGGATTAAGTGAGAAATTTTTAAAAGACAGATTGAAATTAAATCAAGACGCAAAAGGAGTGATGTTAGAAGTTAAAAAAGATAAATCCACAAATTATATTGAAGCCATTCTCTACGATGGTGAATTAAACAAAACAGACCAAATTGCAGTTTCAAATTTCCAAGGAGAACCAATCTTAAC
Organism: Nanobdellota archaeon; assembly: GCA_020430505.1. Classification (GTDB taxonomy): domain Archaea; phylum Nanobdellota; class Nanobdellia; order Pacearchaeales; family GW2011-AR1; genus EX4484-71. The sequence continues at coordinate 25,704 of JAGQJT010000005.1, read as the reverse complement.
AAAAATTAGAATTCTAGAAGAAATCCAACCTCTTTGTGCAAGATTCAAAACAACAAACAAAGTTACAGCAGCAACAGGAGTTAGAATGCAGCTAGTAGACAAATCAGAAATTCTCCCAGGAATGCCTTTTGTCCTCTACAAAAACAATTTAGAAGAAATAAAAGAACTTTTCAAAAAGGAAATTTCTGAAAGTATTAAAACAGAAAAACAAGGAATAATTGCTAAAGCAGATTCTTTAGGAAGTTTGGAAGCACTTCTAGTTTTATTAAAAGAACAAAACATCCCTGTTGTAAAAGCAGGAATTGGGAGTATAAGCAAAACAGATATAATCTCTGCAAAGGCAAACATAGAAATAAATGAATTAGATTCTGTAATAGTGGGATTCAATGTAAAAATCGACGAGGATGCAAAAGAGATGAAGGGAAATATTAAAACAATAGAAAATGATGTTGTTTACAAATTAATTGAAGATTTAATTGAGTGGAGAAAACAAAAACAAATAGAAATTGAGAAAAAAAGATTGATGAAACTTTCAACAATTTGTAAATTGGAAATTCTACAACAATATGTTTTTAGAAACACAAAACCTGCGATATTTGGAGTTAAAATTTCTGGAGGAAAATTAATTTCAAACTTGCCTTTAATAGATGAATCTGATGAAAAAATAGGAAATATAAAAAATATTCAATCCGAAAACAAATCTGTTCAAGAGGCTATTGAAGGAAAAGAAGTTGCAATTTCAATACCCGGGATAAACTTTGAAAGGCAATTAAAAGATAAGAAATACCTATATTCAAACCTAGGAGAATCTCAGTTTAAAGAATTCAAAAAAAACAAAGATTTGTTGACTTCATCCGAAATAAAAGTTCTACAAGAAATTGCTGAAATAAAAAGAAAAACAAATATGGATTGGGGGAGAAGCTAATTACATGTACAGAGAAGATCAAATAAAAAATCTTGAAATAGAAATTTCTGAAATAATCCTAAAAGAAAAACTTAAGGAAATAGTAACAAGCAAAGATTTAAATGGAAGACCTGGAAACATTCCGGAAGAAAGGTATACAAAAATGCCTGAAAGAGAAGAAATAAGGTCATACCAACCATTTTAACCACTAAATTTAAAAACAACTATAATCTATCTAGACTATGAAAAAAGAAGTGTTTGTATTCACATTATTATTGACTTTAATGATAGTTTTATCTTCAATAGTGTCCGCAGCATCTTGTGATTTGGAAGTTTCAATGATTAATCAAGATCCTTATCCAGCAATTCCTGGAGATTATGTTAAAGTTGTCTTTCAAGTTGATGGAGTATCAAATCCAGAATGTGGTCAAATAAATTTTGAACTTCTAGAACAATATCCTCTAATTTTTGACCCTGGCCAAACAACAAAAAAAACAATAGATTCGGGAGTTTATCACAAAGATTTTAGTTCATTTTTGATTGCACCATATAAAGTAAGAATAGATCAAAATGCCCTTAATGGAGACACTCCAATAGAAGTAAGATATGGATACGGGACTGGCTCAGGAACACAATTCACAGAACAATTTGACTTAAACATAGAAGACACTAGAGCTGATTTTGAAATATATGTAAAGAATTATGATCCAATCTCAAAGGAGATTACTTTTGAAATATTAAACACCGCAGAATCAGATATTCAGGCATTGACTATAGAAATTCCTCAACAAGGAAATATTAATGTCAAAGGGTCTAAAACAAATATTGTTGGAGATTTGGATTCAAATGATTACACTACGGCAACCTTTGAAGCAACTCCTTTGGGAGGAGAAATAATGCTTAAAATATCATACACTGATTCTATAAACGAAAGAAGAACTCTTGAAAAAACAGTTTTATTTGAACCAGAATATTTTGAAGGAAGATCAAATGGTAGCCAGAAGGTGTCTATCTGGTTATATTTATTTATCATTCTTTTGATTGTAGCTGTTGTAAGACATTTCCTTAGAAAAAGAAAAGCAAAGAAAAAGTTGCAAAGAGAAAGAAAAAAGTAATTACTTAGACTCTTTATAGATTATATGGTCCTTATGATTACATTTAGGACAGTAAAATTCTTCACCCTTTAGATTAGAATCATGAATTTGAAAAAATTTTTGAAATTTTGAAAAGCCAGAGATTCTCCTAGAATAATTTTCATCGCAATCTCCGCATTCTATCTTTGCATATTTAAGAAAAAATCCTCCTTTGATAATTATTTTAGAACTACTAGTTTCATCTGAAGAAGTTATTTTCAACTTATTTTTTAATCTATTTTCAATCGTTGCCATAAAATTCTAGAAATTTAATAGTTCTTAAACTTTACTCATACCTCAAAGCATTAACCGGATTTATCTTTGAAGCCCTTATGGCAGGCAAAACACCAGAAATGGCTCCAGTCAAAGTTGCAAAAAGAATACATCCAACAAATATCCAAATTGAATTACTAGGTTGCAGGAATCCCCAACCTAATGAAGTCAAAATTAAACCTGCGAGAGAGGTTATCCCCCATCCTAATAAAACTCCCAAAATTCCAGCAACTAAACCCAAAAAGGAACTTTCAAACAAGAATATATTGAATATTTCTGAATTTCTCGCACCAATAGCTTTCAAAACCCCAATTTCTTTGTATCTCTCTAAAACAGAAGTTATCATTGTATTTGCAGTATTAACTGCAGAAACCAAAACTGAAATTAAAGCAATCAAAATAACAAATCCGATAATTACATTTAATGCTCCCGAATAAGAATCAATCAAATCTTCAAAAGATTGCACAAAAAAATCTTCCTTTCCTCTTTCCAAATTTCTCTCATTCCTTAAACTCCTTTCAACATTAGAGATAACTTGTTCGATATTTTCTAAATCCACCTCTGCAATTATCTCCGCATAATTTTCTTTATCAGGATACAAATCTAAAAAATAATCATTTGTAACATAAATATTACTGTCATCTTGAGGGTTACCCACAGATTCCATAAATCCAACAATTCTTATTTTTTCCCCATTAACTTCCAAAGCATCATTCAACTCCAAACCTTTATCAAAAATCTTCCCATCAACTTTGTAATTATAACCTGCTACCAAAGCTTTATCTCCATTTTTTAAAAGTCTCCCTTCATCCAACCCAACTCCAAAAATATCAAGCAAAATGGGCACATTGGGATCGTAAGAAGTTATATATACATACTTTAATTGATTTTTACTTTCTACTTGTGCTGCATCATAATATGTCCCTGTAGCACCAAAAACTCCTCCAGAACTCTTTACAGCTTTTAAATCATCATCATTCAATCTAAATGAATCATCAATTCCCATGTTACTTCCTTTAGCAAGAATTAAAATTTTATTTGCGGAAGTTCCAGTAGTAAATGAATTTGTATATTCATAAAGGCCATAACCAAAACTAATAAAAATAAATATTGTTGCAATTCCAACTAAAATAGAGAAAACAGTCATAAAACTTCTTCCTTTTCTATGCCTTAAATTTCTCAACGAGTAAGTTATTGATTCTGTGTTCATAGTTTTTTCTCCATATAAATTAATTTGAATGAAACATGCCCCTTATTAGAGTAAATAATTTTAACTTTCTTGAAGCCAATTTTCTCATAAAATTTCTCAGCAAAAATACTACTCTTTACAATAATTTTTCCTATTCTTTTTTTAATACATAATTTTTCTACTTTGTCAACAAGTTTTTTTCCAATACCTCTGCCATGAAAATCTGGATTGACATGAAGTTTCCTTATTTCTCTTCCATCAAAACTTATATATCCTACAACCTTTCCATTTTCTTCTAAAACGAAGCATTTTCTTTTGTTAGATTTTTGATTAATATACTCTTCTGTCAAATTTTGATCCCAAAAATTAATTACCTCTTTTGGATAATCTTTTGAAGCAATTTCTTTATCACATCTTCGAATTATATTACAAACTTCTTTTGCATCAGTTTTTCTAAATTTTCTTATTTTCATCCTCTAATTGCCTCCACAGGATTTTGTTTAGAAGCATTCAATGCAGGAACAATTCCTGCAACAGCACCAATCAAAAAACTACCTAACAAAGAGAAAAAAATCAAACCAAATTTAATATTCAAACCAACCTCTGCTCCAATAAAATTATTAATTGCGATTGTCCCCAAAACACCCAAAAGAGTTCCAAACACCGCACCAACAAAACCTCCAATTAAACCAAGTAAACCTGCCTCAATAAAAAACTGATAAAATATCTGATTATTCGTAGCACCAATAGCCTTCATAATTCCGATTTCTTTTTTCCTTTCTAGAACAGAAGTTGTCATGGTGTTAACAATTCCTAAAGCGCCAATAAAAATAGAAATTGACGCAACTATAACAATAAATGCTTGAACTCCTCCCAGAATTCCTTTAATTGACTCCAAACTTGCTTCTGGAGTTGAAACTTCAAAATTTTCCTCCCCAACTTTAACATTTCTTCTTTTCCTCATCAATTTTTCAATATCTTCTTTTGTCTTTTCAAGATTATCTTTATCCACTGCCTGAACTGCAATTACATCAACTTCATTCTCAATTTCAAATAAATCTTTTATATCTTTATCATTCATAAAAACAGCATTGTCGAAGATGAAACTTCCTTTTTTATCCAAGACCCCAATAACTTCAAAAGAAACATTATTTATCAAAACTTTTTTTCCGGGAATAACTTCCTTATCCAAACCAACTTTATCAACATAAAAATTATAACCCAGAACAACTTTCTTTGAATCCTCATCTTTCAACAATCTTCCAGCAATAGTTTCATCTCCTAACTGATCATAAATAAATTGCCTATCATCTCCAGAGGGGATGTTTGTAGCATAACCAAAAACTTCCTTATTGTTATATTCCAATTTACCAGATTCTATATGCCTTGCAACAGCTCTCTTTACCGAACTTAACTCTTTTATTGCTTTAACATCATCTTCAGTCAATGGGTCCACAACTCCTGATCCAGGGGGTCCAAAACTGCTTAAACCGCCCGCTTGAACTGATATCAATTCGGTTTGACTAACTCCAAATTGGCTTGAAACTGCCAATTGCAAACCATTTCCTAATGAAATTAAAGAAACAACTGCAGCAACCCCTATAAAAATACCTATTAGAGTCAACCATGAACGAACTCCTCGGTGTTTTAAGTTTTTGAAAGCTAAAATAAAATATTCTTGTATCATCTCTTTTGCCTCGTTAAAAAAAGTGAATTATATATTATAAAGCTTTTTTATTGCTAAGGGAGAACTCTCAATCCGAGACTACCATTTCATTAAATTAGATAAAACCTCTCCCAAGGAGAATATTTCACAAGCACCTTTACAGGATTTTTAAGAGGATATTCTTTAATCAAATCCATAATTTCTTCAAACTTGTTCAATCCAGTTTTATCGCTTAATTTTTTTACCATTTTAAGCAGTAAACCTCTTTTTCTCATCATCCCATTTAATATAAGATTCACTCAAATTTTTAGAGACAAATTCCAAATACTTCTGAGCCATTTCTGGATTATTCTTAAGGTATAATTCATACACCCTACGCTTTCCTTTAACAGAATAAATCAAATCTAAACCAGCTTTCTCCTTCTTGGTTAAATTAAACCTATTACTTTCTCCACCAATATCATCAATCAAAACGCCAGCCAAGCCATTTTCTTTCATGAAAATACTTTAAATCAAGAATATATAAAGATTATTATATTAACTAACTATCCTACCTTTCTTATCAGTAACTTTCTCTAACTTTCCATCTCTCAACCAATAAATAATTTCAGCGTGTTCTTTTGCCAAATCTGGATCGTGAGTAACCATTATAATTGTTTTTCCTTCTTTGTGTAACTTTCCTAGAAACTGCAAAACAATCTCTCCAGTATGAGTGTCAAGATTCCCTGTAGGTTCATCTGCAAGAATAACATCAGGATCGTTCGCTAAAGAACGAGCAATAGCAACTCTTTGCCTTTGCCCTCCAGATAATTCTCCAGGATAGTGATCCATTCTATCAGATAATTCGACTAATCTCAAAAGAGTTTCAGCCCTATCTTCTCTTTCTTCCAGAGGCATTTCCTGAAACATCATTGGAATCATCACATTTTCCTTTGCAGTTAAATTAGGAATTAAATTAAAAGATTGAAAAATAAAACCAATCTTTCTTCCCCTAATTTGAGCCAAGTCTGATTCAGAAAGCAATGAAATATCTTCTCCATCTAAAAAGATATGCCCTTTAGTTGGAACATCCAAACTACCAATCAAGTTCATGCTTGTACTTTTTCCACTTCCAGAAGGTCCCATCACCGCAACAAACTGACCTTCTTTTACAAAAAAAGATAATTTATCTACAGCTTTAACAACATTTTCACCCATATGATAATGTTTAGAAACATCTTTCAATTCAATTAAAATTTTATCACTACTTTTTTTGGCCATAACAAAAATAAGAAGAACTAATTTTTAAAGTTGTTTATTGAGCTAATCTAAATTAACAACATACTCTTCTGAATTTAAGATATCTTTAATAAAATTTAATCTAGATTTCATAGGCTCGGAAAAATAATCAATATTGCTTTGGACATGGTCTGTGTCAAAGAAAACAGGAAGTTCTTTACCCTTTTTATTAATCATGGCGCAAGCCCCCCCAATCCATGGAGAAATTCCCTTTTTTTCAGTAATTTTAAGAATTTCTCTATCCAAATCACTTTCAACTCCTTTAATTAATTGAAAATATTGAACAAAATAGGCCAAAAATTCTTTTTCCAAATGTTTAAACTTAATTATGGAGACAGGAGGAACAGAATAAGTTCCAGAGGAAGTATATAAAAGTGCCTTTGTCGAAACGGCCTCATTAGCAACTTTATCTTCGAGATGCCTAATCTTTAAACCAACTGTAATTTTTTCCCCTTCGAAATGCATTTTCTCTAAAGGAGCACAAGCAGTAGAATATTCATCAAAATAACCCAAGTTATCAAAGAAAATCCCCTCGGACCGTCCCTTAATTAATTTCTTAGCAATACCCTTAATAACCTCATTTTTGTCAATAGCTTTTTTAAAATTATTAACAATTTTTAAATATTTTTTCAAATCCGAAATATCTTCTTTTCTATTAAAATATTTTCTAAATTTAGCTTCATTAAAAGACATAATATTTGAATAAAAAACCTTTTTTTTAAATATATCTATTATCTTCGACTCTTAATAAAATCCTTCAAACCATCAACCACCTTATCCTTCATATAAGGTAAAAATGAAATAGAACCTGCATTTTTGTGCCCACCACCATTAACAAAAGCATCTGGATATTCTTTATTCAAGTAAACAATTAAATCATGAACTGAAAAGTTTGCAGCATCTGTAGCTCTCATAGTAATTGCAGTGTTCATAACTCCTGCAGTAACCAAAGCATCAACTTTTTCTTCTTTTTGATAATCATCATGAACCAAACTAACAGCCCTTCCAGGTTTGGGAAAAAAGCCAAATCCAGGGAAAGTTTCTTCAATTTCAATTGTCTGCAAAACAACATCTCCTATCTTTTTATGCTTAGCATTACTTTTCCCAATAGCCAACCCTTTAGAATCCAAATTTCGAATATAAGGAGCCAACAAAGAAACCAATTCTCTTTGTTTATCTCTTGGTTCTCCAAACAAAACTTCAATATATTCTCTAACCTCCATGAATCTCACTTTAGCAGAAACATAATCAATAACCAAAGCAATATCAGAAAGTAACTCTTTAGTATAACCTTCGGATTCAGCTATTCTTAGATATTGATCCATAACTTGAGGATTCCCTAATTCAATTTTATCAGCAAAACCAGCCATCGCAGGAATTTGACTTATGTTTTCAACTTTAGGATTAACAAATCTTGCAAACTCTGCACAAAGCATTCCGGCAGAAAAATGACTTCCATCTTCGCCAACTAAAAAGGGATTTATGTGAGTTAAAACCTCAGAAGAAATAACATCTTCATCAAAACCGTGATGATCAATAACAATAAAATCAGCACCATGAATTTTCCCTTGCTTAATTGCCATATAATCTTCAGGAGAAGAACCGTTATCTGCGATAATTATCAAAGGCATTTTGTTAGAAAACTTAGCAACATTTCTCAAAGAATTTGCAGTATCTCTAATTGAATCATCAATTTCATACAAAGGAGCCATACAAGGAGCTCTCAAAAAATATTCCCAAGGAGCTTTCAAAGAACTATGTTGTTCTATAATCAAAGGCAAAATAGCCCTTTCCAAAGCAAAACCAGAAGAGTAACCATCAGCGTCATTATGATGCCTTACAATTATTGGCCTATCCTGTATTATTGCCAACCTAATTTGAGTAGCAGCTTGAATAAATCTATCCTTCAGCTTATCTAAGATTTTATCCTTAACCATGAATTCAGGAGGAATAACTTTTGCTCTCTCCATTTGAATAATTTTCAAAGACATTAAAAAATCAGTTTTTTCTTTTTCGTCTAACTTTGAAATTTTAATTATACTTCCTTCAATTTCTCCTTGATATTCTCCAATTGAAACATTTGCTTTAACGCAATCCCCCTCTTCAATTTCTGGATAAGCTCTTTCTCCAGCTTTTATGAACCCCTTTAAAGCAAGACTTCCAGTTCCGTCTGAAATCATAAATATTGTTGGACCACCTGTTTGTGCAATCCTAACTATTTCCCCAACAATTGTCGCACTTCCTTTTGTATTCAAATTAATATCTTTTAATTTCATTTCTTTAGAAAACCCGCTATGAGAATGTGCTTTCTTCATAGGTTTCTTAAAATTCTTATGTTTAGAATTAACCTTTTTCTTATCTTTCATTAAAACTAAAATTAACGGGTGTTTTTAAAATTATGGGGAAATTTATCTAAACAACTTCATAATCTTTTAAACTAATATTTTCAATTTTCTTCCCAGTTATAAAATCATAATAATTTCTACCTCTTTTTTCACAACCAAATTGATCTATTTCCAATATTTCAGTTCCACAAACAATTCCAATATTTTTTGTTTTTGAATCGTTTATCATAGAAACAATTTTCTGGGCAATTTCAGGATTTCCAAAAAGCTCTTCATCACTAAAATCACTCAAATTTTTCATAAAATCCAAGAATCAATGAAATTTATAAAATTATTTATTCTAGAAAGACACCCAAACCTTTTTAAGCTAAAATCCTCATAATTAAACATGGCATTCAAATTTAATATATCCACAAAGGATGGAAAAACATTCAAATTAGAAGCTGAGGCTGAAGAATTAATTGATAAGAAGCTTCATGATAAAATTGAAGGAAAAGAAATCTCTACTGATTTAGAAGGATACGAATTTGAGATTACTGGAACCAGTGATAAAGCGGGATTTACTTCAATGACAGGAATTCAAGGAATCGGTTTAAAAAAAGTTCTTTTAGATTATGGAAAAGGAATGAAAAATCGTCCTAAAAAAGAAGGAAAGAAAAAGAGATCTGACAAAAAGCCTAAAGGACTAAGATTAAGAAAAACGGTTAGAGGGGAAATGATCTCTTCAGCAATTACTCAAATTAATCTAAAAGTTTTAAAAGACGGAAAAAAGAAACTTTCTGAAATTTTTCCTGAGCAAAATAGAGCTCCTGAACCTCCAAAGGAAGAAACAACCTCTGAAGAGAAGAAGGAGTAATTGTTATTTCTTTAAAGTAATAACATAATAGAAACATTTATATATTCTTAAAATATTGGAAATTTATGGAAATTGCAACAGGATATGCAAAACTGGCAATAAATTTACATGAGCATATGTCAAATTATAAACCTGGAAAATGGATTGTGCCGATTAGTGATGTTCATCCGACGCCATTTGTCTTAGAAAAAGAAGCTCAAAAGCTAATAGAAGGACACAAGAATAATTCTTTAGATGCCGCTCTAGAAGAAATGAGTTCAGAATACAAACCCTGGTTCATAAAAGAAGCCGTGAAGAATTACTTCTCAACCCAAGATATTTCAGAGATAATTAAAGAGGAATCAAATAAAAATGGAAAAAAGTAAATCAATATTAGATAATTTAACAGAAGAAGCAATAGGATATTATATAATGGGGGATTCAGAAATGTTCAAAAGAACTGAGAAAGAATATTTTAGGTTAGCTGAAGAAACTGGCAATTATAATGCAATTACTTCTTTCAAAAAAATGAAAAATAGTCTAACTGGAAGGACAGCAGATGTAAATCCCCCAAGAACATATACAACCCCTTCAAAAATTTTAAATCATCAACTTTTAAGAGAGTTAGTAAAAAACAGCAAAACAGGAATTGAAAACAATTTTCGACCGATTAAAATCTCTAAATTAGATTTGAAAACAAAAACAAACAAATTCTTTAGAAAAAACTAAAATGAATCTTGAAAAAATAAATTCAGAAAATGCTTATGAAGCATACCAATTTTATAAAAAGGAAGATTCTAACATTGCAGAAGAAATAGGAAAAAAATATGCAATAATTTCATACTTCATAGAAGATTTATCCTCCCGTAACCATCACAAACTAGCTGGAGAAACTGCAGCTGAATATGGAATGTGGAAAAAAGCAATAGAGTGTTTTGAAAATGATATAGTTAAACAAGATAAAAACGCTTGGGAATCTAAAATAAAAATAATAAAAACAATAGCCCACCCCCATATTCAAAATGAAAGAAAAAATATCTTCGAAAAAAAACTAGAAAGATTGAATGGCTATAATAAAAGAAGAAGAAAAGAAATTAATATGATGCCAAAATTTGAAGCTTTCCTTGAGATCGATGAGAAAGAAAAAATTGGAGAATATACTATAAGAGGGATTAATAGAAATTTTCTAAGATACAAATTAAATAACATTATTTCTCTAAAAAACTAAACTCTTAAAAACTCATTCTATTATCTATCTTTATGACTAAAGAAAATCTTCCTGAAATAAATGTAGGAGTTGTGGGCCACATTGACCATGGCAAAACAACTTTACTTAGTAGATTAACTGGAAAGTTTGCTGATACACATTCTGAAGAGTTAAAAAGAGGAATTACAATAAAATTAGGTTATGCTGAATTGATAATATACAAAGAGGGTAAAAATTATAATATTGAAAAAAAAGGAACTCCCTCAAGATATGTAAGTTTCATAGATGCGCCTGGACATGAAATGCTAATGGCTACAATGCTTTCAGGGGCAGCAACAATCGATTCTGCTATTCTTGTTGTTGCAGCAAATGAGGGAATAAAACCACAAACTCGAGAGCATTTAATGGCATTGCAATCAAAAAAAATTTCAAATATAATAATCGTCCAAAATAAAATTGACTTAATTTCTAAAGAACAAGCATTAAAAAATTATAAAGAACTAAAAGAGTTTGTTAAAGGAACAATTGCCGAAAATGCTCCAATAATTCCGATTTCTGCACAACAAAATGTTAACATTGACAAATTACTGGAAGCACTTTCAGAATTACCTGTCCCAGAAAGAGATGAAAAATCAGAGCCAGTTTTCCTAGTTGCAAGGTCTTTTGATATAAATAGACCCGGAACAGAAATAAAAAATCTTAAAGGGGGTGTTCTTGGAGGAATTCTTAAAAAGGGAAAATTGAAAGTGGGGGACATAATAGAAATAAAACCAGGTTTGACCGAAAAGAAAAACAATCAGTTTAACTATATTCCTCTTGAAACAGAAATCCTTTCAATTCACAAAGGTACAGAATCCGTTAAGGAAATAACTCCTGGAGCAAGTATTTCCCTAGAAACCTCATTAGACCCTTCAATTGCAAAAACAGATTCTTTAACTGGATGTGTCGCATCAACAAAAGGAACTCTACCAGAAACAACAAATAAGATGAAGATAAAAGCAGAATTTTTTAAAGAAATTTATGGTCAAGAAGGACACAAAAATGTTGAAGCGCCAAAAACAAAAGAAATGCTTATGTTGAGTGTCAATACCACAATTACGGTTGGAATAATAGAGAATATAAAAGAAAATGAAATAGAATTTTCATTAACCATTCCAATTGTTGCTCTAAAAGGAGATAATGTGGGAATTGCAAGAAGAATAGAAAATCATTGGAGATTGATTGGATTTGGAGAAATTTTATAAAAATAAACCACAATAATTTTTATAAATCAAAACACCTTAAAATCAAAGTAATGGAAGAGGGGGAGATAAATTTCTACACAGAAGAAGGTGAAAGCTATTACGAATTGTCTTTACCCTTATTAAAAAAATATAGAGCAAAGTTTGAAAATGAAAAAGGAATAGAAAATGACATCTATAGTTCTTTGCAGAGTTTAGAAACTGATCCAAATAAGAAAATAAATGTTTTCAAAGGGTATCTCACAGAAGAGTTTAGATTAAAAAAATTTGTTCCAAAAAAATTAACAAAAGTTATAATCACCTCCAAACGTAGAAGAGATCCTTTAAAAGAAAGATTTTCAGAAAGAAAATTAAAAAGCATAAAGAAAAATCTCACCTCCATTTTCCCAGAAATAGAATTTACTGTTATTCCTCCAAAAGTTAAGAAATAACTTTATAACCTCTTCTTATTTTTTAACCTTCATGGCACAATATTCTCACTCAAAATTATCTACCTTTGAACAGTGTAAACTAAAGTACAAATTCAAATACATTGACAAAATAACGCCCGATTTTAAATCAACTATAGAGGCACATCTTGGAAGCTCAGTGCACAATACTTTCGAATGGATGTATCATGAAATTCTAAAAGGAAGAGTTCCTGAACTTGATGAAGTAATCCAATATTATTCTAAAGAATGGCAAGACAATTATACAGAAGAGCACAAGATAGTAAAAGAATATTTGAAACCAGAAGATTATTTTAACAAAGGAGTAAAATTTTTAATTGATTACTATGTAACTCACCAACCATTTGAAGACGGAACTCTTGAGATGGAAAAACAAGTAAATTTGAAACTTCATCCAGAAAAACCCCATACAATTATAGGTTACATAGACAGGTTAGTTTTTGATAAAGAAAGAAATAGATACGAAATTCACGATTATAAAACAGCAAACTTCTTACCGAAACAAGAGAAATTCGATCAGGATAGACAATTGGCACTTTATGCAATAGCAATTAGGGAACTTTTTGGAAAAGACAAAAAAATACTCCTAATATGGCATTATTTGAATCACAACCAAAAAATAATTTCAAAAAGAACCGATGAAGAGTATGATAAACTAAGACAAGACATAATTAATTTAATTGATGAAATAGAATCAACAAAAGAATTTCCTCCAAATCCAAGTCAACTTTGTGATTGGTGCGAATACAAGAATTCTTGTCCTGTTTGGAATAAAAAGTTGGGTTAAATTTCTCCAAACACTGAATAATAAATTGGTCTTTTCAGACCTTCATATGCAGAATATTTGAATGGAGCATATAAAATCTGTTATATCTAATTCAGAATTCGGGATAGGAGTGAGGTTTACACAAATTATTTTTCCCAGAGATGATATCCACAATCATTGAAATACACACCTTTTCCATTCGTAATTCCACTCAATTCAGAAACATTTCTTGTAAGCACAATTGCTTTTTTGCTCATTCGTGTTATATCTTCAATTGCACTTTGATATTTTGTATCAGCTCCCAATGGAAAATCTTTTCTTGGTGCAAATACTGTTTCTGATATATCTCCAAACTTTGCAACAGCTTCCATCCAATGTTTAACTTGCTTGTCAACTACTTCAGAATTTCCAGGGATTGCCCAAGTATGCAAAAATGAAATATATTCCTCATCTCCTTTTATTAGACTGATTAGAGGAGTACAATTATATAATTGATTAAAGGCAATACTGTGCGTTCTAGGTACAATAATTCCTTCATTGCAATATTCCCCTACAATAATTTTATCTCCTGAGCCATAAATTTCATCTGAGTTATAACGGTGAACATTTGAAACTTTGTATTTAGAAGGAACCTTGCCTTTATTTCCAGAATAAAAGTTAAAAGAAGGAACTTTGTCATGGAATGAATTTCTAATTTCATCATCTGTAGAATCATTATTAAAACTCTGTGCCATTATCCCTTCTAAGGATTTAAATTTTCCTAATGTTATTTCAATTAATTCTCCACCCATATATTTACGAAAAAAATGATTTGTTTATAAATCCTTCGATTGATTTACTACTTTAAAGTTAATATCTAATACGCCCGAATTCTGAACTTAAAATTCTTCGGATCTTGCCCCGCTGCGCTCTCCTTCCTTTCAGTCGTCGGGACGCTTAACAAGGATTATAATCAATTAAAAAGAAGGTCTTAAATTTGTTTTTCCCAATAACTTTGCTCTTGTTCATAACCCATGTGATTCCAAAAACTATAGTTCGTGTTAAGACAAACTCTTGATGTCTTACAATCAAGTCTTTTGCCTATTTTTTCCATAGTTTCAACTAACTCACGACCAAACCCTTTTCCCTTTAAATTTTCTTTCAAAGAAAAATTAATATGTTCAATTCGTTGGTCTTCTGAATTATACCAAAAATCAAGATATGAACAAGAGCAATCATGGGTCGAATCTTCTAAATTAGAATCAATACTTATTTGAATAAAGTAAGAATCAGTATTCTTATCGCTATGAGGATAAACTTCCGAATATGTTCTAAGTGTTATTTTAGCGTTAGGTAATTGAAGTTTATTTAATTCTTCTTGAATTATGGGTTCTAATTGCATAATATTAGGAAAAAAAATTAATTTATAAGAATTACTAAACGACCTTCTTTTTAACTCTTCAGAATTTTTTGCTACGAAAAAAACCATCTTGCAGACTATTCCTCGTTCCTATCTAAAGAATATAACAGCGATTAGTTATCCATATTCTAGAATATACATATTTTTAATAATTAATAGGACTTACCCTCTCTATGCCATTTAATCCATCAGAAGCACAAGGATACTCTCCCAGTATTGAAGAGCTTATGAATGATTTAAAGATTGAGTCTCTACATGAGTTTCGTGAAACCCTTCTTGATAGATGTAATTTTTTGCACGAAAATGCAAAAAAGAATAGGAAAATTAATTCTTTTAAAACAAAACAAGAATTTATCTTGTGCAACTCAACAGAATTCTATCAAACACTTGTCAATATGGGATATGGTAACTCAGCACTTATCATAAAAGACGATTTCAGTCCTAAAAAATTTTTTTTAATGTTTGAAGATAAATTACCTGAAAAATTCAGACATATTGTCGCAAAACACGAATCATATGAATATGATTTAGTTTCCATGGGGGTTCCACAATATGAAGCCCATATTAATGCATCTGAATTAGAAATTAAAACTGCATCTGAATTGGGACTAAAGAAAGAATACACTGAATTCTTAAAACAAGAATATCCCCTAAAATTAAAAGAATTAAAAGAAAATAATCTAGTCTAAAATACCATCTCACAACCAACAACTTGATATCTCAAACTTTCAGGATTAATTTGATTAGAATAGTGATTTGAAAAATCATAATTTTCTAATTCTTCTGTAACTTTCTTAAAATTTTCATCAATAGGCGCCTCTTTAAAATCATCTTCAATACTTAAAACATCCCAATTATCTTCCAAATTATTCATAAATAAGATAGTTCAGAAAGCTTTAAAAAAATTTAGATTCAAAATATTTAAATATTCATATGATTTGATGTTCATATGACATGTAAAGCCTACCACTTATTTTTTAGAAACCTAGCAAATCCTCTAAAAACAAAAATAATCGCGGAACTAAAAGGAAAACCTCAAACAGTGACTCAACTTACTCAAAGCATAAAAGAAGAACAATCAAAAGTTTCACATGCTTTAATGAATTTAAGACATTGCAGCATTGTAACTAGTAAACAAAAAGGCAAAGAAAGAGTATACTCCTTAAACAAAAAAACAATCGTTCCAATTCTAAAAATAATCGACAAACACAGAAAAGATTATTGTAAACAAGAGTGTAATTTCTAAAATGAAAGTCTACTTGGATAATGCGGCCACAACAAAAGTGGATGAAAAGGTTTTGAAAGAAATGTTACCTTATTTTACAGAGAAATATGGAAATTCTTCTTCAATGCATTTAATGGGAAATGAAGCAAAATCTGCTTTAGAAAAAGCAAGACACACAATCGCAAAGTCCGTGAATGCAAAAACAACCGAAATTTATTTCACATCTGGAGGAACAGAAGCAAATAACTGGGTCCTTAAAGGGCTCTTCTGGAAAAATCAAAAATTAGAAACAGGAAAAAATCATTTAATCACAACAAAAATAGAACACGATTCAATTTTGAAACCATGTGAAAGACTAGAAAAGCAAGGTGGAAAAATAACTTACCTTGATGTAAACAAAGAAGGATTTATTGACTTAGAACAATTAAAAAAAGCAATAACAAAAGAAACATTCTTGGTTTCAATAATGCATGGGAACAATGAAATTGGAACAATTCAGGATATTGAAAAGATAGGAAAAATTTGCAAGGAAAAAAATGTTTTATTCCATACAGATGCTTGTCAGAGTTATACAAAGATTCCAATTGACGTTAAAAAGACGAATATTGATTTTCTAACTCTAAACGCTCATAAAATACATGGGCCAAAAGGAATTGGAGCCCTATACATAAAAGAAGGAATTGAAATGACTTACTTATTACATGGGGGAGGACATGAAAAAGGAAAGCGAAGTGGAACCCAAAATATTCCCGGAATAGTTGGATTCGCTAAAGCGGTTGAAATTGCAAATTCAAAGGATGTTAAAAAGATGGAAAAGTTAAGAGATAAATTCATAGAAAAAATTTTAGACATTCCAAATACTACTTTAAATGGCCCAAAAGAAAATAGATTGCCAAATAACATAAATATCTCTTTCAATGACGTAGAAGGAGAATCGATCGGAGGCTATTTGGAAAATGCAGGAATTTTTGTTTCGACAGGTTCCGCTTGTATGTCCAATACTTTATCTTCAAGCCATGTTTTAGAAGCAATAAAATTAAAACCATTACAAGCAAATTCATCAATAAGGTTCAGCATAAGCAAATACACTACAGAAAAAGATTTAGATTACTTAATGAAAAAGATTCCAGATATAATTAAAAAATTAAGAAGATTGAGCCCTTTAGTAAAATGATTTATAATATAAACGAAAAAATTTATGAAAGATATTTATTGAATGGCAAATAAAATTTGAACACGGTTCCAAAATGACCCAAATACCTGTTTGTATGAATTTCACAACGGATATTTTTCTTCAAGACCTCTTTTATTAAATTTAAACTTCTATCATAGGGGATAATTTTATCATCTTTTGAATTAAAAATTAAAATGCTTTTATTTTCAAAGTTCTTCAGATTATTTATGGGCTCTATCTCTCTCCAGATCTTTTTTAATTTTTCTAATGGAATTCCATCATTTTTTATTTTATTGCCAATATGGGAGGTTCTTATGCCTTCAAAAACAGCTTGAGAGAGCCTGTCTCCTGGAACTAATGAAATTAATTTAGAAACTTTGGGACTAGAATTTGCGCACATATATCCTGCGATTCCTCCTAAACTAACTCCGATTATATCTATTTCTCCATCAAACATCTTTATATCTTTTAGGAATTCTTTTCTTATATGTTTAAAGTTCTTTACAACTTGTATGACATTTGAAGTTAAAATCCATTTTTCAAAAGTATATTGAATATAAGAATCCCCTTTACGAATTATCTTTCTCTTAAGAAATCTAGTATGCTTTGGATCCTCATACCATCCAGACATAAAAAAGTATAATCTCTTTGCACCGGGTGTAAAAGAAAAATTCTTAGAAATCAATTTATTAACATCATAGTTTTTATCAGAATCCAATTCATAACTTAAATCCCGATTATTCAAAGCATTTTTAATTTTCTTTCCATCCAACCAACTTCCAAACCCCATAATCTAAAAAATTAAATTGCACTTAAAAATGTTTCTGGCAAAAACGTTAAAAATAAGTCTTAACTGTTATTTCTATGAAAAACTTAATTAAAATACCTCTAATAAAAATTGGAAAAGAAAGAGAAATGTATTGTGGTCCAATAGTCCTTTCATCAATATTAAATTATTTTGGCAAAGAAAAAAATTATAAAGAACTAGCAAAAGAATTTGGAGGGGATGTGTCAAAAGGATCTTCTCCCTTTGCGCTAACCTATGTTGCGTTAAAAGAAGGGTTAAATGTAGACTATCTTAGTGAATTTAAACATTTTTCAAATAATAATTCTAGGTTCTCTGATAACCTAAAGGCATTTTGGAAAATGGTGGATATGGAAAAGGTACAAGAAAAGTACCTTGGATTAATTTCAACCAAAAGGAAATTTATCTTTATTAAAAAAAGACCAGAAATTGCAGATTTAAAAAGATATTTGGATGAAAAAAAGCCAATAATTTTGGGTTTAAATGCAAATGAATTAGGTTATGAAGAGCAGTCTAATTTTCCAACTCATTATGTTCTAGTTACAGGTTATGATGAGAAAAATATTTTTTTCCATACAACTTGGCCAAAAAATTTAGAATATGAAAAATTGAGCTTCAATTCTTTTGAGAGGGCTTGGAGTTCAAATGGGTGGACAAAAGACATAATTATCCCCTATTTAAATAAATCAAAATGAAAAAAATAACAGAAAACACTCCAATCACAAAGGTAATAGAAATAAATCCAGATTCAATTGAATTGCTTTTCGAATTGGGTTTAGGGTGTATAGGTTGCTCTCTATCTGCTGTTGAAACAATTGGACAAGGAATGAGAGGCCACGGATTCAGCGATAAAGAAATAAAAGAAGTAATTAAAGAATTGAATAAGTAAAATGACTTCTCTTCCAGAATATTCAGACAAAGTAAAAGAACATTTTCTAAAACCAAAGAATTTTGGTAAAATGACTAAACCAGATGCAAAAGGTCAAGTTGGAAGTCCTGCTTGTGGGGATATTATGGAATTGTTTCTCAAAGTTGATAAAAAAACTAAGGAAATAAACGACATAAAATTTCAAACATTCGGTTGCGCTGCAGCAATAGCTTCAACATCTGTTTTAACTGAAATGGTTAAAGGCAAAACTCTTGCTCAGGCTAAAAAGCTAACAATGAAAGATATAAAAGAAAAATTAGAAGATTTACCAAAAATAAAATTACATTGTAGTGTTATGGCAATTCAAGCATTAAGAAAAGCTATTGAAAATTATGAACTGCAAAATTAAAGCATTACTTGGAAGTACTGCATAATCTTTATATATGATTTATTTTTCATACTATTGTATTCTAATTAAACTTATAGAATTATAAGGAGGTAAAAAAATATGCACGGAAATTGTAACTGTCATGGAGAAGAAAAGTTTAGCGGAGGCTGTTGCATGCCAATGGCTGAAATAAACCAAATCGCTCCAGTTTTCGAAGCAGAAGCTTTCCACAACGAAGAGATAAAAAGAATCTCTCTAGACAACTACAGAGGAAAATGGGTAGTTTTATTCTTCTATCCTGCTGATTTCACTTTTGTTTGCCCAACTGAATTGGGAGAAATGGCAGATAAATATGAAGAGTTCACAAAACTTGGCGCTGAAGTAATCAGTGTATCAACAGACACCCCTTTTGTACACAAAGCTTGGCATGATTCTTCAGAAACTATTAAAAAAATCAAATTTCCAATGTTAGCAGACCCAACAGGCGAAATCTCAAAGGCTTATGGAACATACATCTATGAAGAAGGTGTTTCACTAAGAGGTTCTTTCATAATTGATCCTGACGGAGTTTTGAAAGCATTTGAAATACATGATAATTCAATAGGTAGAAGTTCTGATGAATTGTTAAGAAAGCTTGAAGCTGCAAAGTTCACAAGAGAAAACGGAGGCGAAGTTTGTCCTGCTAACTGGAGACCTGGAAAAGACACTTTGAAACCCGGTTTAGATCTAGTGGGCAAAATTTAATTTTTTATTTTTTTATTTAAAATTTTCTTTAATATACAAAATCTTATAAACTTGTATGAATATATTTTCATATATAAATTAGTTTTATTTTTAATAAAATGCAAGATCTGAATGAAGTTTATACTAAAGCAAATAAAGAAGATTTAAAATTCAAATCTCCAGAAGGATTGACAGAAGGATTAATAGTCCAGATTTCAAAAGACAAAAAAGAACCAGAATGGATGCTAAAAAAACGTTTAGATGCTTTTGAGATATTTCAAAAAAAAGAAATGCCAAAGTGGGGCCCTTCACTAGAAGAATTGGATTTAAAAAAAATTCATTATTTCATGAAACCAAACGCAAAGAATTCTCAATCATGGGATGAAGTCCCTGAAGAAATAAAGAACACATTTGAAAGATTAGGAATTCCTGAAGCTGAAAGAAAGGCTTTAGGAGGAGTTGGAGCACAATACGAAAGTGAAACAATTTACCATAAATTAAAGGAAGATTTAGAAAAAAAAGGAGTTGTTTTCTTAGATTGTGATACTGCATTGAAAGAACACGAAGATTTATTCAAAGAATACTTTATGACAAAATGTGTAAACCCTAATTTGCACAAATTCGCAGCCTTACACGCAGCAGTCTGGAGCGGAGGAACATTCATATACATTCCAAAGAATGTGAAAGTAGATATCCCCTTACAAGCATACTTCAGAATGAACGCAAAAAAAGGAGGACAATTCGAACATACCTTGATTATAGCGGATGAAGGTTCAGAACTCCACTACATTGAAGGATGCTCCGCGCCACAATATTCTGAATACTCAATACATGCAGGGTGTGTTGAAATTTATGTAAAAAAGAATGCCAAAGTGAGATATTCAAGCATAGAAAATTGGTCAAAGAATACTTTCAATCTTAACACAAAAAGAGGAATTGTCGAAGAAAATGGGGTTTTGGAATGGGTTAATGGAAATTTAGGAAGCAACGTGACAATGCTATATCCTTGCAGTATCCTATTAGGAGACAACTCAAAAACAGACTACATAGGAATTGCTTATGCGGGCAAAGGCCAATATCAAGACACGGGATGCAAAGTCTATCACATAGGAAAAAATACCTCTTCAACAGTATTATCAAAAGGAATAAGTTTAGATGGAGGAACCTCTTCCTATAGGGGGCTAGTAAAAATAAATCAAGGTGCAAAAAAAACAAAATCAAGTGTGAGGTGCGATGGTTTGATGCTAGACGACAAAAGCACATCAATGACAATTCCCTCAATGGATGTGCAAGAAAGTGACGTTGAAGTTGCACACGAAGCAGCAATAGGAAAAGTCGGAGAAGAAGACTTGTTCTACTTAATGTCTCGTGGACTTTCAGAAGAAGATGCCTTAAAAATGATTGTATCAGGATTCATAAGTCCTGTAATAAAACAATTGCCTCTAGAATATGCAGTTGAATTAAACAAACTAATCGAATTGGAGATTGAAAATAGTGTTTGTTAAAATGGAAACAATGTATAAAGAAGAAATTTTAGATTTGTATGCGGAAAAACCAAACTACGGGCCATTAAAAAATAAAACCCACTCCGCAATTCTTGAAAATCCTTCTTGTGGAGATGAAATCCATTTGGATTTAAAAGTTGAAAATGGAAAAATAATCGATGCAAAATATACAAACAAAAAAGGCTGTTTCGTAACGATAGTTTCTGCTTCTGCAATAACAGAAAAAATAAAAGGAATGACTTTAGAAGAAGTAAAAAAGCTCTCAAAAAAAGATATAGATAAACTTCTTGGAATAAAGATTATCGAAACAAGAATTGCATGTGAGTTACTTCCTTTGGAGGCAATAAAGGAGGCAATAAAATGATAGAAATAAAAAATTTACATGTAGAAGTAAAAGGAAAAGAAATTCTTAAAGGAGTAAATTTAAAATTAAAAAAAGGCGAAATCAACGCTCTAATGGGCCCAAATGGATCTGGAAAATCCACATTAGTAAATACAATAATGGGGCATCCAAAATATCAAATAAAAAAAGGAGAAATTTTATTTAATAACAAAAAAATAAATGATTTATCTCCAAACGAAAAAGCAAAATTAGGCATTTTCTTATCTTTTCAGGCACCAAGAGAATTGGAAGGAATCGAAATAAAGAACTTCTTAAAACAAACATTAAAATCATTGAAAGAAGAAAAGCTTTCCCCAATTGAATTCAATAAAAAATTAAAAGAGATTCTTCAAAAGATAAATTTAGATGAAAATATTCTAAAAAGGGATTTAAACAAAAATTTTTCCGGGGGGGAAAAGAAAAAATTAGAAATTCTTCAAATGATATTATACGATCCAAGATTAATTCTGTTGGATGAAGCAGACTCTGGATTAGATATAGATTCATTGAAAACAATTTCGGAAGGAATAAAAACGATAATGAACAAAGAAAAAACTCTTTTTATCATAACACACTACAAAAGAATTCTAGAACACATTTCTCCAGATAAAGTTTTCATAATGAAAAATGGAAAAATAGTACAAGAAGGAAATTCGGATTTAATTCATAAAGTTGAAAAGGAGGGCTACGATTGGATAAATGGAAAATAAAAAAGTTGGTTGGTTAGTAATTGGCATTGCTTTGGCAATTGCAATTATGACTGTTGTTTTTAATTACTCAATGAGAAGTGTTGCAGAATTCACTTGCACTCATGGTTCGGAATGTTCTATGTATTCAGCAATAAACTTCCAATTGTGGCTTGGAATTGCAATTGTCATGATTGTTTTTTCTCTCGGAGCATTCATAATGTACTCGAAACCAGAAGAAAAAACAGTGATAAAAAAAGTAAAAGAAAAAAAGAAGAAACTAGACTTATCTAAATTAGATTCAATTGAAAAGAAAGCAATAAAAATGCTTATCAATGAAAATAATGGAATGTTCCAAAGTGATTTAATGGAAAAATTGGAAATTGGAAAAGTTAAGGTGACTAGAATGCTAGATAAGCTCGAAGCAAAAGGATTTGTAATAAGAAAAAGAAGAGGAATGAACAACATCGTTTTATTACAAGACACTAAAAACTAGTTTCACCAAACCACTTATAATAACTATTTTAGTTAGATCTATAACTAAAGATGGAGGTTAAAATGAAAACGTGGATAGTTTTAGGCACAATATTTGTTTTAGTTTTGGCTGCAGGAATATTTGTTAGTGCAAATGGTTTCCAAAGCAATCAAGAACAAACAGATACTGTATGTGAACCTGGAAGTTGCCCTTATGCCGCAACCGGAGGATGTACTGCAAACAATAATTGCGGACTAGCTGGTTGCCAAGCTGCAGCAGGGGGTTCATGTGGATGTGGAAGGTAATCTTCCACTTC
Organism: Nanobdellota archaeon; assembly: GCA_020430505.1. Classification (GTDB taxonomy): domain Archaea; phylum Nanobdellota; class Nanobdellia; order Pacearchaeales; family GW2011-AR1; genus EX4484-71. Next base: position 2,472 of record JAGQJT010000005.1, on the reverse strand, counting down.
CCATAACTTTATATATGAAATATTTTTCATACAATTAACATTCATACAAGTGAAAGGAGGGAAAAAATGGAAAACGAAGAAACAATAAAAATCAAAAAATCAAGCATGGCATATATTGCAGTAGTTGTTCTTGCGGTCCTTTTGATCGTAGCAATATTTACTGGAGGTTTCGGAATAAATTCCGGAAATGCTGTTAAAAGCGATAATCAAGCCAATAACGCTCCAGCGATAAATATGAAACAACTAATTGATGATGATGAATTAGAAGGAGATGTTAACGCACCTGTTACAATTGTTGAATTCTCAGATTATGAATGTCCTTTTTGTGAAAGATTTTATTCTGAAACTTATGGGCAAATAAAGTCTGAATATATTGACACAGGAAAAGTTAATTTTGTGTATAGAGACTTCCCTCTAAGTAGCATACATCCTCAAGCTCAAAAAGCTGCTGAAGCGGCAGAGTGTGCTGGAGAACAAGGAATGTACTTTGAAATGTACGATAAACTTTTCACAAGCGGAGTTCAAGGAGGAGTTACTTCATTTAAGCAATATGCTATGGAACTAGGATTAAATACTGAAGACTTCAATACTTGTTTAGATTCAGGCGAAATGGCAAACGAAGTTAAGAAAGACATGACTGATGGACAAGCATTAGGAGTTAAAGGAACACCAGCATTTTTCATAAACGGACAAATGGTTTCTGGTGCACAACCTTTCAGTGTGTTCAAGCAAGTTATTGACGCAGAATTAGCTAAATAATTCTGCATTTTTATTTTTTTATTTTTAATAAATTATTTAAACCAACTTTTTATTGACTTAACATGGCTTTTGACTTTGAAAAAGACTTTTTAGTAGAAAAATTAAAAGAAATTAAACCCAAAAAGGTTCTAGTCCAACTACCGGAAGGCATAAAGCAAAATGCTTTTGATTTAAAGAAGACCTTTGAAGATTTAGGAATTGAAGCTATTTTCTCTGGAGAAAGTTGCTGGGGAGGATGTGCAATAGCAGTAACAGAGGCAAAAGACATTGGAGCAGATTTAATAGTTCACTTTGGGCATGCAAAATTTATAGATTCAGATTTCCCAATTTTGTATATAGAAGTCAAAGACATCTTGAATTTGGAGCCTATTTTGAAAAAATCCTTGGAAAAATTAAAAGATTACAAAATAATAGGTTTCTCTTATTCTATACAGCACAGACATGATTTAGATAAAATTGTAAAATTCTATGAAGACAATGGAAAAACAATTATCCTCTCTGAAAAGTTAGGAAATGTTGCTTATGAAGGACACATTGTTGGATGCCAATACAGAGGTTTGAAAGCAATAGAAGACAAAGTTGATGCCTTTGTTATAATGGGAAACAATTTCCACTCCATGGGTGCTGTTCTAAGTGTGAACAAGCCTGTAATTTTAATTGATGTTTACAATGATGATGTAAGAAAAATGGAAGATGAAAGAGACAAGATATTGAAACAAAGAGCCATTTCTATCCAAAAATTCAAAGATGCTAGGAAAATTGGAATATTAACAGAGATAAAACCAGGACAGAAATTTGGAGCTCCAAAAACTTTAATTGAAAAGTTTGAAAAAGCTGGAAAAGAAGTCGTTCTAATTACAATTTCAGAGATTACTCCAGAAAAGCTAATGAACTTTTACAGTGTTGATGCTTTTGTGGAATTAGCCTGCCCAAGAATTGCAATTGATGATTTCGCTGAATATGATAGACCGATAATTACTTTCAAAGAGGCAAGAGTTGCTTTAGGCGAAATGACTTGGGATGAATTGCTTGAGAGAGGAATTGTTTAATTTTTATTAAGTAAAATTAAAAAATAATTTCAAACTAACCATCGAAATAATTAATTACTATTTAGGATTATAATCTTCAACTTTGAACACATCTCCATGCCCAGGAATAATAAAATCAGCCATTTTTAGAAGTTTTTTCCTTGATTGTAATAACTGTTTTTTGTCATCAGCAAAAAAATCATTTTTAGGGCCATAAAGATCATAAAAAACATCCCCTGATATGGCATATTTTCCATTTGAAGTATTTACTAACAAAGAGATTCCGCTTTTATCATGACCAGGAGTCATTAAAATCAAAACATTATCTGATAACTTTCTATCTTCCTGATTAAATTCAAGAAATGTCCCTTTCCATAACCCCCAAAAATCTATATCTATAGAGTTAGGAAATAAACCCATATTCCTATAATGATCATGATGCTCATGGGTAATCACAATATGGGTTACATCGTCAAAATCATAACCCTCTTTTTTTAGATTGTTTTTTAATTTTTTAATATCTTTAATAGTTCCTGGATCCACAATAATTATGTTTTTCCCATCCTCTATTAAAGTAATTGTTGGTTGAGCAAAGCCATTAAAAGTCTTGTCCTCAAATTCCACAAATCCCCTCAACAATATTTTCACTCTTGCACTCTCTGCCATAACATTAAATTATATTAAT
>JAGQJT010000004.1 GCA_020430505.1 Nanobdellota archaeon | reverse complement strand
ACATTTCATACTCTTTTTATTTTGAAATTAAAAATAAATAAATTAAAAATGAAAAATTCAAAAAAACGTCAAAGACGTCCCAGGATTTTTTCTGGAAATCCTAAAACTAATGCTGCAGCTGAAAAAGTGGCATCCTCAAAACCAAGTAGATTTGACAAACTTGTTCAAAAAGTTTTCAAGTCAAAAAATGAGCTAGCGGAGGAGGACCCAGAAATCCAAGAGGCTGTCCAATACTTATTTGGATAGTTTCCCTCTACTAATTTTTCTACACTAATGGTAGGTTGGCAAGGACCTGATTGTGAATGCAGGTACTTAAATTTGAAAATAAATTATTAACTAATATAGGAGATTTTATTATGTTAGAATTGGTAGTGTTTTCGTTTTTTATTGTAGGATTGTCTATTCTTGCTTTTCCTGCATTAAACATCCGGGTTTTCTTTGAAGGAACATCCAATGAAAAAATTGAAAGGATAAAAGGTTTTGCATGGGTGGGGGCATTGATTTGCCTTGTTTCCGCCTATCTCTCAATGTACCTTTTTGAGGTTTTATTGCGAAGCGATTTTTCTCTTCCCGAATCAGTAATTGTTCAAGTACTGGTCTTTTCCTTTATCGGTGCATTAATTTCATTTTTTGCATCAAAACTAAAATGGCAAGCTGTTTTAATACAGGCCAGTTTATTCATATTTATGATTATCCTTGTGTTATCTTTTCATTCCATTGGATAATCTCTATTTGCTCTGAACAGCTAGATGAAGATTCAAAGAGCTGTTCTTTTTTTAATTAAATCAATTATTATTAACTAAATTAAATATAGGAGATTTTATTATGATCGCGAAAGTCTTTTTTTGGATTCTTCTTACTTCCTTAGTAATCTGTGGAATAACAAGAGCAATTAAAAGGTATGTAATTCTTGAAAAAGAATGTGTTGGATACCTTAAGCGCGCCGCTGATGCAAACACAATTCCTCTTGCAAAAGAAGAATTGACGAAAGCCCTAAAACACATTGAAAAAAAAGGGTGGACTTCAGGATACACCTCTTTATTGTGGCAAACTCCTGATGAAGATCTTGGGTTTTGGTATAAAAACCTAAAAAATTCTCTGGATGAGTTAAATTCGCTTCCAGAAAATGCCTCTTCTTTAGAAAAAAGCAATATGCTTATGAAATTGAGAGAAACTTTAATCGATCAAACGAGTGATGGGATTAGTGTGACTTTCCCCACAGGGCTGGATGTTTTTCCAAACAATTGGGCTTACGGTATCTGGGGATGGTCTAGTCTTCTCTTGGCAATTGTTTTCCGCTTTGTCTGGTGGAGATGGGATTATTATTAATTATTGATAAATAAATATGATTAAAAATCCCGTAACTAAAACCGGGTTGGTTTCCCTTATAGCTCAGTGGTAGAGTACTTGACTTTTTATCAAGAGGTCACAGGTTCAAATCCTGTTAAGGGAGCAAACTTTTTGAAATTCACATATTGTTTAACTAAATCTTATTATCATGAAAAAGTTCAAATTAAATTATTCAAAAAAGCAGTTTTTTATGGCTTATCTTCTTTTGATTGCCATAATGTTTTTTTCTTCATGCGCTCATGTAACCAACATTGATGCTTGCCGGATTGATAATCCTTATGGATTTTGGAGTGGGCTTTGGCATGGAATGATCTCACCCATTAGTTTTATTGTTTCCTTGTTTAGCGATTCAGTTGCGATGTATGCAGTAAACAATAATGGAGGGTGGTATGATTTTGGATTTGTTCTTGGCTCCGGAATATTGTTTGGAGGTTCGGGAAAAGCATCCTAAACTTTTTTGTCTGCGCGCGGTCCCGAACCTAAGATTGAATCTACGCGCAGGCGCGATTAAAAAATCAAATAAATTATTGTTTAACTAAAATTTAATAAAATGAAAACATTAAAAAATTATTTCAATCGTTTTGAAAACCAAAGTTCTACCGCCTTTTTTGTAGGGCTTTTTGTGTTAATCTTCTTATTCCCTCTTTTGGGAAAATCCCAAAATCAAATTAAAGAATGGAGTCTTAGTTCTGTAACAATTCAAACAGGAGAAACTCCTCTAACAAAGGGAATCACTATTACTCCTTCTTTCTCTGTTGGAGAATCTACTCTTTTAATCGATTTTAATGCGGAGTTGGGAGAAGTGATGTATTTCCAAAATTTGACAGGTTGGGTTTCCGGCGGACCTTCAGGGGGGTTTTACAAAAATTCGCCATGGGTTGGTCCAATATGGTCCTTTAATTTATTCGATGGCCATTTAACAACTTTAAATTGGTTTGGATGGAGTTTTGGAAATCCTGAAGAAGGAACTACTAAAGAAAATCCGAAGTTTTTATTTTCTTATCATCAAGCAAATATAATTTTTAATCCGTTCGAAGTTTATTATGTTTTTCAACATTATCAAGAACTTCCGGTAGAGCATATTACAGGAATGAAATTTAATTTCAATCCAAATAAAAAGATCGTTTTATCTGGAGGTCTTGGTTATATGTTTCATGCGGAAAAACCTCTATGGTCTATGGGCATGTCTTACAGAATTAATAACAAATAAAATAGGAGACTAAACAAATGAAAACAAAAAACAAAAAGTCTTTTCCAAAGAATGAATTCATTGAAGAAGTTATTTTTGAATTCAATGAAACCAACAAGATTATTTTTAAAATTTGGGTTTCGACAGGAGCAATTCTCTCAAAAGATTTTACTTCTGAGTTTAAAGATCAATTCGGAAAAAAATCCATGCGCTCTGTGGGTTTAGTTGTAATACTCGCAAAAGGAAATCCTCCTTTGGAATCAGGTGCAACTTATCAGTGTTCAGGAGTTGTAGAACATCTTAAAGATGAAAAATTTGCAGTATTTCACATTTCTGAATATGAAATAATTGAAAAAAATTATTTGATGCCTCCCCGTCCTGTAGCTGCATAGCTTTCAGATTCTTCAAACTCTCTTTTGAGAGGTAAGTTAAAAATTTAGAAATAAAAAATAAATTAAAAATGAACAGTCAAGATAAAATTAATGCCGCAATCACAATCTCAATGTTGATGGAGCAATTAAAATCAGAAGAAGACCTTATTAGAATGGCCTGGGAATATGAAAAAGATTTCCCTTGGGTTTGGAATAAACTTTATTCCCTTATTGAAGCAGGTCTCTCTTCTGATGTTGATGATTACATGGAAAAAGAATTTGAGGAGATTGATATATATGACTTAATGCCGGAATTTTCATATTATGAGATAGATGTGAGCCAGACAAAATTTGATAGGGTTAACAAATATCTAAGAAAATATGGAAATCCAAAAAAAAGAAGATCTCGTTGGAATCACAAATTTCGCTACGGCGCAAAAGGAGATTCAACAAGGACTTTCAGAAAGTCATCTTTTGAAGAGGTTATCCCAGGTGGAGAATATGATGTTGATTTAAAAGTATATGTTCAACCAAACGGAAAATGGGTTTATGAAATTTCTTTTGAAGAAGCAATGTTTCTTGAGGGTATTTACAAAGATTCTTATTCAAGAAAATTTAGATATCGTTATGACAATGAAGAGCTGAAAAAGAAAGATTTCAAAAGGTACCGTAATTTGATTTTTCTGTTGGAAGATCCGAAAATCTTTGTAAAAACAAAAATTTCCAAGCAGTATAATAGTTGTTCCAAACATGCCCTGCGTAAAAGAAGAGAGACAGGCTTGAGAAGAGATATCAAAGAACCTCTCTCAAAAACAGAAGTGACTCTAATGAGAGAAAGGACTATGAAATCAAATCCCATCGTTTTGGAGGGTAACTCTTCTTTTGAAGTGTCCCTAGCAGAAGTCGTTGAATTCGACTTTTATAAAATAATTTACAATATGGATGGCCGGATTGAATCAGCACATTACGATGCAGACGGAATCACCTCTACTCCTCTTGTTCATTTTGAAGAAGATGGAAAAGCGGTTTTCTATGAAATTGCAAAAGATGAAAATTTCCTTGATTCAATGTTTCCCGAACGTGAAGAAGTTGAAGAAGACCCTGTAATGGAAATCTTCGAATGTTGTTGCCGCGAGGTTCCTTGTTGTGCTACTGAATGCACTCCCAACTCCGAGAAAATTCGCGATTATTCTTTTGGAGATAAACTTTCACAAGTTCCGAAGGAAGTTTTTGAGTGGGTTTTTGGTGAATAAGATCACCCCTAAATGTTGGCACGGGCTTGGCTGTGGGCGCAAGCGGTTCTCTTTTTAATTAAACAAATTTTCTAACAAATAAATAAATTAAAATGAAAACAAAACTTTTGATTTTAACAGCAAACCAAATTTGTGGTGAAAGATTTCTTGAAATTGGAGTTTATGATTTAAAAGAACCCTTCACCACTCACGAAAAGGAGAAAGATAAGCTGACTGTTGAAGGTAGAATAAAAATGCAGGTTACTGCTTCAAATCTCCACCCAGTGCAGATTCTTGCTGCAAAAACAATAAAGGATTCCCGAGAAGTAGGCGAAATCACCAAAGCAATGTGTGAAAATTATTCAGGTGTTCTTACCATGGTGTGCAATGGACTTGTTTCAACTTCCCGTTATCCGGCTGAGAAACTTGAAGAACTCATGGAAGAGGTATTCTTCAATTTCTCTTCAAATTATGCAAATCCTTTGTTGAGTGTTTGACAAATTGAATTTTGAAATTAAATAAAATTATTAACAAATAAATTACAGGAGAAACAAAAATGAAAAATTTGAAAAATCTTTTAATTGGAGTTCTTTGAGATAAATAAAAAACTCATTGATCTCCAAAATACCGAAGCATATGATACATCGAGGAATTCGTTTAAGATGTTTAGGCTGAGTTTGGTCCAAGTGACCTAAAAAACTAGTCTAATCAAAGTTGAAGTTTAATTAAAACACAATGAAAAATTTCTTAGTTTTTATGCACAGGATTTCAGATCCTGTAAAATAATCCTTTTAATTAAGCAGGTCTCCAAGACAAGTAATCAAACACTTTGATTAAAGTCATTTATTTGGAGGCCTGCTATTTTTGCTTAGAAAATAATAGTTCAATTAAATTGAAATCAAAATATATCCTTTAATTAAATAAATTGTTTAACTAAATTTTTTAAAAATGAAAACAATCGTAAAATTTTTGTTCATTGCTCTTTTGAGCGTTTTCCTTTCTTCCTGTTCTTTTACAAGAAAAGCTCCGACTCTTCCAGGAGATCACAAAGCAGACAAATGTATTCGCAAAGGTGTGGTCCAAAAAGGAGATAAATCTTTGATGGCCGATAAAGCGAAAATTAGACTTTTCAAAAAGAAAAAATAAAATTAATTATTAATTAAAATAGAAAGGAGTTCAATATGCAAGGTTTTAGAAAGATTTCCAAAAGAGAAATTTTGGAAATGATCAAAGGAAAGGAACTATACGATTTTGATATTTTTTCTTATCTAGTCTCAAAAGAAGATTTATCTAATCAGATGTGCACTATTCCTCACACTTATTCCTTTTTTGAGGAAGAAATTTCTATAAATTCAAATTCTGTTTTTATATCAAATGAAGATAGTTTTCTTGCGCAGGTAATTGAAGAGGTTTATGAAGGAAGTTGTGTAGGCATTTCTCCTCTGGCAATTCTTGAACAAGGAGAAATTTATCGTTTCATCCAAGGAGACCCTTTGGTTTTCTCAGCAAAGGTTGAAGGAATTTATCAAATAGAGAAGGGCAATTCATTTGTTGTATTAAAATGCTTAAATGGAGATCTTTTCTTTACCCAGATTTATCAAGAAAGTTTATCGCGTATTGGGCTTTCCGAAAACCAAGAAGATCTTCCGGAAATTCAATAAATTAATTTATTTTCTAACCTAAAATTTTAAATTTATTATGGAAAAAACAAAAAAAGTAATCGTAAAAAGTGGTCATGAAATCACTGTAAATGTTTCTGAGGAAGCATGTGCAAAATTGGGAGTAAAACCTGATGAGGAACTTATTGATCCATACGGCACGAAGTGTACCGTTATCGGAGTCGCACCTTGTAATTCTACTGGAGAACATATTGGAGACCATGATGTGGTTTGGTTCAAAAATGAATCAGGAGATGTCGTAAGGTATTCCAGTAAGCCTAAAGATGTTAATTTGAGAGAAGTCGGATTTCGGAGAGTGGGGGAACTCGAAGCTAAGCAAAAAGAACTTGCGGAAAATGGAGGGCGTAAAATTGAAATGCCCGACGGACAAGTTGTTTATGTGGATGTTTTCGATGAAACTTGCCTGAAGTTTGGTTTCAAAGCGGGCACAAAAATCGAAAAAGGAGGAATTGAATCCCTTGTTTTGGGTGTCGGACCTATTCCTGCAAGGCATAAAACTACCGGAGAGGACTTGCTTGTTGGACCAGAAATTTTGTTTCTTGAGACCGAGTCTGGGAAGATAGGTTTATACTCCTCTGATGTAGATAAGTTGAACCTTGTCGAACAAGGATTCCGGATTGTGGGAGAGATTAAAGCAAAGCAGGAAGAATTGGAAAACAATGGAGGAGTTCCTGCTATCTCTGTTAGTGGACATCCCTTTTTCTTAGACCCCTCTGATGAAGCTTGTGAATCATTTGGTTTCAAAGCCGGAGAAGAAGTTTATGGACCAGGAGGAGTTTATGTGGTCAAAGGAGTCGGACCTTCAGAAGTGACTTCCGGTTTTGATTGTTTGTGGTTCCAAAAGCCAGGCAATCTCGAAGTTCAAGATCTTTCCGACGATTATAATAAAAATCAAAATCTTGGAGATTTCTTCACTTTAAAATCTGAATCTGATGCTCTGCAGGAAAAGCTGAAGGAGAATGGAGGAGTGAAAGTTTTTGCTCAGGACAACCATTTTTATGTCGATCCCAACACTGTGCTTTGCGAATCTCTCGGAGGAAAACCTGGCGAAAAAGTGGAGCATCCTTATTGTCCTGGTGCTGTATTGGAAATCATTGGTGCTGCTCCAAAGTATGAAGGCCGTTCAGGAAAAATGACTCTCTGGGGAAGCTGCAATAAGGAAATTGGAAAAGTCTGTAATCTTTCTGTGGGAGAAGATGAAGGGTCTTCTATACAAGCATTTGCAGGGTCTGGAGGTCTTGGCAGAATGCTCTTTGATTTTCTTCTCAGTAAAAGACGTCCTTTCTAATAATTAACCATTCCTTTTTTATGAACAGCTTCAATGAATTTCGGCGAAGCTGTTCTTTTTTAATTCAAAAAATTTTCTCACTTAATAAATAAAGGAGTTTGTTATGAATCATTTAAAAAAATTATCCTTTGATGAAGTTCTAAAACTTTGCGAATGAAAAATTCTACTTGGTGGAAGTTCGGGATACCCTTTTTCTCCAACCACTCTTTCAGAAGATTCTGGTCTAAAAGTTGCGCTCATTCGCGCATTGAAAGAAGAAGGGATCTTTTTTGCTACTTCTTCAGAAGAGGAGATTAGAAAAAATGTTCTTGAAGGAGAAGGAGTTGGATGTGCTCAAGAACTCTATTCTTTTGAAATTGAACAAGGAAAAGTTTATCGTTTTTCCGAAGGAGATCCCATTATTTTTTCCGGAAAGGTTTTAGGATACATTAACACAAGAGAAGTAATTTCGGAATGTGGCTGTGGGTTTAGTTTTTGGGAACACCATCTTGTTTTATTAACAAGAGGAGGTTCTCTTATTTTTAATTCTGGAGACGAGGATTATTTTTCATGCTTAGAACTTTCGAAAGACCAAGAAGATCTTCCGGAAATTCAATAAATTAATTTATTTTCTAACTTAAAATAGAAAGGAGTTTATTGTGGAAAAAAGAATTTTTTTGATTTTTTCTATACTACTTTGTTCAGCTTTTCTTTTTCAAGATTTTCTAAAAAAAGAAACTCCAAAAGAAGTTTCTAAATTAAGGGATTTTTCTTTTGATGAGATTAAGGCTGATTCTCCCAATTGGAAGATAATTGAACTAGTTAAATTAGCAGAAAGAATAGGGTATGCAAAAATCTATGCTGGTACAGACTTTCAGAAAAAGTTGGATTTTGAAGATGCTCATGGAAGGTCTTTTGAGATTCAATACACCATAAAAGATTCTGTTTATTTGGAGGCAACTGTTTGGGAGGTCTCTATGAAACATCTTGTTTTAGGTGACAAGACTGATAGCTGCATTAATTTTTCCGCTGATCTGACAAGAAGTTCTTTCATACAAAATGGGATGAACATTTACAATGGGTATTTTCTTTTGAAATATGAAAAAGAAAAACTTCCTTTATTTGAAAAAAATGTTTATGCTCTTGTGGACAAGTTATTGCTAATTCTCAACTCCCCAAAAGACCTAAAATTCAAGCCAATTAACTAATAAATTAATTACAAACTAAAAAGGTAAAACAATGTTTTTTATTTTAGTTATCATTTTATTTTTCTGCTTTTTTATTAAAGTAAATCTTCTTGTGAATTTTTCTTCAGAGAAGGTTTTATTCAATATTAAAGCAGAAAAAATCCAACCTTCGCTAGGTTGGAGATGTGTACACAAGTTTAGGGGACTTGATTAGTAGCATCTTTCAAAAAGTAGCTGTTCTGTAAAAAACTTTTGTTAAATTAAAAAATTTTAAATTCATGAAACAACTTATTAGTTTAATTTCGGCGCTGTTTTTAATAACAGCAATTTCCGTCGCACAAACTTGGGACGGATCAACAAGTACTGATTGGCATACTGCCTCAAATTGGAACACAAATTCTGTTCCATCTTCAGGAGCCAATGTGGTAATACCAAATGTAACAAATGATCCTGTGATAAACAGCAGCGATGTTACGCTTAATAACCTCACGATAAATTCTGGAGCTGTTTTAACAGTTCAATCAGGAATTGGTTTAAAGGTTGATGGCACTTTTTCCGAAGGAGATGATCCTGAAAGACTTGTTTTAGAATCAGGAGCCTTTTTCTTTTACAATGGAACTGGAGCGTATGGCACTTATAAAATTGCTTTTGATCAGGACCAGTGGGAGTTCATAATTGTTCCTGTAGAAAATCAACTATTGGGGATTTTTTCAGGAATGTATGTAAAAACTTTTGATGAACCTACCAATTCTTGGGAATATTTGACAAATCCAAATTACCCCCTGGGAAGTTTTGAAGGTTTTGCTGTTTTTTCAAATTCTTCTTCAGATTTACCTGAATTTTTGGAAGGAAAAGAGAAAGTTAAAGGTTCTAGTTATTCTGGTGATGCAACAAAAAGTCCTTCAGAGATAACTGTTTCTGGATTGTTCAAAACCGGAAGTTATTCTTCAGGAACTCTCTCCTATCAAGATGAAGGCTGGAACCTAATGGGAAATCCTTACCCCACTACTCTTGATTGGGATGCATCAGGAGGATGGACCAAGAATTCCACATCAACAACTTATTTTGTTTGGAATGGAGATCCAAATAACTCTAATCTTGGGGCGTATGTCTATCATAAATCTCCTTTCTTTATTTTTCCTGCAGAAGGGACGGCGGATAGGTACATTGCAGTAAGGCAAGCTTTTATTGGCCAAGCCGGCTCAACTTCTTCTTCTCTGGGAGTTAATAATTCCGCTAAGTATTTTGGAAGCGATTTTTATTGGAAAGTCGGACAAGATATTATCTCATCAGGGATTTTGAAAGGAGTTCTAGAATCTCCTACCGATGGAGATTATATCTCTTTTAAAGTGAATTGGGGAGATGAAACAAACCCCTACTCAAATGAAGTAATGTTTCGATTTTATAATCACGCATTAGTTACGTTCGGGTATGATCTGCAAGCAGATGTTCCATGGTTACCCTCAGAAACTTTAAGCGAGGTTTATATCTGCGATGCTAGTCAGAATATGCTAATAAATACTCTTGATGATTATTCTGATGGTACAATGGCAACATTAGGGTTGGCTTGTGATTTCTCCGGAACTTCTGAAATAAGTATTTGGGAAAATGAAATTGATGGAGATTTCGATGTGAAACTGTTTGATACGAAAACACATTCATATCATTATTTAACCGCTTCTGATTACTCTTTTTCTCATACTCCTTTAGACAATCCTGTTCGTTTCAGAATAATTTTTGAAGATAACTCTAAATCTTCAGAGATTATAACCGATGAAATGGACATGCAGGAATTGTCTTCTGGAAAATTTCAATTATTGAATTTAATGGGACAGGTCGTGAACGGAAAAATATATCAAAATATAAAAGAAATCCGTGAAGACCAAACTCTAAATTCAGAAATTTACTTGGTTATTGATAAAAATTCTGGAAAAAGCCAGAAAATTTTAATCAAGTAAATCCAACCTTTAATTAGGATTATTTAAATTTCTTTTAAATTAAAAGAGGTTCCCTTATAGCTCAGTGGTAGAGTGCTTTCTTTTTTCACTGATTTCCAAGAAAGAGGTCGCAGGTTCGAATCCTGCCAAGGGAGCAATTGATTCTTATTTAATAATTAATTCAAAATTTAAAAAAATGAAAACAAAAAATTCAAAAAATGAAGCTGAAGATTCTTCAGGATTTTCTAAAGCGCTTTTCTTAATTCAGCTAATAACTTTAATTTTAGCTATCTTAGCTTTTTTCTTAATTTCCTAAATTATTAACAATTAAAATAAAAAATGTTATGAAAAATCTTGAGTTAATCAGTTTAGAAGACCTTTTTGAATTACTTAAGGGAAAGACCCTCTTGGGTTTTGATTCTTTAATCGAAGAAAAAACCAAAGAATCCTTGAGAAATTTAATGGGTTTATATGGAGTTTGTTCTTCTTTAGAAAAATTAAAAGACGTTCTATGGAGAAATGTAACTTTTGTCGCAACGGAAAATTTTGAAGATTTTTTTGAAAATGTCTTTGAAAAATTCTCTGAAGAAAAATGTGCTTACGGAACAGACATTAGGTTCTTTGAGCAAGAAAAAGTTTATCGTTTAATTGGAGCTGATCCAATCGAATTTTTTGGTAAGGTAAAAGGTCTCACTGGTCCATCGAAATCGCATCCTAAATCTTTTATGGTAATTAAATCAAATAACAATAACTTTCTGGTTTTCAGAATTTCTCCTGAAACAAAAGAAGTGCGTCATTTGAGACCTCATAAAAACCAGGACGATCTGCCTGAAATAAATTAATTATAAACTAAAAAATAGAAAGGAGTTTAATATGTCAATCAAAAAAACTTTGTCCGATAAAGAAATTCGGAAATTCTGGAAAAAGGTTTATGTCGCATCTGTAAAAAGTGGAGGTAATTCCCATATTGCCAAAAATGTTGCAGACTTAGGAGTGGGAATGCTAAAGGAAGAGTATTTCAAAAAAAACTTTAGTGTGGCCGATGAAATAACATCAGCATAAAATCTTTCATTATCCTGCAGGTAGGAGGCTCCCTTGTAGCACAGTTGGTTAGAGCCCAGTATCATTGATTAGCTGGAGGTCGCAGGTTCGAATCCTGTCAAGGGAGCAATTTGAAATTCACATAATTATAAACTAAAATAAAATGTTATGGAAAAATTTGATAGCGGTTTAGAGCTTGCAATGATTTCCTTTTTGACAATCTTCATTGCATATGTCCCTTCAATTAGAACTCTCTCCAATTTGAAAGAGATCGAACTTCCAATTGTGACTTGGGTAATTTTTTCCCTAAGTTCTTTTGTAATTCTTTTTTCTTCTTATTCCTCTGGAGGGTTGGGTTTGAATCTTTTGGCGCCTTTTGCAGGACTAATTGGTTCAACAACTATAATGCTATTGGTTTTATTAAAATCAAAAAATAGAAAAGTCTCTTTTTGGGATTATCTATGCGGCACTCTTTCAATCGGAGCTTTAATTTCCTGGTTGGTATTCCTTGAAGATCCAGAAAGATCAAAATGGGTTTTGGTTTTATCTCTAGTTGCCAATTTTTTTGGTTTGATTCCCGCCATAAGAAATGCTTGGATCAAACCCCATACAGATAGGCCTTATTTATGGTTTGTTTTTGGATTGGGTTATGGCCTTATGCTTTTGGTGATTCCAAATTGGAATCTAGAATATTCTCTTCTTCCTTCGTATATGTTTTTAGGTTGTATACCTGTTTGGCTTCCCTTGGTCATATATAGGTTGAATAAAAAAATTCCTTTGAAAAAATGGATTTGATATTATTATGAAATAAATTAAATTTTAATAACTTTAAAAATTAAAACAATGAAAGACAAAAGAAAATCTAAAAAAGCAGATCTCGAACGGTGGAAACCAGTTTTCTTTGAGATTGGATTAATCATTGTCCTTTTTTTAATCTGGAGAGGACTTGAAATTAAATCCCATGATTCAGGAGAGAAAGAAATCTTCATAGTGCAAACTGAAGATATTCCTGAAGAGTTCATCCCTATCACGGAGCAAGAGGCAAAACCTCCCCCTCCTCCTCTAGTCACTCAACCAACTAGAATTGATGTCGTAAGTAATGATCTTGAAGTTGAAGATGATTTGGAAATTAATGTAGAAGCAGATCAAAATACAGTGATTCAGGAGTACATCCCTCAAGAAGAAATTTTTGAAGAAGAGGAAGAAACTGAAGAAGAATCACAAATTTTTATTGTAGTGGAATCAATGCCAGAGTTTCCCGGAGGAGAAAAAGGTCTTCACGAATACCTTGCTCAAAATCTAAAATATCCTAAGGTCGCAAGAGAAGCAAATATTTCCGGAAGGGTGTTTTTAACTTTTGTAGTTGAAACAGATGGTTCGGTTACAGATGTGAGATTACTAAGAGGAATTGGAGGAGGGTGTGACGAGGAAGCAATAAGAGTTGTAGAAGCAATGCCCAAGTGGAGCCCCGGAAAGCAGAGAGGAAAACCTGTAAGGGTGCAATATAACATTCCAATTAGTTTTGTTCTAAAATAAATTATTAATTAAAAATAAAATTTACTATGAAAAAATTAGTTTTAATCGTATTAACATTTGTGGCCCTTTTTGGTTGCAAAAAAGAAAATTCCTTTGAAAAGGAAGGAATTCCTGTGGGACCTTCTGGTGAGGAATTATTTGAGATTTCTTCAGGAGAAGTTTTGTCTTATTCTGACGAAGGAACGATCTCATTATCCGGAACTTCTGGAATATCTGTTGGAGATTTTATTGTTACAGGATTTTCTTCTTCAACTCCTATGGGCTTTCTTAAGAAAGTAAAATCTGTTTCTGGGGGAAAAATTCACACTCAACAAGCTTCAATCGAAGAAGTTGTTAAAGATGGTTCTCTTTCTTTTTCAAAAGAGATAAAACCCTCAGAAAAGTATAAATCTTCTCTCCCGGAAGGAGTCACCTTTATTGAGAAAAAAGGATTCGATTTTGGTTTTAATTTCAATAATATCCAGATTTCAAATGGGGTTTTTATAAATGGCCAATTTTTTTTCAATTACTCTGTTGATGGAGAAATTGATATAGAGAAATGGAAGCTAAAAAAGTTTTTGATAATCAATATTCTTTCTGAAGAATCCTCGCTTCAAATAAGCGCAAACGATTCATTTTATCTTCAAGATAAAGAAAAAATAATTTGGAGCCAAAATCTTCCAGGATTTCTTGCCGGAACGATCGGAATAGTTCCGTTATACATCACTCCTTCTATAGAAGTAGTTCTAAAAGCAGACGGAAGCATCTCAGTCTGTTCTTCAAAAGTTAATCAATCCTTCGAACTTCAAGGGGGATTAAAATACGAAAACAATAAGTGGGACATGATAAAATCGTTGGATTTTGATTTTTCTGGATTTAATCCTAGTTTGCAATCAAACCTCTCTCTTGAAGCTTATGCAAGTGCAGCATTCAATATATTTCTTTATGATGTTGCAGGCCCATATGCTTATGCAGATGGAGGGTTAGGGGTTTATGCTTCAAGTTCAGGGGGTTCAATTAATTGGAACCTCGATGGAAAATTAAAAATTGGAGTAGGAGCAAAAATTAAAATCCTGAGTAAAACTCTTGCAGATAAAAATTATAATCTAATAAATTACGATGAGCAAATTTTAAGTGGTCAGATAGGAGGAACAAATAATCCTCCTACAGTGTTTATCCAAGTAGATACTCCTGAACCTTGGTATGTGGGCAATGAAATCTCATTTAAAGCTGCTGTTGTGGATGAAGTTCCAGAAGACCAATGTCAAGTGAGATGGGACTTTGAGGATAATGGGGTTTGGGACACTGATTGGGTTTATGAAAAAACCATGATACATTCTTTTCCTAATAAGGCATATTATGTCGTTAAGGTTCAAGCAAAAGATCCTAGCGGCAAAATTGGGGAGAAAACAAGAGGAATGAACATTGTCACTCCAAATAATAATTCCATTATCCTCCAACCAGGTCCAGAGGGAAAGGACGCTTCTGCAGGATTGGTAAATTGGGTAAGTGGGAATACCACTTATTATGGAGATGGAACTACAGAAGAAATGGAGATTTCAAAATATGTTACTGGAGGTTCTGAGGGTTGGAGAAGCATGTTGATTCAATTTCCTCTTGATGAAATTCCAGAAAATTCAACAATTGTTTCTGCAAAAATGGAGTTATATGGATTTGGATTAGGGCCTTATCCTAACCTTGCTATTGCAAGAATTTCAAAGGTAACTTCCCCATGGGAGGAGAATTCTGTGAATGGAGAGAATTTTCCCTCTTCAGAAAATTACTTCACTTCTTTTGAATTTACTTTTGAAGGGATTAAATCTTGGTATTCGATTGATATTTCTTCAGTAGTTCAATCTTGGATTTTAGATCCTTCTCAAAATAATGGTCTGGCTCTAAGTACGGTCTCTAATGACACTTATTGTTTAATCTTCAGTAGCGATAATCCTGAAGTTATTAACAGACCAAAATTAATCGTTGAATATTATTAAAATTAAATAAATTATAAACTTAAAAAATAAAAAGGAGGTTGTTATGAAAGAATCCAAAAAGGATTCCAAAGAGACTTTTTCAAAGTCCCTATTTTACTTACAGCTAATAGCTTTAATTTTAGCTATTTTGGCTTTTTTATTAATTTTTTAAATTATTGACAATTAAAAATAAAATGTTATGAAAAATCTAATTTATTTTGCACAACTTCCTACAGGAGGATGTGCCTCTCAATTGGTTGTAGTTCTTGAAAAAGAAAATGAAAGGAAAGCTCTTGCATTCTGCCCGGGAGGAGGTTTTTATTTTGGGGTGGAGGTGGATAAAGCAATGAAGCATATGGAAAATGAGCCTCTTGAGGTAAAAGAAGAATCTTCTTTTGAAAACCTCTTTAAAGAGATAAAATTCGATAAGCTTGATGAAGAATTGGTTGAGAATTTTTTAAAGGCCAATCTTAGCGAAGAGCTAAAGCTTGCTTAAAACTTAATTCTAAAATTAAAAAATGGAAAGGAGTTTATTATGGAAACAAAAACAAAAAATCCAATTCCCAAAATTTCAGATAATCATCTCAAAGAGATGATGGATCGAATAAGATTTGTGAATCATGCTATGAAAGGAACAGATGGAAAAATTCATCATACCATGGAAAAGGATCCCCGGTTTTTTGAATTATTCTACCAATTTTCTAATGCAAATCCTCGTAAAGAAGCATTCAATTTTGATAAAGATGCTGTTTGGCAAGAGAAGGCTGAAGGATTGAAAATTCTCTCAAAACTGGATATTTATGTAAAGGTTGGAGGCTACTACGGTTTTTGTAAAGTGACAATGGCAGAAGTGATGGCCCAAATTCCCCAAGATATTGCTGAAAAAGTTGTGGCATTTTCACTTGATCCAGAAAATGATGCTGAGGTAATCATGAGGGGAGAGTATCAATCTTTACCAATAATCCTTTATGAGAAATCGGAGGAGCTTGAGAAAGAAATTCTTCCCGTTTTTGAAGGTTTGATTAAACCAGTTTCTTTGGAAAAGGCAGAAAAATTTAAAGACAAAATCCGGCCTGCGATATACTGGCATGAAAAAGGATTGGCCTTTATAGATCCTGGAGATTTAACTAAGCCATACCTCACTATAGGAATTTGGTTGCGTATTAACGGCTCAAATCTACATAAGATTAATTCAGATTTTCCCGCAGAAGGGGAATTTGTTGAAAAGGAATCTATCGAAATCTACCAAGAATTTGGGGAAGGGGGGGCAGATATTTTTCAACCAACATATGCCCATATTATAAGCCAGATTCCTGAAAATCTTCTCACAGAGGAAGTTGTGGGATTCCGTTTGGGCCCCCCTAATTATTTCAAAACTGATAAGGGAGTAATCCATTCTATTAAATGTTATATTTTGAAAAAAGATTAAACAATCAAAAAATATCCTCTTCAACTTTTTGTTGAGGATATTTTTTTTGTTTCACCAACTGTTAAATATATACAGTACTCTAAACTAAAAAAAAAAAGTTTTATATTTTTTTTGCAAAATCATTTAGGTCTTTCTTTAATATTTTTAATGATTCTTTAAACATATCTTTAGCTTTCATTTGCCCAAAGCCTTCTACACTAATGATCAACTCATCTGTGTCTTTGACTTCAACTTTTTTCTTATTTCTTAATGCTAATCCCTCGCAAAAATCAACCATTGGTTTTTCTAGATTATCCTCAATGATTATCTTATCTCCTTTTTCCTTGACTTCATTCTCAGGAAAAGTTTCCCTCACTTTATTAAAAAATTCTTTATCCATTGTGATTTCAGAAGCATTTCTGTAATAAATCAACCCTGGAGAAAACTTAGCATGTTCACTTCCTTTTCCGAGTCTTACGATTGCTTTGACATTAATCTCAGTGTCATCTCCTAAAACGGTAATTGGGATCTCTCCATAGACTACCTCGATATCGCCTTTAAAATCTTTGGAATAAACTGTTCCAGGTTTATTTGTTTTCAATTTTAGAACAGCTTCATCTTTTTCTTTAAACGACTTTTGCATCTTCAAAGGAATTAGTCCCATTCTGTGTGCAACAGTCTCATCATAAAGAGGAGAATCATTCTTTGAGATTTCAACTTCATCTATTGCCAAAGTTGGAATTGAATTAACGCTTCTTCTCAAAGCGTTAGCTAAACTTTCACTAATTTTTGCTGAAAAGGTTAATTTGTTATCTGTTTTATTTATTGATTGCATTTTATTATCTTTTTAATAGGTTATATAAACCTTGCCCTAAGGCCTTCTTCCTCTACGTCCTCCCTTTTTCTTTGGACCTCCTCTAGGAATTCTTGATGAATCAAGAATGTTCAAAATTTTAAATCCTTCTCTTGTCAAACTCTTAACAATTGCACTTGCTCCAGGGCCTGGCGCAGGATTTCTTGTTTTTGTTCTTATTCTTATGTAAAATGATTTAACTCCCATGTCTTTAACAGATTCAGAAATTCTTTTAGCAATGAACATTGCGACAGTGGGGTTTGCTTTCAAACGATTGTGTTTGGTAACCATTCCTCCTGTAACTTTAGTAAGAGTTCTTCCAGACATATCTGTGACATGTGCTATTGTATTATTAAACGATGTATAAATATTCAAAATTGCTTCAGCTTCCTTAACATGAGAAATCTTTCCTTCTTCATTATTTCCTTTTTCTTGAGTTTCCTCTTCTACTTCTTGTTCTTCTTTGGGTTCTTCAATTTTCTTCTTAGGCATTTTCGCTTTCTCCTTCTTTTATTGGGTTTTCTTTAGTTTTTTTAAGTTTGCTCGGTTTTAGAGTTATCTTGTTCTCCATCTCTACAGGAACAATATAAGAAGGGCTATCAAGGATTTTTCCATCAACCAATACCTTTTGATGTACAATTAATTGTCTTGCAGATTTTGGTGTTGTGGCCAATTCTTTTTTTACAAGAATTGTCTGCAATCTTCTGTTTAGATAATCTTTTTTATCCAACGACAAAACTTCTCCAATGCTGTTCACATTTAATCCAATTTTTTGTAATCTGTCAAAAAGTGCTTTTTGTTCCTCTGCAGAAGAAGAGATTAATTTTTTTGCCTTTTCTCTCATTGATTTTATTCTTGCTTCAGCCTTCCAAATTTCTTTTTTATTTTTCAGACCAAATTCTTTTTTTATCTGGGCTTCTTCATCAATTCTAACTTTATCAAAAGGTCTTTTTGGTCGAGAGTATTGTTTATGTTTTCTTTTCATTTTATTTCTTTACAGTTTTTTTCTTTATCCCAGAACCTTTTCTTCTGTTCTTTCTGAAATTGGATTTAGTTCTTTGTCCTCTGGAAGGCAAGTTTGCAGTATGTCTAAGTCCTCTATAAGTTTTTATTTTTTTTAATCTTTTAATATCAAATTCATGAGTTAATTCAAGGTCACTTCCAATTAAATGTTTGTCTTCTCCAGAAGTAAAGTCTTTTCTTCTATTCAATAGATGTTTTGAAGTAGAAGGGTTTTTTGCAAAATCTTCTATTTTTTTAACTTCACTTTCAGTTAAAGAACCAATTTTTCTATTCTTGTCTAATTTTAATGCAATACAAATTGAGTTGGAGAAAGACCAGGATATTCCTTTTACCTTTGTCAATCCAGGGTAAATCTTCATTTTACCTTCTATGTCTTTAGATAGAATTCTAACTACTCTATCATCATACTTCTTGTTATCTGTTTTTTCTTGTTCTGTTTTTTCCATTATCCTATGAATAAATTATACCTTTCTAGGTTTGTTAACTCCTGAAAAATTCTTTTCTCTACTGCTTTTTCAGGGTCGGGCAAATTCTGAATTCTCTTCTTCATCTCTTCAAAAGATTCGAATTCTTTTTCTTCCCTTTGCTTGAGTATTTCTTGCATGTGCTTCTTACCAATTCCTGGTAAAAGCTCAATTTGGTGAACTCTCTTGTTTATGGCGTTTGCCTTATTAAAAAAGTTTACGAATCTTTCTTCAGATTTCTTTATAAGTTCTTGGATCACTTCTTGCAATTGATTTTTTGCAGTTTCAGTTAATTTTTCTCTTTTGAGTCTTCCAAGGATGTAAGAAATTTTATCTCTCTTACCTTCTCCGATGTAAACCTTTTCTCCAATCTCAAGTGTTTCTCCTCTCCTAGGAACCAATTCTAGAAGAGTTAAATTAGTGTCTCCGATGGCTTGTGCTACAGGGAGCATTTTCCTTTCTAGAGGATATCCATTCGGTAAATATTCTATTATTATTGCTGTTTCTTCTTTCATTTTCATTATTTGAATTGTTTAATTTTTGATAAAACATCGTTCGCTTCATTCTCATCAAGATTAGTATCTGGGAGAATCTTATTTAAATCTTCTCTATCCTCTGGAAGGAAATCAATTATCTTTGAAATGTGCTTTGGATTGAGTTTTATTAAGTTTAGATCCTCAAGTTCTTTTCTTAATTCTTTTGCCTTTTCTGGTTTCATACTAACAAATCCTTTTGCAAATTTACTGATCTCTTTATCCTCAATGAATTCTTTTGATTCTGCGATGCTTAAAGCTTGTTTGTGTTCTATCATTTTAATTTAGTATTTTTTTCAAATGTATTGGGTTTAATATGAATTTTTTTTCTTTATTTTGATCTTTTATTAGAACCTCATAAGAAGAGCCTCTTTGTCCAATAACTTTGCCAGTTTTTCCTTGTAGTCTCTTTGGGAATCTGGGCCTTAGTGAAATCTCTCTAATCACTGCAACAGAGTCTCCTTCATTCAATTTTTGAAAATATCTACTAAAAGATATCTTGCCTTTAGTTCTAATACTTTTTTTCTCAGCCATGACTTACGAAGAAAATTCCCCTTTAAAAAACTTGTCTTTTGCAAAATTTTTGAGGATTTTATCTAGAGTTAAGACTTAAAATTAGTATATTTTTTTTGGATCCAGATTTGTAGAGCAGAGGTCGTCATTTTCTCTTGCATTTTCCATATTTTCTACAATTGCTCTAAACATTTTTTCTCCCCAAACCCCTTTTCCACATCTTTCGCAAAAATCTATTACACTCTCATCAGAAACTTCCCCTTTGCAATAAATACATTTTTTTGGCATTTTGTCCTCTTTTAAGACCTACTAAATTTTGTTAACTTTTTAAAGATTTGTGTGACACATTAGAAAGTTTTAAAAACTAATTTTCTCGAGTAATATTATGATTATTCCAGTAAGATGTTTTTCATGCGGAAAACCAATTGGTCACCTTTGGGAAGAATTTAAGGCGAGAGTAGCTGATGGTGAATCTCCTAAAAAAGTATTCGAAGATTTAGGTATGGAAAGATTCTGTTGTAGAAGTATGTTTCTTGCACAAGGAGATTATGTTGAGTTGGTGGGCAAGTTTAAGAAAGCCTAATTCTTTGGTATTTTTATGAATAAATTGTTGCTATTTATTACAATAATCTTATTAATCTCTAATTGCCTAATTGTCTCAGCGGAAAATCTAACCATGGAAACAATAAATTTATCTGAAATGAGTTTAAAAGAGAAGGTCGGGCAATTGATGATTGTTAAACCAGAAGGTTTGGATTCTAGGTATATTAATGAACTTCATGTTGGAGGGATTTTTCTAAATGATTTAAAAAGTGAACCGGAATACAAAAGAACAATTTCCTATTACAAAAATATTTCTCAAACAAACTTATTCATTGCAACAGACATGGAAGGTTACTGGAATCCTTTTTCAAATTTTTATTCTTCCAAAAATTTAGGAGAAGTTTCTGACGAACAAGAATCTTATGATTTAGGAATTGAGCATGGAAAGACTTTGAATGAACTTGGATTTAATTTAGATTTTTCTCCCGTTGTGGAATCCAGAAATGAGGTTTGGCCAGGAAGAAGTTTTGAGGGAACTCCTGAAGAAATTCAAGAAAAAGTAAAAGCATATATTCAAGGATTGCATAGAGAAAAAATTCTTGCAACCGCAAAGCATTACCCTGGAGGAAGTTTGGTGAAAAATCCTCATCTTTTAAAGTTTAAAGCAGAAATTTTTCCAGAAGATTTAGAATATTTTGATGTTGCAATTTCAGAACATGTTGATGCAATTATGGTAGGTCACCCAATTGTTTATGGTGCAGTGGATTCAAATGGGAAACAAGCAACAATTTCTAGAGAAGTTTTGAGTGATTTGAGAAATAAATTTGAGGGTTTGATTATCACTGATGCAGTAACTATGTTAGGATTGAGATTGTCTTATCCTTTCAATTTTAAAAAAGTTTATCCTGTATTGATTTCTTCAGGTAATGATATAATTCTTGATACTCATAAAAATTCTGGGTACAAGGCTTTGAAAAAAAGAAGAGATGAAATAATCAAAGCTGTGGACAAAGGATATCTTCCAGAGAGTTTAATAGACGAAAAAGTGAAAAGGATTTTGGAAAAGAAAGGCCATTATGTTGTTGAATAAAAAATGCGCGGGCCGGGATTCGAACCCGGGTCATCTGGTTGGAAGCCAGAGATTCTGCCACTGAACTACCCACGCATATAACTTAATTTATTTTCCAGTTTTTAAGGTTTGTGAAAGCGCCCGAGGAAGGATTTGAACCTTCGACTTCTTCCTTAGGAGGGAAGCGCTCTATCCAGGCTGAGCTACTCGAGCAAAGTGCAAGGGACAGGATTCGAACCTGCGTAAGGATAAACCACGAGAGCCTTAATCTCGCCCGTTTGACCACTCCGGCACCCCTGCATGAAATTTCTAAATTTTTCCCATATAAAAAGCTTTATAAATTCCTATTTTCTTCATTTTTTGAAGACAGCCATAGTGAGTTGGAAACACCTGTTCCCTTACCGAACACAGAAGTTAAGCTTCTCACGTTGTTGGCTTTAGTGGCCGACCAGCTGCGAACCCTTCAAGCTGTCTTTCTTATTTTTGTTCTAATAACCTTTATATACCATAAAATTTTCTTTGAATGATGAGTAGACTCTCAAAATTTCACGATAAATATTACAAATCATTACTTTTGATAACTCTTGTTTTGATAGTTTTATCAATTGTTTATATGGGGGCATTTTATTCTCAAAATAAGGATTTCATAAAAAAAGATATTTCCCTTACTGGAGGGACTTCCATAACTGTTTATGGTAATTTTAGTGCTGGCGATCTAGAGTTGGCCCTTTCACCTGATTTACCTGATTTGAATGTTCGTCAAATATCAGATATAACTACTCGTGAACAAAAAGCGCTGGTAATAGAGACTACTCTTGAAGGAGAGGCCGCAAAAAAATTTGTTGAAGATTATCTTGGATTTGATTTGATCGAAGGAGAAAATAGTGATTTTGAATTTACTGGATCTTCTCTTAGTGAAAGTTTTTATAAGCAACTGATAATTGCAATAATCTTTGCATTCGTATTAATGGCATTGGTTGTCTTCATTTTATTCAGGACATTCATCCCTTCAATGGCAGTAATTATCTCTGCTTTTGCAGATATTTTAATGACTTTGGTTGTGATAAATATGATGGGCACAAAAGTTTCTACAGCAGGAATTGTGGCTTTTCTAATGCTTATTGGTTATTCAGTTGATACTGATATTCTTTTAACGACTCGGCTTTTAAAGAGAAAGGAAGGCTCCTTAAATCAAAGATTATTTGGTGCATTTAAAACAGGAATTACAATGACTTTGACTTCTTTTGCGGCAATGTTGATTGCGCTTTTTGTAGTGAGATCATTCTCAGCTGTTCTTACACAAATTTTTACTGTTCTGGTAATTGGTTTAGCTTTTGATATGTTAAACACTTGGATTACAAACGCTTCCATACTTAAATGGTACGTAAGGAGAAAAGAAAAATGAAAAAGAAATTGACTTGGAAAATTTGGCTTTTGATAATTTTCTTGATTTTTTCATTACTGGCAATTTTTGGAATGCCCCCAAATTTTTTGGAAAAAGGTGTAATGATAACCTCTGTTGATTCAAACTCTTCTCTTTTTGAACAAGGAATGAGGCAAGGTCAAATTTTAACTTCTATAGATGGTCAAATGATAAGCTCTATAGAGGATTATTCTTTGATTATCCAATCTAAATTTCCCTCAAGCGAAAATGTAAAAACAATCTTTGAAACAAAACAAGGGGAATTTATAATTTTTAGTTCAGAAGTTCCTGATTTAACTGTAGAAAAAATTCCTGATACTAAAATAAAACTTGGTTTGGATTTGGAAGGTGGTGCCAGGGCATTAGTTAAGGCAGAAAACAAATCTCTTGATACTTCTGAAATAAATGATTTAGTGGACATTACAAGCAATCGATTGAATGAATTTGGATTAACTGATTTGAAAGTTCTCCCTGTTTCAGATCTTTCTGGAAATCATTTCATGCTTATAGAAATCGCGGGTGCGACCCCTCGGGATTTGAAGTCTTTAATTTCTGAACAAGGAAAATTTGAAGCAAAGATTGGTGATGAAGTGGCATTTGAAGGGGGCAGTAAGGATATTGCTTCTGTTGGAAGGGATGCCCAAAATGCAAGAATAGAAGGCTGTAACCCGGATGGAGAAGGAAGTTATTTTTGTAGATTCAGTTTTACAATAACTTTAAGTGGAGATGCTGCAAAAAGACATGCTGAGATAACTGAAAACCTTTCTGTAAATACAACTCCTCAAGGTAACTATCTTTCAAAAAAATTAGATTTATACCTTGATGATAAATTAGTGGATAGCCTTTTAATAGGGGAAAGTTTGAAGGGGCGTGTAACAACACAAATTTCAATTTCAGGTTCTGGTTCTGGAGCATCTCAAGATGAAGCTTATGAAAGTGCCGTTGAAGAAATGAAAAAGCTTCAAACAATTTTAATTACGGGAAGCCTTCCTTATAAATTAGAGATTGTCAAGTTAGATACCATCTCTCCTACATTAGGAAAAGAATTTGTTAAAATAATCCTTTTAGCTGGAATTGCAGCTTTATTGGCTGTTGCTTTGATTGTTTTTATAAGATACAGAAAAATAAAAATCTCTTTAGCACTTCTTTTAACAACCTTCTCGGAAGTAATAATCATCTTGGGTATAGCTTCTTTAATCGATTGGAATATTGATCTTCCAGGGATTGCCGGAATTTTAGCGACTATTGGTACAGGTATAGATGATCTAATAGTTATTCTTGATGAATCAGTTCATAGTTTACAAACGAATTTGAAGCAGAGATTGAAAAGGGCTTTTGCAATAATAATGGGAGCTTATTTCACTTCCTTAGTTTCTTTATTGCCTCTTTTATGGGCGGGGGCCGGGTTATTGAAGGGATTTGCAATAACTACTATCATTGGAATAAGTGTTGGGGTCTTAATTACAAGGCCTGCATTCTCAGATTTAATAAAAAGATTTCAAGAATAAAAATATAAACTCTATTTTTTTACTCTTAATATGGATTTTTTGCATAGTGAAGAAAGAGATTTAAGGGGAGTAATAAAGCGGTTTAGGAATAGGGATTTTAAAGGAACTGGGGGTCAAGTAATAAAAAACTCTACTTACCAATTGGCAACTAATCTCTCAGCAAAAGTTGGTTCTGTGCTGTTCACAATAGTAATTGCAAGGATGTTGCTTCCAGAATTGTTCGGGCTTTATAGTTTATCATTAAGCACCATAGTTCTATTTAGTACTTTTTCAGATTTGGGAATTGGTTCCGCAATGGTAACCTTTATATCCAAAGCTCTTTCTAATAAAGATAATAAAAAAGCTAAATCTTACTATTTTTACCTTTCAAAATATAAAATAGTTCTTATAATTTTTTCATCAATACTTTTAATTTTGTGTTCATATTTTATAGCAAATTTTTATTATGAGAAACCAATATTTATTGCTTTATTGTTTGGAGGAGTTTATCTCCTTGTTAATGGAATGATCTCTTTAATTTCTTCTCCATTTACAGCAATAAATAACTTTAAAATTCCTTTTGTAAAAGAATTAATCTTTCAAATTTTGAGAATTTCCGTAGTTCCATTAGGAATTTATTTGATTTTTAGAGGAAACATCTCACAGGAGTTTTCCATTGCAATAGTTATCTTTCTTTTAACCCTTTGTTATTTCTTTTCCCTAATCTATTTATATTTTTCAAGAAAAAAAATTTATTTTTTGAAGGCTAATAAAAAGTCTCTAAACGTTTCAGAAAAAAAATCCTTAAAAAAGTTTGTTCTACCTCTATCTTTGACTGTTCTTTCTGGTTTGTTTTTTGGTTATATAGATACATTAATGCTTGGGCATTATGTTGAAAGCACTTATATTGGATATTATGGGGCTGCCTTTGGTTTAATTGGTGCTGCGTCAACGTTAATTGGGTTTGTTAGCGGGTCTGTATTGCCAGTTTTTTCGAGATTGAAAAATAAATCTTTAGAATCTTTGTTCAAAAAAATTTTAATCTTCACAATTTCTGTCTCTCTTTTTGCAGCAGTTTTCACTTTTTTTCTGGCAAAATACATTCTCTATATTTATGGTGCAGAATACCTTCCAGCAGTAGGTTTATTGAAACTATTTTCAATTTTACTAATAATCATTCCCCTTTCTGCAACTTTTGACACATATTTGATTTCAAGAAGGAAAACTTCTAAAATGGCTTGGTTTATCATAATTAGTACCATAGTAAATATAGTCCTTAATTATAGTTTCATAACTTATGGTTTGAGATTTGGGATGATGCAAGCTGTAACAGGAGCATGTATCGCAACTATAATTAGCAAGGTATTGTATTTTTCTTTAGTAGGAATTTATAGAAGAAAAATTAGTAAAAAATATAAAGCTCCTAATTGAGAGAATATTATGAAAGAAAAATTAAGATTCGCCAAAGAAGATCCATTTATTAGAGTAAAAAATTCTTATAAAGAAATCTTTAATTTCCTTAATCTGAATAGTTTATATTCTTATAATAATGACTTCCTATTCAAAAAAGCTGTTTCTTATAAAAATGCTCTGAATTTTCCAGATGGATTTACAATCTCCAAGTTTCTTTCTATCAAACAGCAGAGAGGGCCTAGCTTTATGGCCCGTTTTTTAAATGGAGAGAATTCAAAGGAATTTCTTCATTTTTTTATTGGCCTATCTAAAAAGGACTTGCCAAAATTGGCCAAGTTTACAAGCATTCCTTTAAATCAAATTCGTTCTTTTAATCCATCCTTCATTAAGGGAAAAGAATTTTCTATTGAAGAGAGAATAAAGATCATCAAAGAAGTAAATAAATTTAATACTGACTATCTGTGGATTTGTGTAGGGCATCCAAAACAAGAAATTTTGGGATTTCAGATTTTTGATCAAATAAATGTAAAAAAGATTTTTAACGTTGGAGCCGCATTGGATTTTTTATTGAAAAGAAAAAAAGAAAGTCCTCTTTTTTTTAGGAAAATTGGTCTTGAATGGTTGTATCTTGGATTTACAAATCCTAAAAGAACTCTTAAGAAAATAAGGAATAGTTTACTTGCCTTAACATACTTAAATTTGGTTAATAAATCAAAATAATAGAATTTAAAAGTAATTGGAGATTTGTTTTTTTATGGATAAATTGCTTGTTACAGGAGGCGCAGGATTTATTGGAAGCAATCTTGTGGACAGATTAATTGGAATCGGTTACGAGGTAGTCGTTGTAGACAATTTACTTACTGGAAATAAGAAAAATGTGAATTCAAAAGCCATTTTTTATAAGGAAGATGTAAGAAATTTGGAAGGATTAGATAAAATATTTGAAAAGGAGAAACCAAGATATGTTTTTCACCTTGCAGCAGGATATCTTGTTCAATCTTTAGAGAACCCTCAAAGAGATGCAGAGATAAATATCATTGGAACAATTAATGTAATCGAATTATGTTTAAAGCACAAAGTCAAGAGAATAGTCTATTCTAATTCAGGGGGGGCAAGTTATGGAGAACCTCTTGAAATCCCCCTAAAAGAGGATCATCCAATAAATCCTTTAACCCCCTATGGGGCGTCAAAATATGCTGGAGAGATGTATTTGTATATGTACAATAAAAATCAGGGGTTAGATTATGTTTCTTTAAGATACTCAAATATTTATGGGCCAAGACAAAATCCTAAATTAGAAGGAGGAGTAATTTCTGTTTTTTTAAAAGCATTTTTGGAAAACGAAAAACCAATAATGAGGAGTGATGGAACTCCAACTAGAGACTATGCTTATGTGGGGGATGTTGTTGAAGCAAATATATTGGCTATGAAAAAAGGGAAGCCCAGAGGATACCATGTAGCAACAGGAATAGAGACTAGTGTTGTGGAAATTTATAAAATAATGAAAGAGGTTTTGGGAAAAGAAATAGGTTATACTCTTGGTTCCCCAAGGGTTGGTGATCCTCAAAGAGCAGTTTTTGATATAACCTCCATAAAACAAGACCTTGGATGGAAACCTAAAACATCTTTAAGAGAAGGGATAAAATTAACTGCAGAATGGATGAAGGAAGAACTAAAATGAAGGGGCTTATTTTGGCTGCAGGATTGGGAGAAAGAATGTTTCCCCTAACAAGAGAAGTTCCCAAACCACTTTTAAAAATAAACGGGATTCCAATATTAGAATATTTAATAAGGTTATTTAAAAAGCATGACATTAAAGAAATTGGGATAACTACCTACTACCTTAAAGAAAAAATTTTAGATTATTTTGGAGATGGAAAGAATTTTGGAGTGGATTTAAAGTATTTGGAGGAAGAATCTTTGGTTTCCTCTTCTGAAGCAGTAAGAGAGATTTCAGAAATTCTTAAAGATGATCTATTGATTTGCAATGGTGATAATCTCACAGACATAAATTTGGGCGATTTAATTAGGTTTCATAATGAAAATGGGGCAGATTTAACAGTAGTCTCTTATTTAAGAAATCCTGATTCTCCTCCCTCGAGCCATTTAAAGTTTGGGAAAGATCAGATTTTGAAAAAATTTTCAGAAAAACTCTCTGAAGAAGAATTAATTAAGATTCCCCTCCAAGAAAGATATTCAAATGCAGGGATCTATATCTTTAGCTTAAAATCTCTTAAAGAAATTCCAAAAAATACCAAAAACAATATAAGTGAAGTAATTTCATTACTTTTATCAAAAAGCTTCAAAGTATTCGCATATCCTATTAAAAAAGGAGAATACTTTAAAGAAGTAGGAAAACTCGAAAGGTTTTATTCTGCAAAAAAAGAAATAGAATCTAAAGAAGTTATCTTGAAAATATAAAATGAAAAAATCAAAATATGATAAGCTAGAATTAGGATGCGGGCAAAAACCAACTCCAGGATACTTGCATCAAGATGTCACTCCTCAAAATTTAGTTAATTTGGATTTTAATTGCAACCCTTGGGAAATCGTTCTTCCAAAAAATTCTCTTTCGGAAGTTCTCGCTTTAGGAGTTATGGAACATTTAAGATTCAATGATTTTGATAAGACTTTATACCATATGGAAGGGCTTTTGAAAAAAGGAGGAAGCTTTCTTTTTGATGTTCCAGATATGAAGGTTTGGAGTGAATATCTTTACAATCTAACCCATGGAAAAAGCAATAAAAATCCTTTTAGTGAAGAACATGTTTGGGCCACAATCTATGGGTGGCAGAGATGGGAGGGAGATGAGCACAAATGTGGTTGGACAAAACAAGGTTTAACAAAAAAATTAAAAGAAGTTGGTTTCTCAAAAATTGAAGAAGGTGTGAACGTTTTTACAGAGAAGGGAATAGAAAGGGGCAGGTTTACCCGAGAGGGAGATGCACACATATACATAAAAGCCATAAAATAAAATGAATCGTGCTGTTTTTTTAGACAGGGATGGGGTAATCAATGAGTTTTTATACGAGGTTGACGGAAACATCCTCTCTCCTGCAAATTTAAATCAATTAAAAATTTTGAAAAATGTAAAAAAAGGAATTTTAAGGCTGAAGGAGATGGGGTTTAAGATTATTGTTATTTCCAATCAACCAGGAGTCAAGTTTGGATATCTTTCTCAAGAAAGATTGGAAGAAATAAATGATTATTTAAAAAAAGAGTTGGGAATTGATGAGATTTATTGTTGTTTACATCATCCAAAATATGATGGGGTCTGTGAATGCAGAAAACCAAAAATAGGTCTATTAGAACAAGCAAAAAAGGACTTGGATATAGATTTATCTGGTTCTTACATGGTGGGGGATAATTTAAGTGATATAAAGACGGGGATTAATGCGAATGTAAAGAAAACTTTTAGAATTGGAACCCTAAGAGCAGATATTTTAGAGCTTCAACATGTAAAAGAAATTTTTCCAGATTACACTCTTCCAGATCTCTTAGAGGTTTCAAAAAAAATAGGTGAACTAGAAGAAAAAATTTAATTTATAAAGGTTTCTACAAAATGTTTATAAAGTTCGACCCACTTAGTTTAGGATGATTATTACTAAGACTCCTGTTAGATTGCCTTTAGGAGGAGGAGGCACAGATTTACCTTTTTTCTATCCCTTATTTGGAGGGGAGATGGTTACGGCTTCTATAGACAAATATATCTATGTTGCAGTCTCTGAAAGAAAATTTTACGATACTTTTAGAATTTCTTACTCTAAAACAGAAATTGTCCATTCAATTAGGGAAATAGAAAATTCAAGAGTAAGGGAAGCCTTGAATCTACTTGAGATAAAAGAGCCCCTTGAGATAAATATCATTTCAGAAGTTCCTGGAAAATCTGGATTGGGAGGATCTTCTGTTTTTTTAGTGGGGCTATTAAAAGCGTTACATATTTACAAAAGGGAAGAGGTTTCTTCAAAGAGGCTTGCAGAAGAAGCAGCAAAAATAGAGATAGAAATTCTTAAAGAACCAATTGGAAAGCAAGATCAATATGCTGCTGCATTTGGAAGCATAAATAGTCTGAAGATAGATAAAAAGGGCAACGTTGCAGTAGCACCAATAGACATCTCTTTGAACACAATAAACATGCTTGAAAGAAATTTACATATCTTTTTCACAGGAATTTTAAGAAGTGCCTCAGAAGTTTTAAGGGATCAAGGAAAAGAAGCGAAGAGTGATGAGTCCAAATTAAATTCAATGAAACAAATTAAGGAAATTGGGATAGAAATAAAAAATGCACTGGAAATTGGAGATACAAAGCAGTTTGGAAGATTAATGAATCTTCATTGGGAGACGAAGAAGAAAACCTCCGGAAAAATTTCAGATCCTAAAATAGATGATTGGTATGATCTTGCTCTTAAAAAAGGGGCCTTAGGAGGAAAGATTATGGGCGCAGGTGGAGGAGGATTTTTCCTGTTTTATTGTGATAGAGACCCTGAAAATTTTATATTTGAAATGGAAAAATCTGGATTAAAATATGTTCCTTTTAAATTTGATTTGGATGGAAGCAAGGTTTTATTAAATATAAGATGAGAAACAAAGAATACATTGAAAAATATTTGAATGAGACGAAGCAAATCTGTGATGGAATAGATATTCAAGACATAGACCAATTTATAGAAATTTTATTCGGTTTATGGAGAAGTGGAAAAAAACTTTTAACAATGGGGAATGGGGGATCTTCTTCAACAGCTTCCCACATTGCAGCAGACTTAGCAAAAACCGTTGCAAATGATAGTTCAATGCAAGAAATAAGCTCAACAAAAGGTTTCAAAACTTTTTGTTTGAATGACAACCCTGCTCTTTTGACTGCTTGGATCAATGATTCTGGATGGGATAAGGCATACTCGGGGATTTTAAATACTTACCTTGAGGAAGGCGATGCAATTTTGTTAGTTTCAGTTCATGGGGGTTCTGGTTGGTCGGGAAATCTAGTCGAGGCAATAAATTTGGCTAAGAAAAGAGGTGCAAAAGTTTTAGGCCTGGCAGGATTTGATGGAGGCCAAATGAAACAATTGTCTGATTGTTGCGTTGTAGTCCCAAAGAATTCCACTCCTCATACAGAAGGGTTTCATGTTGTTGTTCAACATTTAGTAGTAGATAGATTAAGAGAATTAATAAAAGATTATTCGAATTCCTTGATAAAAGAAAACCTAAAAAAATTAAGTGTGGGGTTGAGTGACGAAATGATTAAAAAGGAATTAAATTCAATTATAGAGAGGTTAACAGAAGAATGAAATTTTTTGCAGATACAGCAGACATATGGGAGATAGATTATTGTTTTTCTAAAGGGGTTAATGATGGAATCACTACTAACCCCAAAATAATGGAATCCACAGGAGATTTATCTTTGGGTTTTGAAGGTGCTTCAAAGAATATTTTGAAATATTTTGGGAACGTTCCAGTTAGCTTAGAAACAGATTTATATGGATTGGATGTAAAAAACTTGAAGAATATCGCTCCAGGAGAAGTTAAAGAAGCATTGCTAAAGCAGGCTTACACTATTTCGAGCTGGGGGAAAAACACAGTCATCAAGATCCCTTTTTCGGAAGGAGGGTTACTGGCAACAAAAGAATTATCTCAAAAAGGGGTTAAAACAAATGTTACTGCTTGTATGACTCCTTATCAAGCTTTAACTGCCGCAAAATTTGGTGCAACCTATGTTAGTCTCTTTGCAAATAGAATGCTTGATGCGAAAATTTTAGAGTTATCAGGACATAATCTAGAAGAAATTTTAACAAATCCTGATTGGAAAGAAGTAGTAAGTGAGAATAAAGAAAAGTTTTTTGATATCGCTTGGCAATCTGTTTTATCAGACATTTCTTATGTTTCTGAAGAACTAGAAAGTGCTTCTTCTGATTTGATAGTCGGAAGCATAAGAACTCCAGAGGATATTCATAAACTTGTTAAAGCAAAACCCCAAATTATAACAATCCCCACAAAGATTGTGAAAGGATTGGAAAATATTCACGATTTAAAAAATACTAGGAAAACGGTAGAACCAGTTCAAGCAAATTATTCGAAGGATTTATTTCATCCTATGACTCAGTACACTTTAGAAGAGTTTGAAGAATCTGCAAAGAAATATAGAGAATAGTTTTCAATCTCATAAAAGTTTTTAAATTGGTTTATGTATGTTTTTTAATGAAAGAATCGGATAACAGTTTTTATAACGAAAAATTTTACAAGAAGAATTTTGGGCCTTCTTACAATTCTGCCAAAATCATTGTCCCATGTATCTTAAAAATTTTCAAACCAAAAAGTGTTGTAGATATTGGTTGTGGTAGCGGAACTTGGCTTAAAGTTTTTAGTGAAGAAGGGGTAAAAGATATTTTGGGAGTTGATTTCAATCCTTCAAAACCAATTATATCTGAAAGAAATATTTTGCGTCATGATTTAAGGAAGAAACTTATTTTAAAAAGAAAGTTTGATGTTGCGATAAGTTTGGAAGTGGCAGAGCATATAGAAACAAAATATTCGGATTTGTTTGTAGAAAATCTTACAAGCTTGTCGGATAAGATTTTTTTTAGTGCTGCAATTCCTTTTCAAGAAGGAGAAAATCACATAAATGAGCAATGGCATGATTTTTGGATAAAAAAATTCTTAAAAAAGGGATACGTTGCGATAGATCTAATTAGGCCCAAAATTCTTTTAAATCCAGAAGTAAGTTACGACTATCGTCAAAACATTTTTCTTTTTATAAAAAAATCAATTTTAATAAAAGAGGCAAGGAATTTAATACCTTTTTATGAAGAAGGAGTACAATTCATGCATAGAAAATCTTATTCAAAACAATTTTCAAAGAAATATAGGTTTTTTTACAGGCTCAATTCGCAGTTCTTTGGAGGAATTTTTAATGGGCTATTGGATAAATTTTTGTTAAAAAGATTTTTTGGGGATATTGCAGCAATTTCGACTAAAGAGTTCAAGAGGTTTAGAAATAAAAAATGAAAAAGAATTTAGTTTTGACGGTCGTAAAAAGTTACTCCTATAGGAAGGTCGATCCTTTCTTCAGAACTTTGAGAAATTCCGGGTATTCTGGAGATATTGTTGTTTTTTACGAAAGCTTAAGTCCTAAAACAATCCGGCTAATAAAAAGATGGAGGGTAACTCTCCTGAGATTTAATTCTAAACCTTTTAAAGAAAAAGGAATAAGTTTAATGCACTACCGTTTCAAATTTTTTCACACTTTTTTAAAAAAGAACCTCAGACTTTATGAAAAAGTTCTTCTTTGTGATATAAGGGATATTGTTTTTCAAAACGATCCTTTTGAGTATAAAGGATACGCAAAAATAAATTATTTTTGTGAAAGTAAGAAAATAAATGATTGCAAGATAAATAAATATGTCTTTTTGAAAGTGGGGGGTAAAGAAGCAGTCAAAAAATATGGAGAAAATCTTATCTCTTGTGCTGGAACAACTTTGGGAGATTCTAAAGAAGTTTTAAAATATCTTGATTTGCAGTCAAAAAATATGAATAAGGGCATTGCATTGGACCAGGGCCAACACAATTTATTTTTTTATTCTGGGAAATTTCCAAATTCAAAAAAATTTCTAAACTTCCAGGGACCAATTTTAACTTTGGGGGATTTGGAGAACAAGAGGATAAAATTAAGTTCAAAGGGAAAAATTGTGAATGAAGATGGAACAGTGATAAATGTGATTCACCAATATGATCGAAATCCCCTATTATTAAGAAAATTTACCTTGAAAAAGTATTATTTTCAAAATTTGTTTGGAAAGAAGTATTTAGAATTGAAAAGATTTGCAAAAAAAGTTTTATTTAAAACTCCTCTTTTAAATAAATATTTTAAAAAAAAGTATTATAATCCTGTGGAGTTTAAGTAAGCCGAATTATTTAAATAGTTTTTGAAGCTTTTTTTTAAATGGTTAAAAAAATACTTTTTTTGAGTACTTTGCCTCCTCCACATTATGGAGCTTCCATAATGTCTGAAATCTGTTTGGAGATTCTTCAAAAATCAAAAAATTTTCAAGTAAGAAATATTAAATTAAATTATTCTAAGAGTATGAATGACGTTGGAAAAATAAACCTTTCTAAATTTAAGGGTTTTTTTAAAGTAATGAAACAGATTTCTAACTCGTTTAAAGAGTTTAGTCCGGATTTCATTTATTTTGCACCTGCAACAAAAGGGTTTGGACTAATAAGGGATTTCCTTTTTGTACAGAAAATTAAAAAATATGGCGTCCCCTTTGTTTTTCACATCCATAGTAGACTTTTCAAAGGGCGTAAAAACAAATTGATGTATCAAAAAATGTTCAAGGGAGAAAAAGCAATAATCCTTGGAAAGGAGCTCTTGGATGATGTAGAAGAATTTTTTAAGAAGGAGGATATAAATTTTCTTCCAAATGCAATAAAAAATCAGATAAGCGAAAGAGAATTTAAAAAATTAATTGAAGAAAAAAAGAAGAGGCCTAATTTGAATTTGCTTTTTTTATCTAATATGAATGAATCCAAGGGATGGCCAAAACTTCTTGAAGCTTGCGAAATTTTGAATAAAAAGTTGGATTTCACTTGCAATTTTGTAGGAGAATTTCCAAGTAAATGGGAAAAAGAAAGATTCTATGAATCTGCAAAAGAAAAGAATTTGGGAAGAAGGGTAAATTATTTGGGGAAAAAAACTGGAAAAGATAAACGTAAAATTTTTGAGCAATCAGATATATTCATTTTCCCAACAGAATACCCTTTTGAAACTTTTGGGGTTGTTATTATAGAGTCCATGATGTTTGGAATCCCCGTAATTGCAAACGGGATAGCCACAATCCCTTCTATAATATCAGACAATGAAACAGGATTTGTTCTTAAAAAAAATTCTCCAGAGGAAATTTCTGAGAAGATTTTACAATTGAGTAAAAGAGAAACAAGAGAGAATTTTTCTGAGAAATCAAGAAAAAGGTTTTTAGAAAAATATGAATTGGGAAATTATCAAAAAAATTTGCTAAAAATTATTGGTTCCTTGTTTTAAGATAGTATCTCGCACCATTAACAATAGATTTTATTGCCTTTAAAAAAGAATTTATTTTCTTCTCAGATAACTCCATACCATATAGTCGGTCCTTATTTAAAATAGATCTCCTTAAGTTTGCTAATATGGTTAAGGTATTTGGGAATTCTTCTTTTGAAATCCCAAATCTTTTGTGTTTTAAACAAAAATAAACTGTGTTTTCCAAATTTTTAAAAAAATTATTGGAGATGGTCTCTTTACTCTTTTTAGAGTCATGAAATCCTTTAGAGTCTTCTATGTATTTTATCTTAAGACCCATTTTCCAACATCTAAAAAAGAAATCTACATCGTCCATGTAAATTCTTATCTTTTCGTCAAAACCCTTTACTTTTTTGAAGTTTTTTTTAGAAATAAAAAAGCAAACTGAATTTTGTAGGTATCTTCCGGGAATGTGATTATATATATTTTGAGTAGTGTCAATTATTCTTGGATAGATTATGTCTTCTTTAAACCCTAAAATCTTTTTGAAGTTTTTTTTGTCAAAATAGCAATCATTATCTACAAAAAGAAGGTTTTGAAAGGAGGCCTTTTTTGCACAAATATTTCTCGAGTAAGATGCTCCCGAATTTATTTTATTTCTAAAGATTTTTAACTTTTCATTTTTTATTTTTTTTACTTTTTCATAACTACCATCATTACTTTTATCATCAACAAAAATTACCTCATCACAATACTCTAAACATAATTTTACAGATTTTACTACTTTTTTTCCTCCATTGTAATTGGCAATTAAACCCGAAACTTTCATAAAGAAAGAGAATTAAACTCATTTAAATAGGTTTCTAGATTCTTAAGATTTTTTTTATTTTTTTTAAAATTCTTCCTTGGTGAAAGAATTTTGCGGCATATTCTTCATATCTTTTTGAATTATTAATCAAAGAGTTGTCTTCCAAAGGAAATTCTAAAGGATAACTTTTTAGTATTTTTCTCTTATCTGATTTGTTTGTATGCGTTCCTTGTTCCGTGAAACCAATATTTGTTATTTGGTTTTTTCTTGGATGGACTGCAAATCCATTATTTATTATGCATGTGAAAGCCCATTGATAATCCCAAGTGTCTAGTTTTCCTTTGTATAAATTATTCAAACCTCTTACATTTTCAAGATAATCAAGATAGTTTCTAGAATATTTTCTAATTAATCTCTCCTTTCTAACTTTGGGCCAAATTTTTATATTTACATCATATTTTTCCCAAGCTCTCTTCCAGCTAGCCCAGCCCCAAACATTAAAGTGCCTACTAAAAAAGTAGCTTTCCGGAATTTCAGATATTCCTTCAACATTTGTACCAGCAATATGCATAATTTTTTCATTATCTTTAAATTTCTCCAGAATTTCTTCACAATATTTGAAGAAACTCTGTTGTGGAAGACAATCATCTTCTAAAATTATCCCCCTTTCAACATTATTAAAAAACCAGTCAATTGCACTAGAGACAGCAATTTTGCATCCAAGATTCCTCTCTCTAAAAAGTGTTTTTAATCTACAATTCCAATCGACATTTTTTAGAATATAGTCTCTAACTTGATCTGTTTTCTTTCGCTCACTTTCGTTTCTGGGGCCATCTGCTGCTATGAATAATACTCTTGGCCTCGCTTTTTTTATCTCTTCAAAAACTTTTTTTGTTGTATCTAATCTGTTAAAAACTAAAAATAAAACAGGGGTTTTTATAGATAAATTTATCTCACTTTTCATTTTGAAAATATCTCTTCGTAAAATTTAAAGAGTTCCTTCTTTTTATTTATTATCTTCTCTGGAATTTTGTTATTTTTAAACCAAGGGGTTTTTAAAAATGAGATGTATTTTTTAGGATTTTTGTCTAGCTCAATGATTTTTTTAATCATTTTTTCGTAATTTTTATATTTTTCATAGCCTATAAAAGATTCTTCGTTAAAATATTCTCCTATGTTTTGAGCGCCTCGATATATTGGAATCGCACAAGAAAACATTACATTGGGAAGCTTTTCTGTAATATAATCTTCTTCAAAGCTATTTTCAAAACATATCACAAATTTATATTTTTTAAATAAATCTATATTTCCTTTCCAATCTGTTTTTTGGATTAAATCTCCCATATTATTTTCTACTTTTCCATAAGAATCTACTTTTTTGTACTTTGAAAGTTTTTTGAAAAAGTCAATTCTCTCTCTAGAGGAATTGCTAGAGACGACAAAAGCACAAAATTTCTTTTTTGATAACTCTTTTTCGGAAGGAATCTTTTTTTTAATTAAGAGCTTTATCTTTGGAAAAAAAAATTGAAGAAAAAGGGGAAATGAAATTGATCTTTTATGGAGGTTTTTATTAGATAAAACAAAGAAAACATTTTTAATCTCTCCTTTTGAGACTTTTTTTAATAATTTTACATATCCTCCTAAAAAGTATGAGAATTCAATGGAAGAGATTTTCTTTGGAAACAAGTTATTTATTAAATCGATAAGTTTATATTTTTTCTCTTTGAAAAATCTGGAAAAAAGAGATTCAAAAAGACTTAAGAGATTTCTCTTAAAAAATAAATTTTCTCCAGAGATAATTAAATTTTTTTTATCTAAATTCAAATAATCTCTATGTAAAAATCTTTCTGCAGGGCCAACAATTATCTCTGCATCTTCTTTTTTTCTAGCAATCTTTACTTTGAAGTTTTTTAATAGGAAATTTATAGGAAAGAATTTTTTTGCATCATTTTCAGATACCTTATTTAGAAAAATTTTTTTTTCACCCATCTTTAAAAAGATTTTTTATTTCTTAGTAGGACATTATATCCTTCAAAATCCCTCAATTCCAAAAGCTTCTTTTTTGCTTCACCTTTCAAGTTTTCAATTTTTTTTAAATCAATTTTCATTTTAATATTTTTTTATAAAATTCCCCCAATCTTCTATGATAATCTTTCCAAGTGAAATCTTCCACAAATTTTCTTGCAGATTTTCCCATAGATTCTATTTTTTCCGGATTCTTATAAAAATAGTTTATCTTCTTTTTTAAATCTTCCACATTTCCAGCCTCTACGATCAAGCAATCTTTTTTATCTCTTGCAATTGAGCCTGTGTTAAAAGTGGTTATTAGAGGTATTCCACATGCCATAGCTTCATAACAAGTGAGCGCAGAGCCTTCTTCTAAAGAAGGAGAAACAAAAACATCTGATTTTTGAAGATACTCCTTTGGGTTAACAAAGCTTAGAAATTTTATGCTTTTATTTTGTTTGTACTTTGATACAATTTCTAGAGAATCTTGCCAAACTCTTCCGCAAATAATTAATTCGGCATTTTTTAAATTTAATTCTTCCCATGCTTGAAGTAGGTGATGGATTCCTTTTCGTATTTGCACAGATCCAACAAAAATAAATTTTATTTTTGAATCTTTATTTTTGTTTTTAAGGGGGGTAAACTCAGAAGTGTCTACTCCATAGGGAATCTTGATAAGCTGCGATTTTTTAAATCCTCTTTTAAGAAACGAATCATAGACAAAATCTGAAGGGCATAGAACATAGTCAAATAAATTTATTATTCTTGATTCCTCTTCCAAAGTTTTTGGAGATATCTTGTACTCTGTCATTCCAAGTTTAGAATACTCTTTATTCATAATTTCTATTGAGTTCAGAGGATGACTGTTGTGACCTTCTAAAATTAGCTTAGCCCCCTCTTTTTTTGCTTTTAAAATTGCTTCTGGAGCTATTCCCATCCAAGTATGATATGTTTTTGTTTTTGGGAGATTACTCTTAACCAACTTTCCAAAAATTTTGTTGATTTGTTTAAATGGGTTTATCTTTAACCCTAATTTTTTCTCTAAGAATCTCAAAGGGTATGAAAGATATTCCAGATAAAGATAGGAATGAAGTTTTTTTGGATGAATTTTTATGGGGCTTTTAAAGCCTCTACAAAAAACTTGGTATGACGCTTTTGAATTTTCTATCCCTTTTAGAGCATGTAATGATGTAGTTCCCATACCAATACTCCCAATTTTTGATGCTACAACATACACACAGTCTACTTGATCTTTAAGCATTTAATCTTAAAAATTAACTCATTTATTAATATTGTTATCCTAAACACATTATTTTATAAATTAAAAGATACTCCCTGGAATATGAGAGTTTTTTTGCAATATCCTTGGAAATTTCCCGATAGCTCTTACTATAAAAATATCCTCGATTTTCCTCCAGAAGGAATAGAATTTGTTAATTATTCAAAAAAAAAGGATAAAGACAAATTTGAAATAATTGGGTCTTCAAAAAAATTTGAAAGAATGAGGAAATTCAAAAATGTTTTAAGAAAAATACTTGGATTTTTGCAATTGCCAAATCTGACTTATTCAAAAAATCTTTCGTGTGATTTAATACATTGTGCCCACTGTTTGAGCCTTAATAGAAAACCTTGGATTGTTGATACAGAAACTTATGATCGAATTGCCGCCACAGGAAGCATTGCTTTTTCTAAATTTGGAAAAAGAATTATAAAAAATAGGTTGGAAAGTAGTTACTGCAAAAAAATAATCTGTTGGTCTGAGGATTGCAGAAGCTCTTTTGAAAAAGCCTTCCCAAAAAATAAAAAAATCTTGGACAAAATTGAGCTTTTACATTTTGCACTTCCGGAACCCAAAATAAAAAAAATAAAACATAAAAAATTGAGGGTGCTTTTTGTTGCAAGATGGTTTAATGCAAAAGGAGGTTTGCAAA
The DNA here is from genome assembly GCA_020430505.1 of Nanobdellota archaeon. Lineage (GTDB taxonomy): Archaea > Nanobdellota > Nanobdellia > Pacearchaeales > GW2011-AR1 > EX4484-71. Next base: position 29,914 of record JAGQJT010000004.1, on the reverse strand, counting down.
CTCTTCATATCTTTGATAAGTTTTCTAAAAAATATCCTTCTGTTGAATTCATGTTTATATGCCCAATTCCAAAAGAAATAAAAGAAAAATATTCTAAAAATAAAAATCTTGTTTTGAAAGAGTTAATGTCTCAAGAGATACTTCTTAATGAGATTTATCCCAAGACAGATATCTTTTTCTATCCTGGATTTGGAGATTCTTATGGATTTGCAACTCCAGAGATTCTAAGTTATGGTATTCCTGTTATTACTTCAAATACTTTTGCAAAAAATGAACAAGTCATTGAAGGTGAAAATGGTTTTCTAATAAATCTCCCAAATAATTTTTGGAAATATGAAAACTATGTTTGTATGGATAAAAGGATGTTGAAAGATTTTGAGGAAAAACTAGATTTGTTAATAAATAATAAATCTCTTAGAAAAAAAATGGGTAAATCTTCTTTAAATCATTGGAAAAAAATGTTTAGCCTAGAAAAAAGAAATGCTCAATTGAAAAAAATCTACATGGAAGCAATTAAAAATTAATAAATGTCGCGTTGTCTAAGTAAGGTGTTTCTCCAAGAGGAAGTTTAAAGTCTTCTACATTGTTTATGTTTGTCATCTCATCTGTGTGTATTTCATATATTCTTATAGGTCCTTGGAATCCATTATAATAAAAATTAAAGTCATAGTATCCTTGTGAATGTGCTAATTCCAATTCAGGGTATTCATTTTCTGGATCGTTCATTAAATAAATCTTTGCCAGGAAACTATCTTTTGTTTTTTCTGATAGGTATATCCCTGCTCCATTTTGATCTACAGATAAACCTTGAGAAGATTGATACAATCTAGAGTAGACATAGAAAGTAGAGTTTACCCCATTTCCAAAATCAATAAGTTTTCCGTTTGCATACAAGTATCTTAAAGGAATTGAATGTTGTTGCCCGTTGTAGATGTAAACCCCTGTTGGCTGGTTAAAGCCTTCTCCGGTGATTTCTAAGACAACTCCTCCAATTGCAGCTTTTTGTCTTGGCAAAAATATTTCCGTTCCATTTTCATTGTAATAAACATCTTCATCTAAAGGAATTCCTCCTTGATAAACTCTAATGATTGAATCTTTTGTTTCTTGTATCTGGTTTGGATCTGATATCATTGTTATTAACCAAGAATACCTATCTATTCCAGTATCATCACTGCCAATTGAACTATATGCAGAATATTTGCCCACATCTGTAGGATCAATTAAGAAATAGGAGATATTCATTGTTTTGAAGTAGCTTTTTGCAGTTTCTGGGCGTGGTGTGGTTAGAACGTACCTCGCAAGATTATAATTCCCATTATGGATTGCTTGCACTTGCCCCCCATCTGCAATTGTGGGTCTTTCTCCAAGTGTTTGTACCCAATAACCATAATCCCACCAGTGAGCAAATAAAGATCCTTGAGGAGTATTTTCTCTAACCCATTTCATTGATTTCTGCCATTGGTCACTTGCGGAAGGAGATTGTGATTTTGCTTGAGAGATTGTTGTTTTTGTAAATTGCAGTAAAGTGAAAAATAATAGGATTATCAATGCGATTGTTACAATATATGTAATTACCTTTCTTAGTTCATCTTTAGATGGTTTTTTGGCCATTTTATATGTTTCAAAAATGAACCAAATTGAGATGAATGAAACAAAAGGCACGATTGAAAAGAATAGTCTTGTTGCTCCTCTAACTGCAATTAACATCGGAATCATCCAGCTAGCAATAATTATCCATTTTGAACTTATGCTTAAATCGGATTTTAAATAAGTCCATAAGCAAACTACCATGAAAATTATTGCAGGGACAAAGAAAATAAATTTGCTTATGAAATTGCTCCCATTTAATAATGCTCCTTCAGATATTCTTGAGAAGAGTATTCCTGAAATGAAAATTGCCCAAGAAAATAAAAAAATTCTTCTTATTTTTTTTATTTTTATCCCTCTAGAAATTCTCTCTCCAACAAGTAAGCACCCTATGAAAAATGTCCAAAATACAAATTTCCCTGTTTGAGAGATCCACTCTGTTAAGTAGGGTTGCCTATTTTCGGCAACAGTCAGTCCCAATCTACTTTCTCCAAAAGGGTGTAAAAGAGTACTAAAAACTTTTGAGATTAAATCAAAAATGCTTCCAAAAAGAATTTGGTAAAAAATTGTTCCTATAACAATCGTTCCTATTAAACTTGCAAGAATTCTTTTTCTTCTAGAGTACTTTGAAACTTTTCTAACATATTTTGGTAATATGAAATCAATTATTATAAATAGGAGGGTGAATAATGTTAAAATTCCCGTAGAGCTAAGCATTAATCCAAGAGTGTTTTTGAAAGAATAGTTTAACAATGCACATCCTATAAATGTGAAGATGATCCAAAAACCATAAAAGAGAATCTCGTTTATTTCTCTCTTTTTATTTTTGTTTAATAACCATATTATTAAGAATGTTAATGGGAAAATCATAAACAAAAATTTTGCAATTCCTGTCCAGCTTAATATTGAAAGGGCTGTTGCAAAACCAGAAGCAGCCCCCATTAAAGCTCCTTTAAATAAATCTTTCTTAAATTTTAAAACTCCAATAGAGAAAACTAAGAATGCAAGAAAAAATGCAAACATTCCTATTGATTCGTGATCTGAAAATCCGGCAAGTGTCCTATAGAGATAGGCTGGACTTACTGTCAATAATAACGCGCTGAGCAAGGCAAGCCATTTATTTTTTGTTAACAAAAATACAAGCAAGAAAAAGGCTACAATTCCTAAAACAAAAAAGATTACAGGATTCAAAACATCTGCTAATCGAAGATCAAATCCGGGATTAAATATTTTTACAATTTTTTGGGTCAAAACAACTGTTTTTGGCAAAATCTCATGGTGCCAAGGAACCTCAAATCCTGGAGAACGCATATTATCAAACTCTGGAAGCGTGCCTCCATTATCCACAATTGTTTCAGCAACTCTTAGAAAATAAAAAGGGTCTAATGCTAGCGGGATATACTCTTCTGTTGTGGAATCTTTTAAGAGAGGTAAATTTTGCACTCTCATCCAAGTCCCAAAAACCAAAACCCCCAACAGTAAGATTATAAGAATTATATTCTGAACTTTTTTGTTGGATAAAAATTTTACTATCTCTTTAGAATATTTATTTAATTCTCTTTTTTCCATTATTCTATTCAGTGAAATCCATTTAAAAACTTAGTTATAAAAAGATTAATAATCCAATTAGCATCACCCATATCTGAAATGCATTTATTAAAAGCACTACTTCCCTCTCTTTAACATTTTTTTTGAATTTTTTAAGTATTTTCAAGGATAAATGTGTTAGACTGTATATTTTTTCATATCTCAAATCTAATCCTCCTTCTTTGTTTGGAACTCCAAAGTTATGGATGTTCAATTTTCCTCTAATCTTTAAGATTATCTCTAAAAAATATGGGATAAAAAAGAATATTGCAATCTTTTCTATGTTTCCCATTATAGCAATTATTGCAATCATAGCTCCTACTGCGTATGTCATTACATCTCCCGGAAAAACTTTTGCAGGATATTTGTTAAAAATATAAAATGCAATTAGTGAGGCCACCATGCATAAAGCTATCAAACTCAACCAGGCATTTCCAGTCAAATATGTTACTACCGTTAGTCCCCCAAGAAGCAATATTCCTTGGCTAGCTTCCAGCCCATTAAATCCTGCCAAAAAATTGAACGTAGTACTTGCTCCTAGAAACCCAAGTGGAACAAACACCAAAGGGTAGAAAATTCCTAGATTTATCCCCAACATTGTTGATTCTCCGGCATTGATAACTATTAATGGGACTGAAGAAAATAACACTAGAACAATCCTCGATCTCCGGGATAATCCTCCTTTTCTCCAACCAAACAAGTCATCAATCAATCCTACTCCAGTTATTAAAAAAAGCGAACTTATTATGGCTAGAATTTCAACAGTGTTATCTATAAATTTGAAATAGAATGTTCCGAGTGCAATATATATGAAAATTCCTATTACTGTCCCAACAACTACGGCAATTCCTCCAGAGCCTGGAACTTTATCCTTTTTCTTATATTTATTCATATCTGTCCAAACCAACCCTATCTGTTTTGCCTTTTTTATCCAAAAAGGGATTATGCTAAAAGTTGCTAAGAAACTAATTAGCATTGTGGTAAAAAGTAAAGGATTCATATTTTTCCAAGTATGTTTCTATTTTTAAAGTTAATTACAAAGAACTATCTAAATATGATTGGAGTTAAATAAACTTCCAAAAGTCCGGCTAAGATTAAAATTACAAGAGATACGAATAATAAGATCATAACGTTCTCTAAAACCCTAACAAATTTTTTTGTTCTGAAGTCATTTCTTGCAAATCCCACTCCAAGAATTCCTCCTGCAAGGGCAGTTATAAAATACGCTGCAATTTCGGGAATTCCATGAATCATATATCTAAAAAATCCCAAAGGAATTCTTGCAAGAGAATATTTTGTAAATATTCCTATGGCCCCTGCAATCACAGATGCATTCCATGCAAGTATAAAAATAGCTCCCGCACCAAATATCAACGAAAATATGAGGGTAAAAATCATAACGTAAATGTTATTTTCGATTATCGATAAAAGCCTTGTAGAATTACTTAATGCTGCTGCAGTTGCTGCACTCGCTCCATTCTCCTCAAATGAATATTGTTGCACACAATTTTCTATGCTTGTAGGGCTGTTGATCATGCAATAAGTTTCAATTTGAGCATTTAGCAAATTTGAATCTTGTAAAACTGCATTCCAAAATGCGAATGCTATTACAAATCCTATGAATAACCAAATAAAAGCAAATATTGCTTCTCTATGAACATGCCAAACGTGCAATAAACCTTCCACGTCTTCATCTTCTTTTTCTTCTTTTTTTATAATATAATAAATGAAGGGCAAAGAAAACATAACACAAAATGTGACTACGATTAATCCTGAAAATTTGCTCAAAACAGCATCTCCAGAAAAGAATACTTTTACAAGCAAAAGAGAAAGTGAACCGTAAAGTAATCCTATGAAAAACATTTTCCAGGAACCTTTCACCAGTCTTTTTGGGTTAACTAGAGATTCTAGCATATTTCTAATAGAAAAAGAGATTTTTTAAAGTTTCTTAGAGTTATCTGTTTATGGTGATAAAAAAGAAACCTACTTTTTCACAAGTCACGAAAGATATAAAGGATATTAAAATTCAGGGGGCGAGGAATATTGCAGGATGGGCGCTTTATGCATATCTTTTGAAACCTAAAAAAAAATCAATAAAAATTTTGAAGGGTTTGAGGCCTACAGAACCGATGTTAACAAATGTTCTGAATCGTTTGGAAAAAGGAGAGGATTCTAATAAAATTTTGGATCATTTTACAGATGCTCAAAATGAAATAAATAAATTTGTTCTCAAAGAAATAAAGAAGGGGGATGTTATTTTCACTCACTGTCATTCAACGAATGTTGTCAAAGCCTTGATAAATGCTAAAAAGAAAGGTAAAAAGTTTGAAGTTTACAACACTGAAACACGACCTTTATTTCAGGGCAGAAAGACTGCAAGCGAATTAAGAAAAGCAGGAATTCCTGTTACAATGTTTGTTGATTCTGCTATGAACGTTGCACTTTCTAGAGATTCTGGAACAAAAAAAGTCTCAAAAGTTTTCATAGGTTCTGATGCTTTGGTTAAAGAAGGAATTATAAATAAAATAGGAAGTGAAATGTTGGCAATTCTTGCTAAAAAATACAAAATTCCTTTTTACGTCGTCGCTGATTCGTGGAAATTTTCAAATAAAAAAGTTCCAATAGAAAATAGAAAATTAAACGAAGTTTGGGATAAAGCCCCAAAAAATATAAAGATAAAAAATCCTTCCTTTGAGTTTGTTCCAAAAGAATACATTAAAGGGATTATTTCAGAGTTAGGAAATTTGAGTTATAATAAATTTTTGAAAGTTGTTAAGAAGAGTTAAGGCAAATCTTTGTAGTCTTCAATTTCTTTTCTTATTTCATTTAGCCCCTCTAAAAATTCTTTTTCAGATGAAGTATAAAATTTATCCAAATTTTTCGTTTTCCAAATCAATCCATCTATAAAATTAAATCTTTTTTCCAGTCTCAAATCCCTTCTTTCCACGCCGTTTACAAATTTTTTGTAGCTCAAAAATTCATTCATTGTTTCTTTTTCTTTTCCAACCTCGGTTTTAAAAAGATACCATGGCCCATCTGAAGGAATAAATTCATAGCCCAAAGCACTTCCAAAATCTTTTGCAAATCCTTCTGAAACCCCTTCTTCAAAATAAACCATTATCTCACCTTTGGCCCATAACGGAAAATATTGTTCTTTCATATAAAATAAATCTTTTAGGAATTTTTAAGAATTATTGTGATTCTTCTTTACTTTTTATGTGTTTATCAATAACTTTCAAGATGTCTTTTGAGATATCTTCGAATCCCTTGTGCCCAACTTTTTTTGTCAATTTTTGGTAAGTTTCAGCAATTTCAACTGCCTCAATCCCAACCTCTGCTCTTCCATATTCTAATTCCCCCACAAAGTACTCCCCCAAAGCCAACCAAGGCCCTATATTATCTGTTTTTGAAATCTCTTCAAGATTTGAAATCTCTTCTTTTGGACTTATCCCTAATTCACCTAACTTTTTTTGAATTTGATTTGTATAAGCTTTTATTGTTGCTTTGTTATACTCAATTGTTGTATTCATATATGAATTTATAAAATGGGCTGTATTGGATTTTCTTTCTTCCATATTAGATTTATTTTGTTTTAGTATTTAAATTTTATAGTGATTGAAACTATATTAAGAATTAATGCTCATGCCCACAATGGCAATCTTCTTTATCACAGTCACAATCGTCTCCACAATTGCATTTTTCTCCGTGGTGAGAATGCTCGTGGGTATGCCCACTTTGAGATTTTTGATGTTCTAACATTGTTTTTGTAATCTCTTGATTCAATTTGTCAAGTTCTCCTTCTAAAAGTTCTTTCATTTCGCCAAGTTTAGAGATTTGATCAGAAGTTATTTCTTTTGTTTCTTCGATAGGTTTCTTAACAAAATTTCCTCCTCCTACATCTACCGTCAAATCTTCTTCAATCACTTTTGCTTTGATAAAAACCCCTCTCCCAATTTGCGCAAGAATTTCTGAATCTTTTTTTCCTTTCAATTCTTCAAGGCCTTCTTCAAGATTATTTAACTCCATAATGGCCTCATCAACTCTTTGAAGCTGTTGCTGTATTTGCATTATTTGTTGCTCAAATATTTGAAATTTTACCTGTAATTCTTGCTCGTTCATTTTAATTCTAAAAGAAAGGGGTTTTTAAGAGTTTCTAAGCAATATCCCACCATTTTTTAAGTAGCGAACTAAACACCATTGTTACGATTAAATAGAATAAAAACCATCCTAAAAACCCAAAGAATCTAACTGGTTCTCCCGTTGTAGTCATAATCTCTCCAAAATAATCTCCAAACCATCTGAAAAGCAAGATTAATGGAACTGCAGTGTATGCAATTGAGCCCATTTGTAATTTAAACTGTTGTGGAATGAAAGCCATCTGTTTTTTTTGTAATTCCGCCATTTTTTGAGGATTGCTTTTATGCTCTTTCATTTCTTTTTGAAGAGCCTTCTGTTCTTTTTTCAACCTTTTTAGTTCTGTTTGATCAGTAGTGTACTTTTGAATTACTGTTGTTAAGGCGGAAATTATCAGAACAACTATCAACATTCCAATAGTTAAATTCCAATTCATTAATGCTCCTGCAGTAGGATTTAAAACGTAATGGATTGAATTTTTTATTGCAGGAAGTTTGTCCCAAAGCGAAGCAATAACTAAAGAAACCAACATTACTAAAAACATTACTTTAAAACTTCCTTGTTTTTTCATTTTAATTTGCAGCCATGAATTTTCTCATTGCAGGATTCATATCGGTCATATGTTGTTGTGCAATGCTTTGATAAAACTGATACATAATCATAATAACTAACAATATGGCAGTTCCACCAACCAATGCTCCCATTAAATCTGTAAGTGCAGCAAGCAAACCAATTGCGGCTCCTCCCATAACGGTTAATGGCATTATATATCTATCCAATATGCTTTCTAGTATTCTGTTATCTTGTCTAAATCCTGCGACTTGTAATCCTGATGAAGATATCTTTTCGGCTTGCGCTTTTGAATCCATCCCAGATGTTTTTACCCAAAATATTGAAAATATTGTACAAAGTGCCATGAAAACAACTATGTGAATTACTCCTTGCAACAAATAAACTGGCAAGAATCCTCCTCTGATTATTAATTCAAGAATGTTTGTAGAATGCAACCAGAATGCTAATCCTGATACAGCTTGCCCATCAATAAAATGACCTAGGAATGTTGGGTGGCCTAGCCAATTCTCTAAAATCCCTCCAAACAATTGTACATTAGCTACCAATGCTGCAGCGAAGATAACTGGAATAACACTTGAATAAAAGAATGAAAGTGGCCACTTAACTCCATAACCTCTTATCCTTCCATAGGACAAGGGAATTTCTACTTTCAAAGATTGTGCCCAAACTATGGCTAGGAATATTAAGGTGGTTACCACAAGTGCCGCTGCTGCTGATAAAAACTCTGTAGGATATTTTTGGATTATAGATTGGATTAAAACTAAAACCTTTCCAGAACAGGCTGTGGTGGAAAAATTCATAAGACAATTTTTTCCTTGAACATCTATGAACTGAAATGCTTGTGTTATTAATCTCCATGAAACTCCTGCTGCAATGAATAAACTTACTCCTGAACCAAAACCCCATTTTTCAGAAACTTCATTCATATAATAAATTGCCAGACCCCCAAGAATCAACTGCGCAATTACAATCGCACCAAATCCAGGCATTGGTTGTAAACCATTCATTAAAACATAAACTAAAGCTTCGAAAACAATGAAGAACATAACTAATATTTTTTGTAAACCTTGGAAGAATTTCTTTCCTTCGTGAGTATTCAAATCTAGCCTAATTATTCCAGCTCCTGTTAAAAGTTGAAGGATAATAGAACCCATAACAATGGGCCCAATACCTAAGGAAATTATTGAACCAAAATCTGTCCCAAGTATAATTGCAAGATATTCAAATCTTTCAATCGCTGCAGCACTCAAACCAAATAGAGTAATATTTGCAAGAATAAAAAATGCGCCTAGAACTATCAAAGTCCATTTAAGTTTAACATTAAAACTAAGTTTTTTCTCTGAGGGGCTTTTCACCTCTGGAATCAATCCAAATATATTCTTGAAGTCCATATTCTATAAGGGAGAAATCAGTTTTTAAAGTTTGTTGGTTCACTTCTTTTTCTTTAGATAAATCCCAATCCCGGTCCCCAATAAAATTATTATTCCCAGAGCAATTCCAATTTCAAAATATTCGTTGTCCTTTAAGGAACAATCTTTCCTACAACTAGAATAGGTTTCATGTTCTTCGCATATCAAATCTCCACATGAGAATTTTGAAAGGTCTTCTTTTAAGATCAATCTCCCAGATGGATCCACCAGCTCTAAAGATTTTGCGCCAGGAGAAAAAGGAATCTTTAGTAGAACTGATGAAAAGTTTGAAAGGTAATGTGTGGGCCCTCCACATAGATCTGTATCTACAATGCCTTCTTCAACAAAACATTCTGGTCCAGGAGTAACGAAAACTTCTCTTGGAAAATTAAAAGGATAATCTCGGTAAACTTCCCCATCAAATGAAATTATTTTTAAAGAATAACTCTCTCCCTCATTTGAAGATACTTTATCTGAAAATCCTTCTACTAGTTCTATTTTTTGAATACTTACGTTTCCTTCATAATAATCTATTTGAATATGGTACGATTGTTGCAAGTAATTTGCAGAAACTAAGTTAATTAAAATTATGAAAAAGATTAAGCAAAGTGCTTTTTTATAAAAATTTATCCCTAGGATATGCATTCTACTTCTCCTTTCAAAATGGAATCTGCCCATCTTTCATTCACAATCCCATAATTTATTTCATTAAAATGTTCTCTCATAACAGAATTATATGTTGGACGAATATTTTCCTCTATATATGAACATCCTGGCCAAATCTTGATAAATAAATTATCTTCTCCTCTTCCTATTAAAGTTCCCCAAAAATCAAATGCTTCTTCGAGATTGCTAGCGCAATTTGGGGGCCTAGAGAAATTTCCTCTCCCTTCTTCGGTATATTCATCTCTCAGGCAAAAAACTGAATGCCCAAATTCATGAACTAGTAAGGTTTCATCCTCTAGAAAATAGGAGTAATCCCCTATCCAATAGTCTTTTTCTACAAAAGGAAAAGAAAAATATGCGCTTCCTGTTGCCCCTTGAGTAGGGGGCAATGCAAATGATCTAAATCTGGAATTTGCTATGAAAGCAACATTATCTGCCAAGCAATATGATTCTAAATAGGAAATGCCTACATTTGAAGAAGGACTCCCGACTCCCGAATAATTGTTAAACAAAAGTTCATCTAAATATTCAAATTGAAATTTATCAAAATTCTTATTCCAATAATCATTTTTTTTCAAGCCTAGAAGAACTTCCTTAAAATTATTTCTAACAAGTTCAAAATCTTCCTGTTTGTAATCATCAAATATGAAAACAATTTTGTAAGGTTTAGAAGAGAAATCTCTTTTTTCTTCTAACTCTGGAAAAAAAGACTTGCACCCATATTTATCTTTTAGTTCCTCTGCAAATTCGCAATAACTTTTAAGATAATCCAGATTATAAGTTTCTAAGGAAGTTGAAACTTTTTTAAGAATAGTCTCCCAAAATTCAAAGGAGGTTAGGTCTTCTCTATCTAGGAGATGAGATGTCAATAAAAATAAACCTTTTTCAGTCCAACCACAATCTTTTGCATATCCTACATCTATGTGGGCATTTCCAGACTCATCTTCCCAAACCACAATTATTAAATTCAAAGAGGGTGTTGCAATATGGTTTAAATCTGCTCTAGAAAAAGCGTCTCTAGCAAGCCTTTCCCCATCATAACCATTTTCTTTTGCCTTTTTTTCAGAAGGGAAATAAACATTTATATTAACGTTTTCCTTTTCAAATAATTCATATTGAATCTCTCTAATTCCACTTAAATTTTCCACATTCTGAAAAGGAGAACCTGGGTCAATTTGGAAACTCCTAAAAATATCTCCTGCACTTACAATATTGGAAAAAATTATAAGGAAAATGAAAACAAAAATTATTTTTTTCATGTCTTTACGTCAATTGGAACTAAATTTATTTGAGGTTTTTGTGAGGAATTTGGGGTTTGATTTATTTGAATAGAATTATCTTGAGAAGAATCATTATTTTCAATATGCTCTTCTACTTGAAAAAATGTTAAGATTTTGTTTTGAAAAATTAAGTATACTCCTAGGATTACTACAGCAACCACAAAGAAACCTACGATTATTTTGATCAGTTGATTTGTAGTTAGTTCACTCATCTTTTCTCTTACAAAAATAAGAAATTTAATTTTATAAATTTTTAGAATCCGATATTGATAATCTTATTTCTTCTTCTTCGCGTGTTTTGGATTTTCAACAACAGGTGTTTCAATCTTCTTGATCTCTTTAACCGTTATTTCTCCGCCAGCTTTTTTAACTTTTTCAATTGCAGATTCAGAAGCTTCCAAACAAGTAATCATTAACTTATTTTTAACTTCTCCAGTCCCAAGAATCTTAAAATCTTTTAATTCAATAATCCAAGTTCCTTTATTCTCTTTACCGAATTTCTCCAAGTTGTTTTGAATATCTCTTAAGTTAATTCTCTTTCTTGTATCTCTCTTTGTTCCTCTTGACGTAATTCCTTGCTTACCAAAATATTTATTTCCATAAAGTTTTGTTACAAGTGTTTTTTTATGATCTGCTCTCTTTCCAGAACCAGACATTCCAATTCCACCTTTGTTACCAGACTTTCTTTTGTTCTTTCTAGCTCCACTACCATGGGTTCCGAATCCTTTCCCTCGTTGTCCCTTAACTTTTTTTGTCTTTTTGAGTTTCATTATAACATCCTCATAATTAATTCGTTTATTTTTTCTTTATGGTTTCCTAAAACTCCTTTTCCAACACCAAAGTGTTTCTTTGTTTCAATTCCGCCTCTAGGAGGATGTAATCTGAAAAAAGGTTTTAGTTTTCCATCAGCATCTTTTTTCCCTCTTTTATCAACAAGGGCTTTGTAAGTTTCATCGTTTATTTCTCCAAATGCCACAAAATCCCTCACTTTCTTCACCATTCCAAGATTTTCTGTAGTTCCCTCGATAACAACACAAGCATATTTTCTTTTTAATCTCAATCTATCTAAAGTTTCAACTATTGGTTTTCTTAATCCAATCATTCCTTTTATTCTTATTACTGCAATTTTACTCATTTTCTATTTGTTTTGTTCAACGCTTCAATGCATGCCTTAGCCAAATTGAATGTTGTTCTTTGTTTACCAAAAGTCTTGCTATAAACATCTTTTATTCCTGCTAATTTAAGAATTTTCTTTAGTTCATTTGCAACTACTAATCCTGTTCCTTGAGGAGCAGGAATCAAAGTTACTCTAACGCTTCCAGATTTTCCAGTAACTTCAAAAGGGATTGTGTGCTTTTCGGAACAAGAGCAATCAAATCCTGCACAAGTTCTTTGAACTTTAATTAAGCTTAATTTCGCTTTTCTTACTGCTTTATCTCTCGCAGGAAGAGTTTCTGTTGCTTTTCCAACTCCAATTCCAACATGTCCTTTTTCATCTCCTACAACAGCCATGCTAGAGAAAGTTAAAACATTTCCTTCTTCAGTTTTTCTTTGAGTTTGTCTCCAAGCTCTTCTTTTTCCTCCTCCGAATTTTCCTTTAGCTTGTCCTATAGAAATTAAATCTGATTGAATTGGAACAAGGTAATCTACTACTTGTTCTTCAAGAATTTTCTGACCACTATCAATAACTTCATCCAAAGTTTTTATCTTTCCATTTTTAACATCCTTTCCTAACTTTGTCTTAGGTTCCCAAGATTCTAATAATCTCTTCTCTTCAGCTTCTTGCATTTCTTTTCTTGTCAATCTTCTTTCAGGAACTTTTTCAGATTCTTCTTTTTTCTTGATTATTTCTTTCTTCTCCTTTTCTTTTTTCCTTGTTTCTTCTTCAGTTTTCTTTTCAATCATTTTATTTGTAACCTTCTCAACATCTTTAGCCTCGTCTAAAACTTTCTCCTCGGAAACTGTTTCATATGCTTCAGCTGTTTTTTTTATGTCTTCTGTCATTTTATTTCTTTGATTTTACTTTTGAAAGATCTGCGCTTTCAATTTTTGATTTAATTGCATTAAAGTGTTTTGAGAAATCTTCTTTTAAATTCTTTCCTTGAATTCTTTCTTCTTCAGGGAATTTTTCAGATTTTTCAGTAGTTTTTACTCCGCCATCTACAAGTCCTTTTAGGAATCCAAAAACTTTTGTTTTTGGTAAAACTCTTATCATTCCCAAGTCTACTATAGGCATTTCTAGTTTTGAATCATTTATTTTCTTAGCAGACAAATAACCTAGAAGATATGCGGCAGGAATTGATTTTAAACTTCCGGAAAATTCTTTTGGCCATCCATAGTTCATTAATGCTTTTGTATCCACGCCGAAAATGATCTTGTCTTTTGCTTCTTCGCTAGAGACATATTGTGCTAGCAATCTTGTGTTAGTTCTTCTAAAAACTAATCTAGGAACGTTTCCTTTAAGCAAATTCATTCTTCTTTTGTAATCTGTTTTTCTTTCAATTCTTCTTTTCTTTTGAGTTTTCATATTATTTTTTCAAAACCTCCACATAAGATTTCAAATGGGATTTACTTTTAAAGTATCTGTTTCTAATCTTTTTTCTTATTTCTTTCAATTCTTCTTTATTTATTCTGTTTTGTTTGAAGAGCTCCAATGAAAATGCTCTCAACTTCCTAGTCATTATTACATAATCTTTCTTTCTTGTTTTTACTTTTTTCTTTATGTTTCCGGTAGATCGTTTGTTATGTTTTTTTGCATTCTTTCTTCTTCCGGAAGGATTTTTTACAACTATCGCTCCTTCTGCTTTTAATTGTTGAATATCTTGTTTAGTTATTGCTTCTTTTATGTCATTCAATCTTGCTTGAACAAATGAAATCTTTTCTTTTCCAACTCTAAGGGTTCTTGCAGCTAAAGCTTTTTTTCTTGATAAATTCATTTTTTAACCTCCACTTCCTTCTTTTCGTTTTTCTTCAAAAAAGATTTGTTATTTGCGTTTTCCATTTTGATTTTCATTTTTTCTGCTTCTTTAATTATCTCCAATTTCTTCTTTTTACCAACGGCACCAAGAATTGCAACTTCCCCTTTTTGCAATTTGCTCAAGTCATTTACATTGTTTATCATTCTTGATTTAACATGTTCTTCTTTTTTGTAGCCTATCTTCACTATTGCAGGATATCCTCTTCTCATTTCTCTCATTTTGTTATCCCTTCCTTTTGGTTTTCTCCAAGATAACAATTTCTTTCTTCTCTTTCCAAACTTAGAAAATCTTGCAGTATCTCTCTTCAAAAATTTTTTCTTCATTTTAAATTTCCTTTCCACATTTTTTAGTTATATAAATCCCATCTTGAAAAATTCTTTTATCTCTTCCCCTAACAATAGTAGATTTTTCTAATGTTGCTGCGGTTTGCCCAGCTAATTCTTTGTTAGATGAAGTAACCTTGATTATGTCCTTGTCAATTGTAACCTCTGCACCTTGAGGCAATTTAACTTTTCTTTCTACTTTCTCTCCCAAGAAATTTTTGACTATGGCTTGGTTTCCTTCTATCTTTACTGTGAAAGGAAAGTGTCCAAAACAAATCTTCAGTTCGTATTCGAATTTTTCTTGAACTCCTTTAATTAAATTATTAAGATGTGCTGTTAAAGTATTTGTCATTTTCTTTTCTTTTTTAGTGGCTTTCTTGCTTCCAAGTTTTATTTTATCCTTACCTACGTTAACTTCTAGCTTTCCAAAATTCATTTTTTTCTTATTTTCTCCTTCAGGACCTTTCACAATGACCAAGTTGTCTTCCTTTTTTACTTCTACTCCTTCTGGAATTTCAACTTCTTTAAAAAATTCTTTTTTCATTTTAATAAAAATAAGCTATAATGCTTCCTCCTATTTTTTCTTCTTGAGCTTCTTCATGAGTCATCAAGCCTTTGTTTGTTGAGATAATAAGAGTTCCAAGATTTCTAGAAGGCAAATACCTTCTTCTATAAGATTCAACTTGATCTTGTTTTGCACTAAATCTAGGTTTAACTGATTTGCATTCTGTTAAGTCTCCAATAGTTATATCGATAGATTTTTCTTTTGGATCAATTTTGTATCTCTTTATGGCTCCTTTCTGCTTCATAATCTTAAGAACTTCTATTAACAAATTAGATATTCTGCTTATCTTTATGTTCTCTTTGCCAGCTTTCTTGGCATTTCTAATCATGTTTAGAGCATCTGCTACTACATCATGCGACATTTTTTATCCTCCTGAAATTTATTTTGACTTTCATTTTAACTATATTTTTTAAATCCAATTTCCTCCGCTACTTCTCTGAAACAATGTCTACAAAGATTGATTCCGTATGTCTTTATGTGTGCTCCAAACCTTCCGCATCTTTCACATTTTTTTGCTGAAATTCCAATCTTTCTGTCTTTTGGTTTGCAATGTTTTATGAATTTTTCCTTAACCTCCGGCTTTGAATCAAGTTGCTTAAACACTTTTTTCCAATCGCTTGCTGTCATCTTATTTGAAAACTGTTTTAAAGTTCTCCTCCATAAATTTAATTATTTCTTCTTTTGGAATTCTTTGTCTTTCAGGGACTTTTCCTTTTTTGATCTTTCTCAATCCAACTCTTCTACCGCTTCTCTTGAAGACTACAGTTACATCCAATCCCATGATTCCGATATCTCTTTGGTATTCAAGTCCAGGAATTTCAATATACTCTTTTATTCCAAATGAAAAGTTATTGTTACTAATTTGCTTTTTCTTAAGAGTATTTTCAATAGCTCCAAGAAGCTTTCTTAATAATTCTTCTGGGTTTTTTCTTATAGTAACTACTGCTCCGATTTCTAATCCTGGTCTAACGCCCAAGGAAGGAATTCTTTTTCTCGCGAAAGTCTTTGCAGGTTTTTCTTTAGTTAAAAATTTCAAAAGTTTGAATCCTCTTTCAAGATATTCATTAACTCCGCTAACACTAAGAACGACTTTCTCAATTTTTACTTTTCTCATTAAATTATCTTTCATTCTGTCACCATAAGTTGTTTAATTAAAACATTAAATTTTCCTTGTTTAGTCTTTATTTCTGCCATTTTTAGTTCATTATTTATTTTTTCAACAGTTCCGATTTTACCTGTGTGTTTTCCTCCAATAACTAAGACATTTGCTTTTTCTTTGAATGGTAGAACTTTCTTTATTGAATGTCCTTTCAAATCGATTAAAACAGAATCGTTAACAGAAACCTTTTGGTCAGTCAAATAATTTCTTCCATCAAATAAGTTAATCTGAGATTTCTTTTTCTTAAGAGTTTTTTTATTAACAATCTTTGAAATTTTTGAAAGTGCGTCAGAATCTTTTATTTCTTCTAAAGAGTATTTTCCTTTTTCATCAAAAGTCAACCTGTAACTTTTCTTTAAAGGCTTAAGAGAAATCGTGTCAAAAAGTTCTATATTTTTCTTTTCATCATAAACTTCTTTTCCTGAAACTGTTATGTTTTTTTCATGAATTATCCTTTTAAGTTCTTTTCTTGTTCCAACTAAATTCAAAATATCCCTCATGATAACTATCAACGGGATTCCTGTTGATTTAGGATTTACTATGAAAGTTTTCCCTTTTCTTGGAATTGGCCAAGTTTTTGGTGTTGCATTTATTTTTGAGTGGCTCATTTTTTATTCTCCTTTGTTTTTTCTTCGGTTTTGGTCTCAGATCTTTTGAATCTTCTTTTGTCGTCTGTGTTTAATTCAATAATTTGCAAGTTTGAAGGTTTTATAGGAACATTTGCCTTTGAACCATCAAGCTTCTTTACTTGAATATTTTCAATATACACTTTTAAGAGTTTCGTCTTTATTTCTATAACTTTTCCAGTCTTTCCTTTGTACTTCCCCCTCATAATTTTCACTTTATCGTCTTTTTTAAGCTCAATGTTTCTTCTTCCTTGTTTTTTTCTTAATTCTTTTGAAAGGTTTGCTGATAACAATTTTCTTTTCAAATGCAATGGAGCTTTAGCTTCGTATTTCCTTTTCTTCGAAGGATTCTTGCTCGCTTTCCATTTTTTGCTGAACGTTTTCATTTTAATATACATTTGAAGCTATTTTGGCAACTGATGGCCATCGCTCCATTATCTCCTTTGCAATTGGTCCTTTGATTTGTGTTCCTTTTGGATTTCCTTTTTCATCTTTTAAAATTGCTACTGCATTGTCTTCAAATGCAATCCTTTCTCCAGTTAGTCTTCTCCAAGGTTTTTTCTGTCTAACTAAAACAGCGTCGAAAACTTTTCCTTTCATATCCGGAATTCCTTTCTTAACACTCACTTTAACGTGGTCTCCAATTTTTCCATAAACTTGTCTTGCTTTTTTTCCTTTAGCTCTTTTAACTGAAACAACTCTCACTATTTTTGCACCACTGTTATCTGCTGCAATCATCTTTGCACCAAGGTTTATTCCTGCTGTCGCTCTAGCACTTACTGCTTTCATTTGATTTCCTCCGCATCCTTTAATTTTCCTACTACCACGAAATGGATAATCTTACTTAGAGGCCTACATTCCTTTACAGTTATGAAATCTCCAATATTGATATCCTTTCTCAAACAATCAGGTAATCTTGCATGTATTTTTACTTTTGATTGAGTGTATCTCTCATATTTTTTAACATAAATCATTCTTTCGAATTCAATCGCAACTCTTCTTTGACCTTTTGAGATAACAAACCCTTTGAAAGTTTTTCCTCTAGTCTTGAGTCTTCCATGCATAGGGCAGTCTCTATCGTTGCATTCTATCTTTTCTGTTGTTGTTTTTTTTGCCATTTTATTCACTTATTGATTCTTCATCGAATCCTAATTTAATTAAAATTTCCTTTATCTTTTTACTATGATCTCCTTGTAATTCTATTGAATCGTCTTTGGATGTTCCTCCGCAAGCAAGTTCATTTTTTAGTTCCTTAGCGATTTTTTTAACATTTATTCCTTTGTCGAATCCTGTTATCACTGTCATTATTTTTCCATATCTTTTCTTTTCTTGTTTTATATTTATTTTTTGAGTGCTTTTTGTTATTTGTTCACATACACACGCTTGCTCAGGCAATCCACACTTTGGGCAAATTTCCATTTACTTTTTTTCCTCCATTTTTTTCTCTGAAACTTGAATTGTCTTTATTCTGGCTATTGTTTTTTTTATTTCTTTTATTTTTGAGCTCCCTGTTTTCGATGCTCCCGCTTTTGATTTTAAAAGTTCCACTTTTAGCTCTTTCAATTTTTTTTCTTTCTCTGGTTGCCCCATGTTCTTTATTTCTTTTATTTTCATTTGCTACTCCTTTTCTTTGTTTTTTTAATAGGATTTTCCATTTCTTCAATATTGGATTTAATCTTTTCCAATAATTTTTCGTCAATTTTAATTCTATCTTTCAAAACTGCATCTGGTTTAAGGATACTTACTTTTATTCCCACAACTCCAGGTTTTGTTTGTGCAGTTGATTGTGCTCTATCAACAACTTTTGCACTGTCTCCAGTTTTTTTCAAATATCCTTGAGCGAACCTCCATGTTCTTGCTCTTGAACTGGGAAGTTTTCCACTTAATCTTATTTCTGTTCCTAGCGCACCAGCTTTCATAATTCTTTGAAGAGCTCTGTATGCAAGCACTTTGAATTTCAAAGGACCGAATCTCTCCAGGCCTAATGCAATGTCATCTGCAACTAATTGGGCATCTAATTCGGGGTATAAAATTTCATCAATTTCAATGTGAGGATTTTCTAATGAAAATTCTTTTTTCAAAATAGTTGTTAATTCATTTATTTTTTCTCCTCCTCTACCAATAACTAATCCTGGTTTGTGAGTTGAAATGGTTATTTTTTCTCCAACAGGAGTGTATTCAATTTTAACCTTGGAAACTTTTCCTTTTCCAATTTCATTTTTTACTCTTTCTCTCATGGAGAATTCGTCTTTCTTGAACTTGATTGTTTTTCTTTCTTCCATTTTATTTTTTCTTTTTTATCTTTTCTTTATTTCTAGCCACAATTTTAACATGGCTTCTTTTCTTTTTCAAACCAAATCTCCCGAAGGGTCTTGAAGCTTGATTTGACATTGCTTCTGTTATGATTGGTTCCTCGATATCATTCATGTTTGCGTTTCCTTGAAGGCTTTTCAATAAAACTATGAACTCTTTTGAGGCATTCTTTGGGAATCTTCCAGACATTATTCTCCCCTTTCTATGAGGAATTTCTCCCTTCATTGGTACCGCTCTTCTTATTTGAGCAACTTCTTCAAGTTGAGCAATAGCATCTGTGATTTTTTTGTATTTTATGAACCTACAAAGTGCTATGCAATCTTTTGTTGAAGCTTTTATATTTTTTCCATTAACAACTGCATAGTCCTTTTTTATTTTCGGAGTTGTCTTTTTCTTTTCTTCTTTTTTATTAGGAGTCTCTTCTGGTTTTTTTTCTTCAGTGGGCTTTGCTTCTTCAACAGGCTTTTTCTCCTCAGGTTTTTCTTCCTTCTTCTTGTTTTCAACTTTAGGAATTTCTTTTGGTTTAGCTGCCGCTTTTGTTTTCTTAGCTACTTTCTTTTCTGTTGCTGAAGGAGCATATTGTTTTTCTGTCATTTTTATTTCTTACTCTTGTGTTTGGAACCTTTAGTTGCTCCAACACCTGCTTTAGTATGTTTAATTCTTGCCCTAGTTGGAGCGAATTCTCCGAATCTGTGTCCAAGCATTTCTCCAGTTACTTCGAAGTTAACAAATTCTCGTCCATTGTAAACTTGCATTTTCATTCCAACTAATTCTGGGACTATTACCAAATGTCTCTTGTGAGTTCTTATTTTCTTGTTCTTTCCCTCTTTTGATTTTGCTCTTTGAACAAAATTTTCCAAGTCTTGGAATTGTCTTAAGACAGTTCTTCTTTCTCTTGACCTCAAAAGAGTTGCAAATTCTCTTACATCTAACTTTTTCAACTCTTCAAGAGTCTTTCCTCGGAATTTGAATTCTTTTTTTCTTACTTCTACTTCTGTCATTTTGTTAACTCCAATTCTCTTTCTAAGGCATTTTCATAAATTTCTTTTAATTCTTTAAATTTATCGCCAATATCATTTGGTCTTGAAATTGATGTGAAAACATTATTCCAATTTATAATCACTTTTGTGTCTTTCTCAAAAATATTTCCTAAGGGTACTTCTATTTTATTCATTGTTTCTTCTCCTGAAGATTGAGAATAATAAATGAATTTATGAATGTTTTTTTCTTCAAGGATGTCCTTTGTGATTCCCAAATAAAGCAAATTTCTTTTTCCATCATCATAAAATTTATTTTTTTCCATGTTATTTCCTTTTACCTGTTCTTCTTGGCCTTAACAATCCTACCTTCGCACCAGGAGGAGAGTTTCTCTTTGCAATCTTACTCTTAGGGTTCTTTCCTCTACCCGAACCGAAAGGATGGTCGATTGCATTAACTTTCAACGCACTTGTTCTAGGCCATAATTTACTTTTAGCTTTTTTAATATGATGTTTCTTTCCTGCTTTCAATACAGGTTTGTCTACCCTTCCACTTCCAGCGATTTCTCCAACAATTGCTCTACAATTTCCATTCATTTTCTTTTCTTTCTTTGAAGGCATTAAAATGAAAACTTCCTGTCCCATCTTTCTGTTCACTGTCGCGAAACTTCCTCCAGTTTTTATGAATCTTCCACCGTCTCCAGGTCTTGATTCAATGCAATAAATTCTTGTTTTTACTGGAAGATCTTTCAATGCCATAATGTTTCCTTTTTGAACTTCTTTTCCGCCAAGTTGAATTTGCTGTCCTTCAACCATCCCGTTAAATGCTGGAATGAAAAAGATTTGTTTTTCAAATTGAACTTTTGCCAATGGTGCGCTATGCGCAGATGAATTAACAAGTTTCAAAACTTTTGCAGTTCCAATCATTCTTGGAGGATATTGCAATCTATATTTGAAAGCTTTCTTGCTAACTCTGTAAGTTGAACTTCCTTTTCCTCTAGCTTGTTGAATTATTCTTTTTCCCATTTTAGTTTAAGTATTTCTCTATGTTTTCTTTTATTTCCTCAATTCCTTCTTCGTTGTTTCTGGAAGCGTATATTGTTGAAATTATTGATGCGCTAACGCCCAATTTAGCAAATCTTGGTTTGTAAAATTTCTCTTCTCTTTCATGAACTTCTCTTCTCTCCGGATCCATAAAATTATTATCTATGTCTCTTGCACTTTTTCTGTATTCATCAATTAATCCAATTATTTTTGTTTTTCCCATATTACATTAATCCTAACTTTGTTGCAACGTCGATTGCCAAAGTGTCTCCTTTTAATTTAACATAAACCATTTTTTTATTGTTTCTTATCAAAGTTCTTATTTTTGTGATTTTTATTTTTAATAAATCTTCAAGTTCTTTTTTTATTTGTTCTTTTGTGTAAATCATTGGAGCTTGGAAAGTCAAAACGTTGTCTCTTTCAATCATCATTACAGCTTTTTCAGTTGCGATTGGTTTCATTTGCTTTCCTCCAATATTTTTAGGTACGTGTTATATTTTCTGTTGTTTTCTTGTATGTTTTTCTTTTTTTGATCATGTACATTTCCATCGTTTCCCATTAATCTAATTTGTCTTTCAGTCATTTTACCCTCTTTCATGTAAATTGTTGTATGGAATTCAAATCTCGAATCATTTGATTTAGTTTTCCCAACGTAAACTTCTTCATAAATTCCATTTATCATAACTTTTTGTCCCACTTCCAAATTTTGTAGGTCTTCTCCAGTCTTTATTTCTTTAATTCCTTCTAATCCCTTCATTTGAACTTTGCCTCCAAATCTTTAATTGCATTTTCAGTATATATTGTTAATCTTCCAGCTCCACCGTTTGCTAAATCGTTTATGCTTAGTTTGTTTGCGTTAACGACGTCGAATTCCTTTACTTTAAGTTTTTCTTCATTTCCAACAACAATCAAAACCCCTAAAGATTTCTTGTATTTTCTTCCTCTCAATTTTCCGATTCCAGCTCTTATTGATTTTTTCTTGAAAGCAACCTTTGAAAGAGCTTCGCCAAACATTGTTTTCAAAGTTTTAACCATTTCTTTAGTTTTTAATCCTAAGAATTTCGCTTCAACGATGAAAGGCAAGTTTGTTATTTTCTCGTTAGCAAGAGTTTCGTATCTTTTTGTTAAGTATTTCTCTTGAACTGTTGCTGCAAGAGCAGATTGCAATGCAAGTTTCATTTCTTTTTTGTTTATTTTATTAGTATTAATCATAGAAATTGCCTTTGGAGGGTGAGCTCTTCTTCCACCTCTAGTGTTTGGAACAGTTGCACCAACCCAATTGAATTGAGTTCCTCTTCTTGACATTTTCTTTCTTGGAATTCTTGACATTCCTCGACCATATTGAGATTTCCAAACGTGTCTTTTGTGGTTTAATTTTCCTGACGCTGAATATTGATTTCCTGCAACAGCTGAAGGAGCATAAGGTTGAATTTGTTTCTTTGCTTCAATTATTTTTTGAATTAAATCTTCTCTAACTCTCGTTGAGAAAAAACTAGGCAAGGTCATTTCTTTTCCTTGTTTTCCGTCGGCAGTGTATAGTTTAGTTTTCATTTTTTAGTTTTGTTGAATTATGTAATTTAAATTTTGACTTCTTGAGAATAAGTTTCTTTTTCCAGCTTCTTCATTTACTGAAGAGACTCTTTCATATGTATTTTTTATTCTTTTAAGAGTGTTCTCTAATCCTTCTTCATTCACAAATTCTGAAAAATTCTTAAAAAATTTCTCGAAGGTGTTATATAGTTTATCTCTCATTACAGCGAGTTCTGCATTCCCAATTGTGTTTAAAGAAAGAATTCTTTCTCTCATCTTCTAACCTCCAACAATTCGAAATTCTTTTTCTTTTGTTTTCCGTCGGCAGTGTAAAGTTTAGTTTTCATTTTTTATATTTTCCTTAACATATTTATCATAGAATGGAACCGGATTTTCCCTAATTTCTTTATATCTATTATCTGTGATTTCCACGCCAAATAATACTTTAATCGGTTTTGCTTCAATTACTCTGTCATCTTCATTAAAAAGAATTTCTTCTGGATTGAAACTACCAATCCAGTAGTTTGTTCCCTCATCAAACCCCATCTGAATTTGACCATTATCTTTTCCCACAACTGTAAAATGAGAATAAGACACTGTTTCCAATCCATCTCCAATACCAATTCTTATTAAATCTTTTATTGTTTTCATCTTCTAACCTCCAACAATTCGAAATTCTTTTTCTTTTGCTTTTTAGTTTCTCTAAGAGCATGAGTTAAAAGTAATTGTCTTTTTGCAGGCCCTTGCACTGAACCTCTCACCAAAACATAGTCTGCTTTAACATCTCCGTATTGTTTTAAGTTTTTGATTGGCTCTTCAGTTGATTTTTTCACGTCGATTATTTTATTGTTGTAAACAACTCTTGTGAACATTCCAAGTTGACCAGCCATAGGAACTCTAAAAGTAACTCTTGCTGGATGCCACGGACCGATTGAACCAACTTTTCTTCGACCTTTTTCTGTCTTGTGGAATCTAAGCTTAATTCCGAATCTTTTTACAGGACCTTGGAAACCTTTTCCTTTTGTTAAACCTCTTGCATCGACCAATTCGTCCTTTTTTAATACTTCAGAAACAAGAATTTCTTTGTTTATATTTTCCTTAACGAAATTCCATTGATCTTCAATTGAACCATTCAATCCAATTTCTGCAAGGTCTGGTTTTTTCTTTAAACCAGATTTTTTAACAACACTGTAAGCGATAACAGAAATTTTGTCGTAATCTTCAAGCTTGATTTCAGGTAACTTTTTCTTTTCTTTTGGAAGTTTGACTTTTTTCTTTAGTTCTTTGTCTAAACTTTCAGCAAGAATGTCTTTTGCAACTTTGCCGTTTTTGTATAATCTAATAGAAAAAATCTTCATTGGAGGGCATTCAATAACAGTCATAGGAATGATTATTTTTTTGCCTTTAGTCATAGAATCTGCTGTCTCATCTTTAACGAAACCAGAAACCATCCCGGCCTTGTAACCGATGAATCCTTTCAAGGAATTATTTGAACCAGAAATTATATCCCAGTTTACTCTAGGTAAGAATTTCGAGGCCCTTTTACGAGGCCAATATTGCAGGCTTCCTTTTCTTGGTGCTTTTCTTGTTGGCATTTGTTATTTGATATATTTTTCAATAACGCGGAAATTATCATTTTACTTACCCTGGAATGATTTATACAGAAAATAGGGGTATTTAAAGGTTATTATATGCAAAACTGGAGTATGGTAATAGTTAAAAATGAAGGATTTAGAGTATTTTTATGCGTATTTTGATAGATACCAATATTTTCATTTACAGAGAAGGAGATAAAATAATTAAGGAAGATATTCAAACCTTTTCAAAAATTCTTTCCTCAAAGAAAATTCTTCCTTTTTTACATCCAGAATCTATAACAGACATAAATAGAGATCGTGATGAAAAAAGAAAAAAAAGTACTTTATCCAAGATTAAGTGTTATTCTTTATTAGAGAATTCTCCAAAATTTCAGCTCTCCATAGATTTTTCAAAAAAGGTGAAATGGAAAGAAGGAGGAAAAGACAATGATAGGGTAGATAATGAACTTTTATATGCAGTTTATACAGACTGTGTAGAATTTCTTGTAACAGAAGATAGAGGGATTCATAAAAAAGCAGAAATCTTTAAAATTTCCGAGAAGGTATTAAAAGTTTCTGAATTTATCCAGAAAATATTGGAGTTGTATCCTGAAGAAAAAAAAATTTTAACTCCTCCTGCAATAAAATTCAAAAGTCTTAATTCTAGTTATTTATCACAGAAGTTTTTTAAAAGTTTAAAAGAAGAATATGCGGGATTCGACAAATGGTTCAAAAAAAGATGCTTAAACGGAGAAAAGGCTTATATCCATGAAGATGGAAAGGGAGAAATTCAGGCATTTTTGATGTTAAAAAAAGAAAATCCTGGAGAAGAATCTGAATTATGCAAACCTCCATTACCAAAAAGATCAAGAATAAAAATTAGAACTTTAAAAGTTTCAAATAATGGAAAGAAGATAGGGGAACTTTTTTTAAAATTATCAATAAGTAAGGCAATGGGGGAAAACATAGATGAGATTTATGTTACACATTTTGAAGAAAAAAACGACCCTCTCGTAAATTTATTACTTAAATTTGGATTCTTTAAAATCCCAAACAAAATAATCCATGAAAATGGAAAGGCAGAATCTATTTTCATAAAGAAGATTGTCCCCCCAAAATTTGGAGAGTTTTCACAAAAAATGATAAATCACTTCTATTTTCCTTCTTTTTATGATGGAAAGAAGTGCACAAAATATATAGTTCCAATAAAACCAGATTATCATGGAAAACTTTTTACAGATTTTAAAAAAAGACAAACTACTTTGAATGAACATATGGGGGAGTTTATTGTGGAAGGAAACACTATAGAAAAAGCTTATTTGTGCGGAGCTCCTTTCAAAAATATAAATAAAGGAGATTTATTGCTTTTCTATAGATCTCAAGATACAATGGGAATCACCTCTGTGGGGATTGTTGAAGAAGCATTTAATGATTTACCTCCGGAAAAAATATTGCATTTAACTAGTAATCGTACTGTTTACAAGGAAAAAGAGATTTTAAAAAATAAGCCAGCATTAACAATTCTCTTTAGGCATTGTTTTCATTTTCCAAAAGAAGTGCATCTTTCAAAATTGCACGAAGAAAATATAATTAAAGGTAATTTTTTAACAATGAGAAAGATAGGAAATAAAGAGTATTCTGAAATAAAACGATTTTCAGGAATTAATCCAAAATATACTAGGCAGTGATTTCAACCAATTTTGATAATTTGCCTTCAAGATTATAATAAGATTGAGGAGGTCTAAACGAATCACCAAAAATTTTTTTTAAATCCTCTAAACTCCAAGTCTTTTTTATTTTTTTTACTGATTTAAATAGTATTGCTGTCCCAACTTCACACCCTTCAAAATAGTTCATAAATTCTTTAAAAGAAATTCCAGCAATCTCTTTTGTTTTATTCCAAAGTTCTTGAATGGGGAGCCTAATCTTTTCTTCAACAATAAAATGCCCTTCAATTTTTTTGACAGGAAAACTGGTATAAATTAAACAAATTTCTTTCCTTGAAATATGTACATTTTGTCTTCTAAATTCGACTAACTTCTCTTTAGAAAAAATTTTCTTCGAATATTTCTCCTTAATCGAAAATAATTTTGCCACTTTTGTACCTCTTTCAAAAAATAAAAGAAAAACCAGTTAATAAACTCTTTGTTCCTAGCTTAAAATTGTACAAAATCTAAGCCCGTAAACTCCCCCTAAATCCAATATCTCAGAAAAAGCCCGGTAAATTATGCCTTAAACTCATACTCTTTCTTAATCTCAGAACCATCAACCTTCGCAATCCTAACAATCTTCCCGACTCTCAAAGATTTCTCTCTTATCAACGCGAAATCCTCACTTTTCCTCAATTCAGCAGGAACTTCAATCTTTTCAATCAAGAAATTATGCTTTATCTCTGCGTCCTTAAAACCAGTTTTCTCAAAAACAAAACTCTCAGCAATTTTAGAATCAAAAGTAATCAACTTACAGAAGTCGGCTTTAGGTTCTTCATCGCCCTTCCCCGGCTTCCCAGACTTAGGTGCTTTCGGTTTTATCTTCAAACTTTCCTCTCCAGAAGTAAAAGTCAAAGCAAAAAAAGTCTTAGGGAATCTATCCAACAAACTCAAAATCTCTTTCCCAGACATTTCTTTATCAATTAAGTATCTCTTAACTCCTTGAAATTGCTTTATTTCTTTGTACTCTAAATCGTCCTTCAAATCATTAGTAGAAACAATAGCGCCAGTAACCTTTGTTTTCCCATCACCCAACTTCAAAGCCAAAATTCTAACTAAATCATTAGCAAATTCAGCAGAAGTATTAATTGTTGATTTGTCCTTAACATTCTTAATTCTTATCAACGCCCTATCCTTAAACTCGCCCTTAGAAAATTTCTGAAATTGAATGTGAGTTGACTCATCTCTTTTCCCATCAATTGCTTTTTTTATGAAATTCATAAACAAAAATATTCAACTTGACTTATAAATCTTATCACTTCAATTATAAAAGAACCTTTACAAAACTTTATAAGTTTCTCAACACTCTAATATAAAAGAGGAATACCATGGAAGACAAATCTTACAAGAGTTTCGCAATCATAGCACTTTTAATATTGCTTTTAGTTCTTTCTTATTTTGTCTTAAAGCCATTCCTAATGGCAGTTCTATTCGGTATTTTTCTAGCTTTTATATTTACTCCATTATACAAAAGAATTCATAAAAGAATAAAATCCAAAAATCTTGCAACTTCAATAGTTTGTGTAATTCTGGCGATTTTGATCTTAGTCCCATTATGGTTTCTAACGCCACTTTTAATTACTCAGTCAATTAACATTTTTCTTTCAGCACAGCAAATGGATTTTGTGACTCCATTAAAAGAGATTCTTCCTTCAGTATTCTCCTCTGAACAATTCTCTGCAGAAATTGCTTCAACGATTTCTTCTTTCATCTCAAGAGTTGCAAATAATGCTACAAATATAATTTCCGATTTAATCCTAAATTTCCCAACGCTCGCATTGCAGTTTATCGTTGCTATCTTTGTTTTCTTCTTTGTTTTAAGAGATGGGGACAGATTAATTTTATATCTCCAAAGCATTTTGCCTTTCCCTAAAGAAGTAGAAAAGAAACTATTCAAATCTTCAAATGACATAACTTTCTCAATTTTATACGGTCAGGTTCTTTTAGGAATTGTTCAAGGTTTAATTGCAGGTATTGCTTTCTTTGCTTTTGGAATAAAGAATGCATTATTCTTGACGATACTAGCGGCCATTGCAGGAATTTTCCCTATCATAGGAACTGCGATAATTTGGGTTCCAGTTGCTTTATTCTTGTTAATATCTGGAGACACTTTTGCAATGATAGGAGTTATTTTCTTTGGAGTGTTATCTTCACTTCTTGAGAATTTTGTAAAACCTATATTTGTGTCTAAGAGAACAAAAGTTCATTCAGCAATCATCTTGGTGGGAATGGTTGGAGGTTTATTCTTATTCGGATTTTTAGGGGTAATCTTAGGTCCACTGATTCTGGCATATCTTCTTATATTACTTGATTTATTTAGGGATAAAAGACTTCCTGGTTTCATAATTGAAGATTCTTCGAAGAAATAAGATAAATATAAAAACAATTTTTACTATTTTTATTAAAAGAGATGGAACTAAGAGTTAAAACAAGCAAGTGGTCTGCAGGTTTGCCGGTAGTTATGCTTCGTGAAGACACTGCTGAAGAAATGGGAGTGCATGCAAAAGAAAGGCTTTCTATAAGGACTCTTAGCAAAAAACCTCTGGAAGTTTCTGCAATTTTAGATATTGTTGATAGAGATCTTGGAAAAAGTGAGATGGCTGTTTCAACTGAATTAAAAAAAAGGTTAGGTTTAAGATCTGGAGACAAAGTAGAAGTTAATCTTGCTACTCCTCCTGAAAGTTTGAAATTCATTAAGGAAAAATTAAAAGGAAAAAGATTGTCTCCCAAAAAAATTGAAGAGATTGTTGTAGACATCGTGGAGAATAAGCTTTCTGAAGCGGAAATTGCTTTATTCATCTCCGCAACTTATGAAAAAGGAATGAATTTCAAAGAAACAGTTGATTTCATAAAATCAATTCTCAATACTGGAAAATCTTTATCACTTAAAGAAAAATGTATTGCAGACAAACATTGTATTGGAGGTGTTGCAGGAAATAGGACAACCCCCTTAGTCGTTTCAATTTGTGCAGCTGGAGGAGTGGTCATGCCAAAATCTTCTTCTCGTGCAATAACTAGTGCAGCTGGAACTGCGGATGTTATGGAGACCGTAGCCAAGGTTGATTTTTCAATAGAAGAAGTAAAAAAAATAATAAAGAAAACAAAAGCTTGTTTGGTTTGGGGGGGAGGATTGGGAATGGTCCCTGCAGATTCAAAGATAATTAACGTAGAGAAAGAAATCCGGATTGATACTCCTTCTTTGATGTTGGCTTCAATAATGTCTAAAAAATTGGCGGCGGGTAGTAAGAACCTTCTAATAGATATTCCTTATGGTGAAGGCGCAAAAACAAACAAGCAGAACGCATTAAAATTGAAAAAACAATTTGAAAAGTTGGGAAAGCATTTCAAAATAAAAATTAAAGTGATCTTGACGAATGGTTCTCAACCAATTGGAAATGGGGTAGGTCCTGCTTTAGAAATGTTGGATATAATAAGTGTATTAGATCCGGAAAAACAGGGCCCAAGAGATTTAGAACAAAAATCTTTGATTCTTGCTGGAGAAATCTTTGAGATGATCTCTCCCTCAAAAAAAATTAATGGGTATGAAAAAGCCAAGGAAATCTTATACTCTGGGGAGGCTTTCAAAAAATTTAAAGAAATTGTTAGAGCTCAAAAAGGAAAAATAAATGGAATTGATAATTTTAAATTTAAAAAAACAATTTTTTCGGATAAAGAAGGAAAAGTCAAAAAGATTAGCAATAAAGACATAAATACTTTGGCAAGAGTTGCAGGGTGTCCTATTGATAGGCATTCTGGAATTTATTTGCATAGGCATGTTGGAGATAAAGTAAGGAAAGGTGAAAAAATAATTACAATTTATGCTGAATCTAAACCTCGGTTAGATAGTGCTTTGAAGTTTTATCGTAAACAAAACCCA
>JAGQJT010000003.1 GCA_020430505.1 Nanobdellota archaeon | reverse complement strand
TTCTATGAATTTTGAATTGACTCATCCAATTTCAGAAAAACAGGCCTCTACAAAAGAATTTCCAAGTTTATTTAGTAGCTCTTCAGACAAAGAACTTTTAATTTATCTTTTAGCATCTATATTTCTTGCTTGTGTTGCAATATTAATCCATTTGGGTGAAGAGAAATATGTAAAAGAAAAATTGAACCTTTCAAATAAACGGAAAAAAAGAAAATCTAAAAAATAATTATTTTAATTTAACAGCAGTTCCAAAAGCCAACATTTCTGAGGCTCCTTGCATAACCATTGACGTCATGAATCTCATTCCAATTACAGCATCTGCACCCTTCTCAATTGCTTGGTTAACCATTCTATTGTAAGCTTCGTCTCTTGCTTGGACAGTCATCTCTGTATATGTTTTTACTTCCCCTCCAACAAGATTTTTGAAGGCAGCACCTATATCTCTTCCAATGTCCCTAGATCGAACAGTATTTCCTCTTACAACTCCGATTATTTCAACAATCTTTTTTCCTGGAATTTCATTTGTAGTACTTACGATTATTCCCTTCATTTTTTACCCCCTTTATAATTTATTTGCTCAATTTTGTCCTCTTTTTTATTAAACAAAATTATTATTCCAATTATGAAAATTGGAATTCCGTATATCCATATAAATAGGGCCTCTTTTATTCTTGTAATCTCTGGAATCCAAATTAAAATTAGTCCCAATAAAGAAATTAACCCCCCAGAAATTACTCTTCTATCCATCTTCTCATAATGTCCCTTAAATTAATAAATCTTATTATTCTTCAATTTCAGCTTTGAAATTATTCAGTCCTTTTTTCAATGATTCAAGCAATCTTTCCCTAGAAGAAACAACTTTTTCGTTAAATCTTATATCTTTTGAATGAATTGTTTCCAAATCTTCTAAAGAGTTTCTTAATTTGTTTAGGTTTTCTGAAAAAGAAGGGGTCTTGTCTTCTTTTGATTTATTGTAATTTTTTTCAAGAGATTCAAATTCCTTGTTAATCTCTTTGACAAGGGAATTTATTTTGTCTTTATTTAATTTTGATTCATCCAAAAGAGAAATAAGCTTCTTTCCCATATCTTCTTCATACATTTTTTTAAAATCATCACGATATTTTCTCAAAATTTCCATTTCTTTTTCGTATTTATGAAAAAAGTTACTTAAACTTTTGAAATCAATTAAAGACTTTAGTTCGCTCATTTTTTTTACTATCTCTTTTTTCAAAAATTCTAAATTTCTTTTGGCTTCTAATATCTCTTCATATTCCTTAGTTTTATGGTAAACACTTTCTTTTTCAAATAATTCTTTTTCTTCTTTTTTAACACTTTCAATTTTTTTATCTAATCCCTTCTCTTTTGATTTTAATTTTTCTATTGAAGAGTCAATTTTATTAATCTCTTCTATTTTTGAAAACATAATCTTAATCTTCAATATTAATTCTTTTAGTTCTTTTTTTTGATTAAGTGTTTTAATTAGATTTTTTGAAAAGACTTTTATTGAATTTTTCAATGAAGCCATTTCTTTTCCCACAAGCAAAGTTCCTCTCTCATAATTTGTACTAGATAATTTATCAAATTCTTTAAAAATTTCATCTATCTCTTTTTCTGTTTCTAGAAGAGATTTCATTTTAATAGAATCTAATTTTTCAATTAAATATTCTATATTCTCAGAGTATTTCTTCACACCTTCTATTGAATGCGCTTTTGTTTTATCGTCGGATTTTTTTGAATTTATATTAACACTTTTTAATATTCTTAATCCTTCTTTCAAATCTTTTAACAATTTATCTACAAGAGTGTCAATTTCCTCGAGCGCAATTTTTTCTTCATTGTGTAGGCTTTTTTCTTTATCTTCTAGGAAGTCTTCTATTTCTTGATATTTTAGAACTCTATCTGAATCATCTTTTTCAAATTTCTCTTTTTTTTTAAAAAAGCTAAATATTCCCATAATCTAACTAAATTTCATCAATTTAAAATAATTATGATTTTAAAAATAAAAAAATAAAAAATAAATTGAAGGCTATTTAATACCTTCTTCTATTGTCATTTCTGCCACCAAAGTTTCTTCCACCAGATCTATTTCCATCGAAACTCCTTCTTGGTCTGTCTTCTTTAGGCTTTGCTTCGTTAACAGTCAATTTTCTTCCTTCAACTTCTTTTTCGTGCATCTCAGAAATTGCTTTTTTTGCAGCTTCGTCATCTGCAATTGTAACAAATCCGAAACCTTTAGAACGTCCAGAATACTTGTCTTGTATCAAACTAACTTCTTCAGGGTTGTAACCAGAGAACAATTCTTTTAATCTATTCTCGTCAACACTAAAGGGTAAATTCCCTACATATATTTTCATGATATCCTCCTTACACTTATTTGGATTTCTCCAACTATCTTGTGTGATTGCCAGGCTATTTAAACCTTCCTAGCTCTTTTTTTTATATTCAAAACTATTCTTTCTATATATTCTTTTTTTGTTGAAGGCTTTATCTTTCCATATATTTTTATTTTGCTCCATTTTGTTGATATCCCGCAGAATCTTAAGTTAACTCCAAAAACTCTGTATTGGGCCATTTTTCCAAGAGTTTTACAAAAAATATTCGAAGCTCCCCCAGTTGCTATTATTTCTGCGCTTTTTCCTTTCAGTAACTTCAGTTTTTTCCCATTAACATATTTGAATGCAAAACCGGGTAGGAAAATTCTCTCAAAGAAAGATTTTAATAATGAAGGAATATCTGTCCACCATATTGGGTAAAAGAATATGAGATGATCTGCCCAAGATATCAATTCTTGAGCTTTTTTAAGATCACTCTCTAAGGGGTTTTGGTTTTTATAACCCTCATGCAATATAAAATCGAATTTTAGGTTATAAACATGAATTTTTTTAACAAAGTGTTTTGAGTTCTTTATTTCTTCATAATACTTTTCCATTAAGTATTTTGAAAGTCCATTCTTCCCGGGGTATCCATCAATAATTAAGATGTTCATTTTAAAAAAATAAAAAGCCTACTCCCTATTTTTTGTAGGCAATTAAAAGATAATTTGTTATCGCTACTAAGTGCAATAGCATTGAACTGTAATTTCCAAGATGAACTGTAAAGGTAGCAATTAATAGTATTATTATTGGGGGAATCACGGTATACCTTAATCTCCAATTAACCATTATTGCAACACCGAATACAATTTCTGAAAATATCAAGATCCATGCAAAAAATCCTACTATTGGGAATCCTATACCAGAAAGCATTCCAGTTACGCCCGAATGTCCATTAATAAAAAGTTTCAAAATTCCAGGTACAAACATAAGCAAACCTAGAAAAATTCTATTTGTAAGATTTACCCATTGTAGATTTTTTTTATTCATATTTTACCTCCCATCATATTTAGAATGGTATCTATGAAAAATATTTCATATTTAAACCTTTTGAAAGGGAATATTTCTATTTTTGAAGAATTTCCAGAGATAGAAACACTTTTAAATGTTCAAATACTCTTCTATTTATTCAACTTCGGTTGAATCTTCCAACTTCGGTTGGTTGTTTGGGGATTGATCTTCGGATTTATCCCCTTTTTTTATTTACTGCTAATTAGTTTTTTCTTTATTCAATTATGTGTTTTTTTAGTTAATAAAAAAGTTTAAAAAGGGATCAGTTCATAAGAATTAATCTTAGGTGTTTAAGATGAGCTATGACGACGAATACGACGAAGACGAAGACGAATCTTCAGATGATGAAGAAGAATCTTCAGATGAAGAAGATTGGTAAGCCAATTTTCTCACATAATCTTTTTCTTTTATTTTTTGTTTTACAAATCTTTATATAATAAGTTTGATTATCTGTTTGACGATGGGGTGGAAAAATGTTCTTTTTGTTCTTATTACAATTGGACTAGTCTTTTCTATCTTGGCATATCTATTTTTCCCTTTTTTTCCAGTAGATTTTAATTTTGATGCAAACTCTAATTTTAGTACTACTAGTGACACCTCTATGCAATTTTATCCCAATATGAGATTTTCTACAGATGAAGTTTCCTTTACCATTCATGATTCTTGCAATCTTGAAAAAGAAGGTGAAATGAAGGAAGCTTTTCATATTATTGAGAATTTAACTCCTATTAATTTCTATGAATTATCTGACCTAGGAGATATAGATGTCTTTTGTGAAGAAAAAAATAAGCTTGGGGATGATGGTCTATTTATAGCTGGAGAAGGGGGCCCTGTTAACGTAACCACAGGTTCTAATTTTAATGTAATCTCTAAAGGAGAAATAATACTTATTCGAAATTCTGATTGTGAAAGACCAAATATTGCTCTTCATGAACTTTTGCATGTTCTTGGTTTTGATCACTCTAATAACACTAATAATATAATGTATCCTGTTAGCAAATGTAAGCAAACAATTGGTGATGACATAGTCAATAAATTGAATGAACTCTACTCTATTGAGCCATTATCCGATTTAGAATTCAAAAGTGCAAATGCCATAATGAAAGGTCGTGCCTTGGATTTGAATTTTACAATAAAGAATGAAGGTCTTATAGATTCTCAAGACTATGTGGTAAATGTTTATGCAGACGGAAAGGAAATAAAATCGTTCAGTTCCGAAAGATTGAAAGTGGGTTATGGTCAAAGTGTCGAATTTACAAATATTCTTGTGTCCCAAATTACTATAAAAGAAATAAAAATCGTTGCAGAAGGAAACTTCAATGAACTAGATAAATCAAATAATAAAGTAGTTCTGAAAATTAAGTAATTTTGTTTTTTAAAAAATAAAAAATAAGAAAAAGTTTTAGTCGTCTAGATCTTCTAAATCGAAATCGTCACCGAAATCAGAATCCATATTCGACTCAATAGTTTCAATATCTTCGTTCATCACCATTTTTATTTTTGGGAGTGATTTTCACTCCTCTTTTTTTACTTTTTTGTATATTTGTTTTAGTTTTTAAAATCTTCTATTCACTTCAATATACATTAGATAATGCACAACTTTTATAAATAAAAATAAATTTCTAAATGATATCTCGATTTTTAATTTTAATAAAAAAGATATTTTATCGACGGTGAATTTTTTTAATAATTATCCAACAACCAAATTATATTCTTTTTTATTTATTATTGTTTGTCCTTTCCAAATTTTCCCTTCATAAAAACCTAGTTTTCTTCCGGCAAATTCAAAAGGCTCTTGTAATTGAAAATCTTCATTGGCAATGACCACCCCTTCACTTTTTGAAACATGTAATGTAACTCCTGGTGCAATCTGATACTTTTGTTTTGAATTTTTTAAAATATCTTGACTTCTACAAAAATTACTTTTTAAATCTCCTGTGTGACTTCCCGTGTCCCAAACAATTTCTTTTATTGTTTTTGGGGTGTAATCAACCCCTTCTATTAATTCCAAAACTTTTATTGCTTTTTCTGGATCCAGCCTATAACTTGTTTCTCCCTCAAAAAAATGATGATCTCTAATTAGATGCGACATTAGTTGAGGGAATTTTATCTCAGTTCCTTGATTAACATTTTTTATAGTAAAATCATAACTTCCACTTCCGCAATTATAAATTCTTTTCCCTCCGTTTCCAAGATCTTCAACTTTAAAATAAAAAGGACAATATTGACTTCCCATCCAACCTACGGAATGGACTTTGAACTTATTTTCAATTAAAAAACCCCCATCTTTAATTTTTCTATAATTCCCATCTTTTTTTCTTGATTCAAAGTACTGTGCAGTAAAGCTTTGTCCTGTCAAAGAATCTAGTTTATCGGCAATTTGTTTATATGTGATGCCATATTTTTTAAGAACTCTTGAATCCGCAGAAACTATGTTTTTAAGACCATCTGATTCTCCAAGAAATCCTGCTTCTGAAAATCTGCCTGGCCTCATATTATGTTCCAATATATCAATTTCTTCTGGAGACATCTCTTCAACAAATTTTTGCTTCAAATTTTTCATAAAATCCTAAGAATTTTTAGTTATTTAAATCTTGCTATCTGTTACTACTTAAAAAAGATATCCCTCCACCAAGAATTGAACTTGGATCTCTCGGGCACTGCATAGCACCTTGAGAACCGGCTTTTCAGGTTTCATACTTCTCCATAAAATAATGGAATGTCCACCCTATTCTACAGCCAAGCGCTCTAACCATTGAGCTATGGAGGGATTCAAATTGAAAGAATAATTTATTTTTAAAGTTATCTGGTTAATAACTCTCTTTTTCTTTGCCTACTTGCTCTGCGATAAAATATGTTTGATTAGAGCTTGATTCTTTTATTTTACCTTCTCTCTCATATATTGCTGAGGCTCTTGGTAAAGCGAATTTTCCTAAAACTCCCACCTTAGAATAGATTATGTAAGATAGAACTCTTCTTTCACCCTGTTCTAATTTTTCAAAGTTCCATTCAATTCTTTTTCTTGAGATATCTACTTTTGAAGGTTGTTCCCCAAGGAATTTTTCGTATATCTTTACTAAAGGAGGCAATCTATCAGTTACATGGGCCTTTTCTAAGAATTTTTTAGCACTTACAATAATAGATACTTTCAAAGCAAATTCTCCGCCTTTAGCTCTAACAAAGTGAACTCTTTTTTTTAAAACAAGATCTCTTCTTAGGAAAATTTTTGTTAAGAAAACTATCAGAATTATTAAAATAATTATTGCAAAAGGAATTATCCAGTTTGTTTTGACATTTATTGTATAGGTTTCTCCTGGATTTAATTGGTAATTCCAAGTGTAGTAAACAGAAAACCCTTCTCTGTTTACAATGGATGGTTCTGGCTCAAAACTTGTGAAAACTCTTGAGATTATGTTCTTTTTAACAGTAGTTGTTGCTTCAGCAATTTTGTTGCCTTCATTTGATTTCTGAATTATTTTTTTATTGATTATGAATCCATACTGGTTGCTAGTTGTCTCTACAATATCTTTTTCTTCAAATTCTATATTTGATTCCAAAATTGCATTAACCTCTTTGTAAGATATTTCTGCTTCTAAAGTGTAGAACCCTGCTGTTAATTCATTGAAGTCTTCTTTGTTTAAGTTTATCTTGAAAACTTCCTTTTCATTGGGTCCTATGTCGAATTTTTGGTCTAATTTGAAGAAAGGAGAATCAAATTTTGCTTGAACTTCTTTGAAATCAAAATTAACTTTATTGTAAACGTAAATTTCAATTGAACTTGATTGAGGGTCTATTTTTTGAGTTCCTATTTCAAATGCATCTTTTACATCTATTACATTTATTGTTAATTTTTGAGCCATTTCAGTATCATCACTTGCTTTAATGAAATATTCAAATGTTGTAAATCCTCTAGGCTTGTAATCTTCTCTCGGGAGAATTTTTAATTCAACCTCTTTTGTTTCCCCCTTGTTTATTGAAACTTTTTTTGTGGGTTCAAGACCCAATCCAAAAAAGGTGTAAAATCTAAAATTGTCTGAATTCTCATTATTTGTTACTTGAAGGTTGATTATTGCAGGATCATTTGTTTCAACAATCATGACTTCATTTATGCTTTGTTTATCGATTGTTAGATTAATTGCTAATACGCTTGGAATTATTAGAAGGAACAACAACAAAATACCTATTTTTTTCATGATAAAATCTGGAAAGCCAAGATTATAAAGATTTCTATGGTTTTTTGAAAAATCCTGATTATTTTTATTTAGGTAATTTTTTTCTAAACCGACAACTTTTGGAAATTTTAAATCAACAATGGTGGAATTAAATCTCCCATCATACTGTTTATCAACAGATACCGCCCCACATTCTTTACACCATGTGAAAGCAACTTCCTCTCCGACTCCCGGTCCAGTTTCTACTGTATAGAGTTTAACAAGATAATCTGGTTTATGGACATTATCTTTTCCAAGGCATTTTGGTTTGTAAACCATAAAAAGGCTATAAAAAATTCTTTTATAAAAATTATTGTAATCTACTTACGACCTTCCAAATCTAAATAAGCTTTTGCTTGTTCAATAAATCCATCACATTTTCCAGCCACAAAATCCTGGAATTGTTCTATTCTTTGAGTTATAACCCATTTTTCGTAAATTCCTCTTAAAAATTTGTTAAAAGGTTTTGTTTCAAATTTTCCTTCATAATCTCTAACTAAAAGACCTTTAACAGAAGTTTTGATAGAACCTTTATTTGTTTTAATTTTTACTCCATCTTGGTTTAATTCAACATTAGTCATGCCTAGAATATGAAATTCTACTTTTATTACAAACTTAAAATAATCGGTTAGTTTCTTTTCGCCTTCCCACTTTACTTTAATTTCTTTGGCATTTCCAGAAATTTTTTCGTTATATTCTTTCTCAACAATACCCACCCCTACTTCTTCAGTCAACCAGTCATAACAAAATTTATAGTAATCCTTATATGAAAATATACCGTCATGCTTCATCTTCGTAGAATAAATTTCTTCTTGATATCCTGCCATCGTCTCTTTTTATTAAAACATAAATGTTATTTAAATATTCTTCGGATGGTTAAATTTAAGAACTAAGGGTATTTTCCGAGATTATGAATAAAGGTTATGTGATTAAGTATTATGATGAAGAAACTTCAATAAAGTTGACAAAAGCACTAGAGAATATTGTTAAATCTATTGGAAGAAATAATGGGGGCTGGCAAGATGCTCTGAGGGAGGCTTGTAAAAAAAATCTTAACAAAATGACTGTTCATGCTATGGAATGCTTTGCAGGAAATCATGCTTTTGATGACTATCCTCAGGAATTTGGAATTTCTAAGAACGATGGGCATTTAGTTAGAGAATATTTTCAAAATTACGGTTGGCAAGAGGGGCATGTTTTCATAAATGCCCTTTATGAAAAGTTTCCAGATTTTTTTGAAGGAGAGCCAAAAGAATGGGTTCAAAATAGAGGGCCTCTTTCAGATAAAATTCCTTTGTTTTAACCACAATAATCTTTAAATAATTCTCATAGTAATTTATTTTATGACAAAGACGTCTGATATTTTACCTGAAGACATTTCTAGAATGATTGGTAGAGATGCACAGAGAAATAATATTCTTGCTGCTAAATTAGTTTCTGATGTCGTTAAGACAACTTTGGGACCTCGAGGAATGGATAAGATGCTTGTTTCTCCTAATAATGATATTATAGTCACAAATGACGGAGTTACAATTCTAAGTGAAATGCAAATTGAGCATCCTGCGGCAAAAATGATGGTTGAAATAGCAAAAACTCAAGAGTCTGAAGTTGGAGATGGGACTACAAGTTCGGTAATGCTAGCAGGAAAACTTTTGGAAAATGCAGAAAAACTTTTAGATAGCAAAATTCATCCAACAACAATTACAAAAGGCTACAGACTTGCAGAAGAAAAAGCGCAAAAAATTCTTAATGAAATCTCTTTGGAAATAAGTCCAGAAAATGAAGAGGTTTTGAAACAAGTTGCTATGACTGCGATGACTGGGAAGGGTGCAGAAGATTCAAAGGAGAAATTTTCCGAGATTGTTGTTAGAGCTGTAAAGTCTATCTATGATAAAGGAAGAATTGATTTAAAAGATATAAAAATTGAGAAAGTTAAAGGCGATGGAATTCAAAATAGTGAGTTGGTAAGTGGAATTGTTTTAGACAAAGAAAAAATTTCTCAAGAAATGCCTAAAAAGATTGATGAAGCTAAAATCGCTTTGATTGATTTCCCTTTGGAATTAAAAAATCCTGAAATTGATACTAAAGTTTCAATTAATTCCCCAGATCAATTACAAAGGTTTATTGAGGAAGAAGAACATGCAATAAGGGGAATTGTTGAGAAAGTTCTAGTCAGTGGCGCCAATGTTATTTTTTGCCAAAAGGGAATTGACGATTTTGCTAATTATCTATTGGCTAAGGAGGGAGTTTATGCTTGTAGAAGGGTTTCAAGATCTGACATGCAAAAGCTTTCCAAAGCAACTGGGGGGAAGATTGTAAGTAATTTGAATGAATTGAGCTCATATGATCTTGGGGATGCACAAATTGTTGAAGAGATAAAAGCAAGTGATGAAACATTTACCCATATAAAGGGATGTAAAAATCCCAAGGCAGTTACAATTTTGATTCATGGGGGTTCTGATCATGTTTTGGATGAAATTGAAAGGGCATTTATGGATGGATTGGGAGATGTATCTTCTGTTTTGAAAACCAAATTAGTTGTCCCTGGAGGAGGAGCTATTGAAATGGAATTGTCTAAAAGATTGAAAGAATATGCAAAAACTCTTGAAGGAAGAGAACAATTGGCAGTTCAAGAATTTGCCAATTCTTTGGAATTTATTCCCTCTACTCTTGCAGAGAATGCTGGATTAGATCCAATTGATGTTCTGACAGAATTAAAGGCAAAGCACGAATCTGGAGAAACAAACGCTGGATTAAATTTATTTACAAATAAAGTTGAAAATGTTCTGGGAGCTAAAATCATAGAACCTTACAAAATAAAAAGTCAGGCCTTGAGTTCTGCAACAGAAGTTGCTACAATGATTTTGAGAATTGATGATGTTATTGCTTCAAAGCCAGATAAAAGAGGGAACATGAATAAGATGGATTTTGGAAAAGGTTTTGATATTGGGGGATTGAGTTAAATTTAAATAATAGGTTAATTAAATTATGCTATAGGTTATAAAAATGAAAGGAGGTTTTATAATGGATAAAAAATATTTTTTAATTTTACTAAGTTTCTTAATGGTTAGTGCTGTTTTTGCGGCTTCAATCTCAGGGATGGTAGTTAGTCTTAAGGGGGATGAATTAAGGTCTTTTTCCTTAGATGACAAAAATTACAATGTTGAAGTGCAAAAGCAAGATGATGGATCAGTTGATGTTGAAATAAATGGCCAGAAAGTGGAGGAAGTAATGGAGGGAGACACTGTTGTTATAGATGGGGCTGAATTTAAAGTGAGTGATGTGAAAAAACCTTGGTTGTTCAGAAGCCAATATAAAGTTCAGCTTGAGGTTAAAGAACAAACTGAAGCTAATCTTGGAGGAGATCCGGAGGCTGCAAGTTATTGTAAAGATACTGCTGCGGGTTCATGTGTTTATGGTGAAACTGGATCTGTGACTACTAAATGTATTAATGATGATGGAAAATGTTCTTGCCCTAGCTCTTATTCAGGATTGTCCTTAAAAACAAATTGGTGTAACACTGCTTCTAGTGGAACTGCAAAGGATGGAAGTGGCATTTTAATAAATCCTTTTGACATGGAAAGTGAAGATTTAACAGAAGAGTTTCAGAGAATAAAATGTAATTATGGTTATTGTACAGGTCACACAATTCATTGCCCAGGTTCAAGTGATACTTGTTATGCTGGTCCCTATTGTCATTCTACTCTTGGATGTGCAGTAATTGACTGTTGTGAACAACCTGCTGCAGGCAATTAATTTATTTAATTTTTATTTATTATTTATTTCTCTTGGAAAGGTTTATAAATCTTTAAAAGGATTGTTACTATACAATGAATACATTATCAAAATTGGTTTTATTACCTTTAATTGCTATTTCAAGCCTTTTTGGATTTCAAAATAATGCAAATGCTCAAAAAATCTATGTTGAAGGAAACTCCAAATACTGTAAACCTTGCGCAGAATTAGAAAAGTATCTTGATAAGAAAAATATAGAATTTTCAGAATCCGAATATTTTCACGATTATCTTTGGAAAAACAATCGATATATTCCTGCTTTATGGATAGATAAGAATGAAAATGGAAAGTTGGATGAAGATGAAAATTATGCAATAGGATATCCTAATTGTGTTTCTTTAGTGGAGATGGAAAATGGTGAGTATTCTTTAATGAATAAAGAAGAGTTTGAAGATTTTAAAGAAACATTGGGGAAAGCATTAGATAATTCAAAAGGAAAGGTAATCTACGGGAATCTTGAAAGTAGGACCTTAAATGGCAAAACTTACGATGTAAATGTAAGAAATGTGACTGAAGAACAATTGGATAATAATAAATCATTAAAAAAAAACTCAGGGAATTTTTTTGAATTAAATTATTCTTGGAATAACGAATCCATAACCATTGGGGTTGAAAGAGATAGTGCTGGTTTTTTGTTATATAATTTTTATAAAAATGACAAAGAAACAGGTAAATCTTCGGCTAATTTTGATAAAGAAGTTCTTGAAGATGCCATTAAATATTTTTCATTAATTGCTAATTGGAGTTACAATTAATTCTTTGTAAAAACAAATTTTTTATAAGCAAAGTAAATTATTGGGGATAAAATTGTTGTTACTATGGGAATTGCCACAAAATAAGTTAGTTTTTTTATAAGCAAGTAAGTTAAACCCCAGTTTAAAATATATGAAGAAAGAAAAATTATTCCAAATCTTAATTTTATTCTATTATCTTGAGATTTAAATTTGAATGTAATTTTTTTATGGTATTGGAATAAGAATAAAGATTCTATGAAAAGCGCTAGAGCATATGAAAGATGAGGTTTTATTTTCAATAATTCAGTCAAAAATATTGTTAGAGCATATTCTAGTATGAAGACTATTCCTCCAGAAAATAAAAATCTTATGTAGCTGCTTTCCAAAATCTTTGTTTTCATAAAGAGTCAAAATTTTTTTATTATAAAAGCTTTTATACTAAGATAATTCTCTTTGCTTATGCACTACCACATAATTTTAACAGAAAGATGTAATTTGAAATGCAAGTACTGTTATGAGAAGTCTATGAAAGAATTTGAAAATGGACTTGAAGAAAAATGGGATTTTGATAATGAAACTCCATTTGATAATGAAGTAGATATTGATAAGATTAAAAAATTACTGAAAAAAGAGGATGTTCTCATATTTTATGGCGGCGAGCCATTAGTTAAAATTGATAAAATGATTGAAATTATGGATTCTCTTGAAGGAAAGAGTGTTAAGTTTTATATCCAGACAAACGGGATTTTTTTAGATAAAATTCCTGAAAAATATTTAAGAAGGTTAAGTAAAATGCTTGTTTCTGTTGATGGGACAAAGGCGAGAGACAATGAAAACAAGGGTTCCTTTCATTATGATAAAATTATTGATAATTTAAAGAAAATAAGAGAAAAAGGTTTCCAAGGTGAAATTGTTGCTCGAATGGTTGTAACACCGCCCCATACGGACATCTACGAACAGGTTATGGCTATTTTAGGTTTGGGCTTGTTTGATTCAATACATTGGCAAATTGACGCTGGGTTTTACAAGTTTGATTTTGATAAAGAAAAATTTGAAGAATTTGTTAAGAATTATAATGATTCTATTTCGAAACTCTTGGATTTTTGGATTGAAGAAATTAAGAAAGGAAATGTTTTGAAGATTTATCCATTTCTGGGGATTCTTAATAGAATTAGAAGTTGGGAC
Organism: Nanobdellota archaeon; assembly: GCA_020430505.1. Classification (GTDB taxonomy): domain Archaea; phylum Nanobdellota; class Nanobdellia; order Pacearchaeales; family GW2011-AR1; genus EX4484-71. The sequence goes on along the minus strand of JAGQJT010000003.1, from coordinate 57,119 downwards.
GAAGAAAAAGGATTGCCTTGCGGAGCAGGTTATGGGAATTTCACAATTACCACTAATGGGAATTTATCTGCTTGTCCAATTATGAACTCTGTAAAAAACTTTTATTGTGGGGATGTTGAAAAAGGCGTTGAAAAAAATATTAAAATTGAAGATGAGGCCTGTGATGTTTGCGAAGTTAAGGATATATGTGGAGGAAGATGTTTATATTGGAGAGATGCAAAGCTTTGGCCAAAAGAAGGAGATGAATTAATTTGCGATACAATAAAGCATTTGATTAATGAAATTAAGGAAAAAACAAAAAATTTAGATTTAAAGAAAGAAGATTTTGAGTATGAGAGATATTTTGGACCTGAGATTATTCCTTAGTTAGATTTAAAAATATTTCCAAATACTGAATAATAAATTGGTCTTTTCAGACCTTAATATGCAGAATATTTGAATAGTGCATATAAAGTCTGTTAAGTGAAATAATTTTTAGGGCTAACAGAAGATTTATAATCTATAAAGAAAAAATAAATACTATGCAATTGAAATCTAAAGTTTGGAGCAATTTCTTTTTCGCAATTCCTTTAGTTATTGCTTTGTATCAACAACTTTTTTTCCATTCAGCATTAATACTCTCTGTTATGATATTCTCTTCGATTTATCATTATTCTGAAGAAAAAAAGTTTGGAATTGCTGACAGAATATTTGCATATTCATTAATTGCTTACAACTTATACTTATGTTATTTAGCAAACTTTAGATTTCCATATTTCTATCTAGCACTACTTTTTGTATTTGTTGGATTTTATTTTTTCTTTATCAAAAAGAAAGATGATTCTGAATGGCATATTTCATCTGCTCTAATAACAATCTTCTGTTTACTGGCTTACATTACAACGCCCTAAAAATTACTCAAGCCACGCTGCGCTCTCACTCCACTTCGTTTCGTTCGGGTCACTTAACAAGGATTAAATGAAATTGAAACTTAGTCCTTTTTCTTTCTAAGGGGCAAAATTAACTTAACTTTATATATTCTAAGTAATTCTATTTTAGTATGGAAAAGGTTATTTTCAAAAATTCTAGAAATCTATCTTTAGTAGGTAATCTTCAAACTTCTCAATCAAAATCAATCATCATTTTATCCCACGCTTTAGCAAATGACAAATCTGAACGCGGTAAATTAGATGCAGTTGCAAATAAATTAAACGAATCAGGATTTAATACGTTAGCTTTTGATTTTAGTGGCTGTGGAGAAAGTGATGACGATACATTAACAATCGGAAAAGAAGTTGAAGACCTAAAATCAGCAATCAATTTTGTAAAATCTAAAGGATTTGAAAATATTGCTTTGTTCGGACATAGCACAGGAGCATTAGTATCTTTATACGCATATAATCCTGAAATTAAAACCATTGTTTTATGGTCCCCAGTAACCAATAAAGTAAGATATCGATGGGAAGATAAACTTTCTAAAGAACAACTTGAAGAATTGACAGAAAAAGGATATTTTACTAGAACGAGAAAAAATGCAATTCGAGAAATATATCACATCGATAAACAAATGTTAACAGACAGAGACTCTGTTAATCAAAAAGAGTTACTAAAAGAAATTTCTTGTCCAGTTTTAATAATTCAAGGAACTAAAGATACCAGTATTCCTATTGAAGATTCAAAGAATGCTTTGAAGCAATTATCAAAAGAGTCACAATTAGAAATTGTTGAAAATGCAGATCATGATTTTACAGAGCATGTTAACAAACTTGTAGAATTAAGTAATGAATGGTTTCTCAAACATTTAGAACGTTAATTTTGCCCTTTCATGTATTATTTGAAGGTGCTTCGCACTTGTACGGACTAAGTTTCAACTCTGCGGTTTGCTTCGCAAATCCTCGGGGACGGCTTGCAGCCTTTCGCTACGCTCACCCTCATTTAACAAGGATTATATTCAATTTTCAATATCTGAAGTCGAAAACTTTCTCAAACAAATCACTGAACAACTCGAATTACTAACGTAAGAATATAACACTGCTTAGTTTCAATTTGATTTGTTATATTAAAGTTTTTTAGTTTGCAAATCAAACTCTGCAGAAATTTTCTTAACAGAAAATCATTTCACTTTGTTCCATTTTTCTTTGCTTTAGTATTGGAAAAGCTAAAGGAGAACTAACAGCGATTATATTTAATTTTCTTTTATCTCTGAATTAGAAAACTCTCTCATAATTCTCCCATAAAATCTTTTCAACTCCTTCTACTGGCATTTTCCAAAGTAGAGAAATCATTTTTACAGTCTCAAAAGCATAAGCCGGTTGATTTTGTTTTCCTGGAAAAGGAGAAAGATAAGGGGAATCTGTTTCCAATAGCATTTTTTCTTTTGGAAGTTCTTTAACCATTTTTTGGAAATGCTCACTTCTTACAACGTTTGGAGGAATTGAAAAATAACAACCAATTTCATTTGCTTCTCTAATTAATTTGAATTTTGCAGAAAAGCAATGCATTATTTTTTTCACTTTTGGATAATTCTTAAGAATTTCAATAACTTCTTTTTCTGCTTTCCTTGAATGAATTATTATTGGAATGCTTAGCTTTTGAGCAAGTTTTAATTGAAACTCAAAAACTTTTTTCTGATTGTTTTTTGAAGATAAAGGAAATTCTTTAAAATCCATTCCAATTTCACCAATAGCAACAATTTCTTTTTTATTTTTTAGAACAAAATCTTCAAATTCCTCTAAGTTTTTCTTTGTTAGTTTTGGATTCGGATAAAGGCCTGCTGCAAATTTTACTATTTTGTATTTCTTTGAAATCTCAAGTGATTTTTTACAAGATTCCAAATCAGTGGAATTTCCAATTATTATTCTTAGATTCGCTTTTTCCGCATTTTTTACTAATTCTTCTATTTCTTCATCTTTGAAGTAATCTAAGTGGGCATGGATGTCGTATAACATTAGTTCGGTATCCTCTTTACGATTATCTTTGTCACCCAAATTGCTACAAAATAAGCTATTAAGACTCCTATTGTTAAGACTACCCAAGCATATAACCCAAGAGGGGCTATGTGGAATAAGTTTTTCAAAGGAGTGTAAACAACTATAAATTGAAGTATTAAAGAGATTCCTAGTGCGAGAAGAAGCCATTTGTTATCCCACCAACCTAATTTTTCTTGTGAACGGATTGAACCAATTCTTACAAACTCATACAATATGAATCCTGTGAATAAAGCAGTTCTTGCTTGCTCAATTCCTCCAATCATTCTTATTATGAAAAATGTTGCTAGCAAAATTAATATTTTTTTAAATCCAATAATTCCTATAATCCAAGCGAGTTGTCTGTTTATTATTGGTTCGTTCTTTTTCCTTGGTCTTTCGTTCATTATATTGGGCCTTGCTGGATCTAATCCAAGTGCTAAAGCTGGCATTCCATCTGTTAGAAGATTTATCCAAAGAATTTGGATTGGCAAAAGGATTGGTTCTTTCAAAGTCAAAAATAAAGTTGCAAAAAACAAAACTCCCACTTCGGCGAGATTACAAACAAAAAGATAGTTTATGAATTTCCTTATGTTATCAAAAGATCTTCTTCCTTCTCTCACAGCATCAACAATTGTGACAAAATTATCATCTAAGAGGATTATATCACTTGCCTGTTTAGCCACATCTGTTCCCCTAATACCCATGGAGATTCCAACATCTGCTTTTTTTAGAGCCAGTGCATCGTTGACTCCATCTCCGGTCATTGCAACCCTCGATTCTTTTTTCAATATTTTAAGAATTCTTAGTTTATGAAATGGGGAAGTTCTAGCAAAAATTGAAACTTCTTTTAGTTTTTTCTTTAGATCAGAATCAGACATTTTTTCTATTTGGTCTCCAGTTATTACAAACTTGTTATCTAAACCAATTTCTTTTCCTATTGCTTTCGCTGTTTGAGGGTTATCTCCAGTAACCATTATTACTCTTATCCCTGCAGTTGAACAATCTTTTATTGCCTGTGCAACTTCTTTTCTAGGGGGGTCAATCATTGCTTGTAAGCCAACCCAAACTAAATCTGATTCACGATAATCTTTTTCTGAAGTTTCCCTAAATGCAAATCCAAGAACTCTTAATGCTTGAGATGCAAATTCATTATTTTTTTTCAATATTTCCTTCCTTTCAGAAGGCCTTATTGCCCTAACTTTTCCATTTATGTAAATTTTATTGCACTTTGATACTAGAACTTCTGGAGCTCCTTTTGAAAAAAGATACACTTTTGAACCTTTTTTATAAACAGAAGTCATCATCTTTCTCTTTGAATCAAATGAAATTTCTTGAATTTTTTCGAAGCCTTTTTCGTCTTTCAAAAATCTTTCTGAAACTTTTTTTAAAGCTATTTCTGTTTGATCCCCGAAGTACATCTTTTCTTTATTTTCATTATATGAAATCTTACTATTATTGCACAATTTTCCTATCAAAAGAATTTGCTTTATTTTTTCAACGTCTTGTTTTGAGATATTTTTTAAATCAAAAGTTTGGTTTTCTGAGAAAATTTTTGTTACTTCCATTTCATTTTTTGTTAAAGTTCCTGTCTTATCAGTGCAGATTATATCTACGGCCCCAATTGATTCAACAACATTGAGTTTCCTAACCAGGGCATTTTTGCTTGCCATAACTTTTCCTCCAATGGCCAAAACTAAAACTAAAACTGCTGGCAAACCCTCTGGGATTGCTGCAACAGCCAAAGAAATGGACATCAAAAGTGAACGATAGATATTGTATTTTATTAAGGCTATTATAAAAATTATTGCAATTATTCCTGAGATTACATAAATAGTTTTCTTGCTTATTTTTGAGATTTCTTCTTGAAAGGATGTCCTTTCATCTTTTATATCTTGGAGCTTGTCTGCGATTTGTCCAATTTTAGTTTTCATTCCTGTTTTGAGGACAAGTGCTTGTGCATTTCCGGAACTAACAAATGTTCCTTTGAATACTTCATCATTTAATTTTTTTGAAACAGCACTTGATTCTCCAGATAAAGTGGATTCATCAACTTCCATATTAAATAATTGGATGATTCTACAGTCTGCAGGAATCACATCTCCTTCCTCTAAAATAACTAAATCTCCAGGGACAATTTCAGTTATGTCTATCTTTAGTTCTATTCCATCTCTGATTACTTTTGATTTTGGAGTTGCTATTTTTTGCAAAGCTTCTATCGTTTTTTCTGCTTTATAATCCTGCATAAAACCCGAAATCCCGGAAGCCAACACAATTACAAGAATTAGAACTGTATCAATTGTATGTGGGTCTTGATTTGGAAGAAACCCTACAGAAAAAGAAACTAATGCGGCAACAACTAAGATGATTATTAATGGCGATTTGAATTGAGAAATAAAAATTTTTGTGGGGTTCGCTTTGCCCCTTTTTTCTAATTCATTTCTACCAAATTTTTTAAGTCTTTTTTTTGCTTCTAGGTTGGTTAGACCTTCTTTTACCATTTTAAAATAAAGTTGTGAACACTATGCAAAGGAGTATAACCACGGAAGCTAATAAATTCTTCCATGTTGGTTTATCATGAAGAAATTTCCATGCAAATATGTAAATGAATACCGGTCCAAGCATAACCATTAGACTTGTTTCTATAACTCCTAATCGTTCATATCCATAATAAAGAAGTAATCTATATCCTATCCATATTATGCTCGCAATCAGTATGTGGAAAGAGATTTTTTTATTAAGTTTGCCTCTTATTTTTGGCCTAAAAACAATTAGACTAATTATGAATACGAAACTACATCTCAAAAAATAAAATGTTAAACCATTGTAGTAATCTAAAATCAATCTCGAAACTACAAGTTCTAAAGCAAAAAGAAAACTTCCTAGAAGAACTAATCTGAAATTTCTATTGAATTCTAAGTGATGTTTTTTTATATGTGGAAAGATTAAAGCAATTCCTCCTATTATTGCTGGAATGATTATTCTTGGATTGCTACTGAATATTCCTTTTGTAAAAAATAAACCGAAAATTACTGCAAGAATTATTGTGAAAAGAGGTTCAGTGACTTTAACAGGCTCTATTTTTGAAAGCTTTCCTTTTTTCATGGCCTTAAAAGTGAAATAATTAGCAAGAACAGCAAGAATAACTATTATGGAGAAAATTATTATATTATGAAAAGCCAATGCTTGAGAATCCATTTTCCAAAAGAAGAAAATAAATGGGGTCATTACAAGAATTAAAGCGAAAAAACCAATTGTTTCGTAGAATTCAGCACTTATTTTTCTTTTCATGAGAACAAGTTTTTCTATTATTGTTCCTGTGGCTAAAGCCAAACCCGCTAAAATTGGAATATACACCATCTTTTCTTAATGTTTGTAAGAAAAAGTAATTTAAAAAATCTTTTAAATGTAGGAGTATCAGATAATTTGAAGCGTGAGTAGTACAGTGGTTAGTATATTTCGTTGCCAACGAAGTGACCCGGGTTCGAATCCCGGCTCGCGCATTTTCTAAATCAAAAGATTTTTAACTCACTAAATTCTAATTTTTCTATTGGTCCCATAGTCCAGTGGTTAAGACAACGCGTTTACACCGCGTAGACAGCAGTTCGATTCTGCTTGGGACCACTTTTAATTTTGTAATTATTAAGAAGTAACAAGATAGAAAGATTTAAATAATTGAATTTCTCTTCTTTTTTATGGCACCAGATTTAATTGGGTTGAGCGAAAAAAATTACTCTATTTTATCTAAGATAGCAGATGTTCTTAATATAAAATATCAAAAGGGAGAATCAAAAATTGAGCAAATAGCCGAATTAGATAACAAAAATTGGATTAGAGTGCCTCAAGAATTTTCTAAAATGAATTATGATTTTGCTGTTTCTCTAGGAAGAATTGCTTACAATTCTGCTGTTGGGGAAGTTGGAAAAAAATTGGGTTTAACTTTAAGAAACACTTCAAAAGATGCTTTGGGTAGAGGTTTTGTTGGAGATATCAATTGGGAAAAAGCATTGAAATTAAATTTAATGCTTGGAAATAAAACAACAAATCCTTTAGAGCATTTTACTTTTCTAGACTTGATTAATCAAGGGGCAGAAGGAAAAATTAATGTTTATAATGTTAAGGGAACCAAATTAGGACAAAATTATCTAAGTAAAATCAGAGATGACATAATTAAAGTTCAATCTCCTTGGAGAGCAGAGTGGCATGATGCAGATTTCAGGTTCAAAGACAATAAACTTTACATTCATTTTAATCATGATTTAAAAAACGGGGAATTAATTCCACAAAACAAACAATTACTTGTTAGAAACACTCTTTTAGAAGATAAAGATCCTGGAATCAATTTAAATGATAACTTAGGGGACACCACAAAACAAGGTCTTCCAAAAACTTCTGTTAAAGAAGGAGATTTTCATTATTTGGCTCCTGATAAAGATAATAATTCAGTTGCGAGGTCTTCCGCCTACTTTGGCGGGGCGCTCTTCAGCTGCAACTGGGATCGTTCCTACTCGGATTCTTTTCTCGGGGTACGAGGCGCGAAAATCTTAAAAGATTAATTCTCACAACTCTTAAGTAACAAGTTTTATAAAGGATTATAAATATTTTATTTCATGAGTGCAACAAGTTCTGATAACATTCCTGGAATGGAAACAAATAATCATTATCAAAAACCAGATGTTCAAAAGGAACAGGAAAATGCAAAAAAAGAGTTTGAAAAAACAAAAAAAGAATTAGAGAAAATAAAGAATTTTATAACAAAAAAATATAAATTTGTTCAAGCAATAAGTGTTTTGCCTCCTCAATCAATTAAGTTTTTTATCGAGGAAGAAGAAGCTCCGAAAGAATCTGAAAAATTTGTTCATTTAAATTTAATAATTCCTGATGAAAAAGCAAAGGAAGCTCCAAAAATTCAAAAAGAAATTGTAAAAGAATTAGAAAAGTCAAAGGAAAAAGTTTGGTTACATATAAGACCGGTTTCGGAAATTTGGGAAATTTGCATGGATCAAAAATTTGAATTGTCTTCTGCTATCTCGATGTCATTTCCTTTGTTTGATAAAGGAATTCTTGGCGGATTAAGAGTTGCAGAAATTCACAAATCTTTGGTTTTGCAAAAATTTGAAAAGTATGTTGTTTCATATGTTATGGGTGGAAGTATTGTAAGAGGAGATACTGTAAAAACTTCTGATGTTGATGTCTTTGTCATAATTAATGACACTGATGTTAAAAGAATGCCTCGTTTAGAATTAAAAGAAAGGCTTAGAGGGATTATATACAAGTATGTTATGGAAGCTTCTTCTCTGGCAGGTGTTCAAAATAAATTAGAGCCACAAATTTATTTGTTAACTGAATTCTGGGATGCTGTTAAAGATGCTCATCCAGTTATGTTCACTTTCATAAGAGATGGAGTTCCAATTTATGATAGAGGAACATTTATGCCTTGGAAATCTTTGTTAAGAATGGGTAAATTAAAACCATCCCCTGAAGCCATTGAGATGTTTATGTCTATGGGAGATGAAGTAATTCCAAGAAGTAAGAGAACTCTTATGAGCGATGTTTTTACAAATGTTTTTTGGGGAGTAACAACTCCTGCACAAGCAATGGTTATGCTTAATGGAGGAGCCCCTCCAAATGCAAAGAAAGAACTAGTTAAAGAATTTAAGAAAGATTTCTATGAAACAAAAATGATTGAAAAAAAATATGTTGATTTTTTAGAAAAAGTTGTTAATACTTGGAGAGACTATGAACATGAAAAAATAAAAGAGATTAAAGGTGTTGAAATTGATAGTTTTCTTAAGGGTACTGAAGAATTTATAAAAAGATTAAAAGAACTTAGAATCCAAATTGAAAAAAGATTTAACGAAAAAACAATCGATCAAATCCATAAAGATACTTTTGAATTATTAAAATCAATTGTAGGAAAAATGCCTCAAGAAAAAACTATAGAATCTTTTGAAAAAGACTTTGTTAAAAAAGGAAAATTTTCCCCTCAAGATTTAAGAATTTTGAAGAATATTGTCTCTGCAAGACAAGAGTTCAAAAAAGGAAAATCAAATTCTCAAAAAATAGATATAGCAAGAAAAGATGCGGAAATTTTAATGAATGATTTAGTTGAGTATTCTCAAAGATGCGATTTAGCTTCTTTAGAAAAAGGAAGAATGAGATTGAAAACAAAAGATAAAGTTATTGAAATTTTGAACTGTGATGGAAAAACCTTTTTATTTGAATCTGGAAAAGTTAAAAAAATAACTACTAAGGTTGAAGATTCCTCTATGGAAGAGGTTGAAAAATCAATAGATAATCAAAAATCAAAACAAGTAGTTGAAGTTGATCCAAAAGTATTTGATTTGATTAAAAAAGAAATTGGGAAGTTTGAGATTTTAATTTAAACTTTGAATTTATTTTCCATGCCATGGGCAATTATTGTACTCTCCAATCCTGAGTTGTTGAAATGTCTTTTTCTTAATTCTCCAGCAATTAAATAATATTTTTTTATTATTTCTTCCTCATTTGAAACATAAACTGAATCTTTGAAATGTTCTTCTTTTAAATTCAAATATTCCAAATAAGTATTGAGGCCCATAAGTTTAATCATTGTATCTCGGCTTGAATATTTAAATAATGCTACCAATGCAGCTTCTATAGCCTTTTCGTTGCTGATTTTTGGATTATGCTTTCTTTTTTTAAATGCTAAATCATAAATTGAATCATACTTTTCGTTTGCAAAAGGCATCTAATTTTAAATAAAAAAAGATATTTAAGAATTTCTGTGATTACGCGGATTTATAAAAGTGGTTTTTCTTATGAGTTTATGAAGTATTTGTTTATTCTGGGAAGGAATGTAGAATTGTCTCAACTAGAGATAAAATCCTATTTTAAAAAAAATTCAATTGAGCTTTTTAATGAATTCAATAAATTAAATGGTTTTTTGGTAAACATTGATAAAAACTTTGCGGATGGAAGCATAAAAAATCTTGGAGGGACAATTTCAATTGGAGAGGTTTTGGCAGAGGGAACAAAAGAGGAGATTTTTGGTTTAATTGATGAAAAGGAAATTTATGTGGGAGAAAAGAATAATATTAATTTTTGCCTTTGGAATTTTTCTGAAAGTGAAGAAGAGGTCCTTCGTTATTTAAAAAAAAGGTTTAAATCTGAAAAATTAAAAGCTGTTTTCAAACCCTCAAATGATAAAATGGATTTGCAATCTGGGGAAAAAGTTAATTTTCCTGGTTCAAAAAATTTAGATGAAGAATACTTTGTTTTTGAAAATGAAGAAATTGTCTACTTTGGACAGATTACCCAAAAATCAGACTACGAAGAAATTGAAAGAAGAGATATGGAAAAACCAGTTCGTAGAGAATCTCTTGCTATTTCTCCTAGATTAGCTAAGATTTTAATAAATCTTTCAGAAGTTAAAGAAGGAGAAAAGCTTGTTGATCCTTTTTGTGGAATTGGAGTTGTCTTGGAAGAGGCTTTGAATCAAGGAATTAAAGTTATTGGGATTGATAGAGATAAAAGAGCAATTGAAGGGGCCAAAAAGAATCTTGAATGGTTTAAATTTGATAAAGATAATTATGATTTGTTCAATGAGGATTCAAGAAAAGTTGAAATTTCTGAAAGCCAGGGAATTGCCACTGAACCAGATTTAGGTCAAATTTTGAGAAAAACTCCCACCAAAGAAAATGCGAAAAAGACATTAAGAGAATTTGAGATTTTAATGAGCGAAGTTTTAAACAACTTGAAAAAGAAAGTTTCTGGAAAATTTGTTTTTACAAGTCCTTTGATAAGGGTTGGAAAAAAGAGAAAAAGTTGCAATATTGAGGACATATGTGAAGCAACAGGATTGAATTTAATTGGAGAAGGAATTGATGAATTCAGAGAAAATCAAATTGTTGGGAGAAGAATTTTTGTTTTGGAACACACAAATAATTAAAAAGAGAAATTTATATTTTAGATTATGCTCGATATAAACCAAACCCCTATGCAAATGAAGATAGAGTCTATTATTACAAATGGGCTTGGTTATAATTCTAAAACAGAATTTATTGAAAAGCCTTTTTATGGAAAATTTGGAAGCACAATCATCAAAGTTGGTGAAGAATCAATTAAAAATACTAATGGAGGTTTAGAAGCACATCTTTTTGAAATGGGGAGGTTAGATAGGGTAATAGAAACTAATAAAAAATTTTCAAATAAACCAAGTTTTGTTAAGAAAATTGGATATTTGATCAATTCATTAAAAGAAGTTCATACTGAATCTAAGCTTAAGAAAAAAGCAATAAAAGAGTATCTTGAAGAGAATAAAATCAATCAATTAGATGATTTTGATATTTTATCTAGAAAAGCTGTTAATACAGCTATTTTTTATTTCGCCAATCAATAAAGTTCAAAGGCAATCTTTATAAACCAATTTCTCAATTATCTAACATGACAAAACTGAAATCTCTTTGATTTCGTTTATGCCATTAAAGCAAAATGACAAAAGGCAAAGTTGTACAATTTAGACGTGGAAGACACACTATTCATGAAAGACATTTTATAATTGAGATTCCAGAATCAACAAACAGAGAAAAAGCAGAAAAATTTGTGGGAAAAGCTGTTGAGTGGAAGAGTCCTGCTGGAAAAGTGATTAAAGGAAAGATTGCAGCACCGCATGGAAATAAAGGTGCAGTTAGAGCTATTTTCGAGAAAGGTTTACCTGGTCAAGCAGTTACAACCGAGGTTGAGATAAAATGAATCCAAGAGAAGAAATGCAATACCCCATTTATAATGATTATGAAATTGAGAAAAAACCAGTTAAATCAAAAAACGAAAATGTTTATTTCAAACTCAGAAAACAAGGAGTTAAAGATCTTGACATGAGTGAAAAATTAAGGGATATCTCTAAAAAGATTCAGGAGGATGGCACATGGGCTTGAGAAAAGCAAACGCATATTCAAAAAGAAAAGTTACACCTTATACTAGAAGTTCTAAGAAGAGGACTAAGGCCTTCATAAAAACAATGCCGGCACATAAGATTGTTAAGTTTGACATGGGTAAGACTTCTGATTTCAACAAAGGAAAACTACCTCACGTTCTAACAGTTGTTTCAATGGAAAAAGTTCAAATAAGAAATAATGCAATGGAATCATGCAGACAGTACATAAATAAAAAACTGGATAAAGAGCTTGGAGGACAGTATTACTTTAAGATTGTTCCATTCCCACATCATGTTCAAAGAGAAAATAAAATGCTTACTGGGGCTGGGGCAGATAGAATGCAAACAGGAATGCAACTCTCTTTTGGAAAATCAATGAACAAGGCAGCAATACTTAAGAAAGGCTCAAAGCTCTTTGTTTTGGGACTTCCTAACGAGAAAGGATTAATTTTGGCAAGAAAATTAATAAGACAAATCAATTCTAAAATACCTGGAAAGATCAGAGTAGAATACGAAAATTTAGAAAAGGAATAATTGTTACTTTCCTGCAATGGTAACAAATAGAAACATTTATAAAGTTTGAAATGTAGTAAATAATATGAAAAAAGTGGAAAAAATAATCAATGAACTGAATGAAAAAACAATATATCAAATTGAAAAATATGATGTTAAGGGGGATAAGAGCGCATTAGATCAAGCAATTAACCTTCAATATGAAGTTTTCAAATTGAAAAATCCTAGTAAAAACTATTTGAAAGGAGGTTTAAACTAAAAAGAATATGGCAGAAGACGAAAAATCCGGGATAAATGGAGAAATGCTTAATAAGTATTCATGGGCTTTGCTTGCAAATAAGTTCTATGACAATCGTCAAACAGATGAAGCTGCTTGGACTTTGGCCACATTTGGAAGGGAAGGTATTGATTTAGGTTTAAGCGCAGAAGCATACAAAGTGGGTCTTAAAAGGGCTGTTGAAATTTTTACTGAAAAGTACCAGTCGATAATTGGAGATTCTACTATTAGTGATTATGCCCAAGCTTTGGGAGTAAAAGATGACCTTGGAGAAGGAGCAAATCTTAAATTTTCAGAATTAGGAGATAAAATAAATGATGCAAAACATACCTTAAACTCATCAAAATCTCCTACTGAAGAGAAGCTTAAGGCTCAAGAAGAACTTTCAAAATATGCTCTGTATCAAGAATTTGTTGGAGCTAGTGAAACTTCTTTCACTTCAAGTAAGAGAACTAAAGTTGAAGAGCTTAGAAGGAATGACCTTGTGCAAAAAGTACTTGATCTAAGCAAATCTTAATTTTTTATTTTTATACTTTTATTATAATAATTTTTAAAAAGAACAATTCTATTTTTCTAATTATGGGAAAACAGATGGGAATTGGAAGTAGAAAAAAAAAGATTCATAATGAAAAAATTTCCCCTGAAAAGAGATTTTTTAAAAAGCATAAAATCCTAGATGCAATTCATTTAAGAGAAGTTGGACCATGCAACTTTAATTCATTAAATTTGGGAACTATTTTAGGATATTATGATATCAGAAAAAAACAAAATTCATTTGCAGTTATTGTGGACAAAGATCTTGATCAAGATAATCTAATTGTCATGGACGAAACTAAATTTTCGCATAATGGAGAACCTCTTTATAGATTAATGCAGTTTAATTCAAATAAAACAAAAGGGTCACTTAACAGAAAATATTTTGTTTTAGGTTACAAGGGCGTAACAGATTCTGATTATGATTTTTACGTCGAATTAGCTAAAAATCTTCCAAATAAATTACAAAACTAGGTCTTTAACTAATTGAGCCATAGTCTCTAAAAATTCTTCTGCTTTTGCTTGCCAGTCATCAATTTCAACGCCTTTCAAATCAGAAATTTCACGGTGTTGAATTTTCTTGTGAAGCATCAATAGATCTCTAAACCACATTACGTATTTTGTTTTCAATTTTCCAGTATTTACAAAAGTCTCTTTTAAATCTCTAGGGATATGTTCTGGAGAAGGAGGCATAATATTTGCTGCAATCAAAGCGGCGTGAGATGCATCCACCATTGACCAAAATAACCCTTCTATTGCACCAAGTTCTGCGGCCTTACTTCTTGAAATATGCATTGGTGCTCTTTGTAAACAACTATAAATTGCTTCTGGAGAAGGTTTTATTTTTCCTTCAACAAGAAGATGTTTCAAAGGCATAAAAAATCCTGCCAAGTCAATCATAGTTTCACCTTCACGGATTATGTTTAATACAACAGGATCTCCTCTTAAAAGATCTTCCCACCAAGTGGTTAATTTTATTGTATTTATGTGTAAACTTGTTTTATAAGGATTGGCATTAACTAATTTTTCTAATTCTTCTCTATACCATGCAATTAATTCTTGATCCCATTTAACCATTGCATCGTCTAAGATTAAAATTATATCAATATCAGAACCTAATGTTTGAGAATGTTTTGCTGTAGATCCAAATAAAATAATTGATTTTACTAATTTATCAAATTTCTTATAAGCTTTGACAGCAAAATCCATTGCAATATCATGTTCATTTTTTAAGTTTAGAGTAGGAATGTTTGTTTCACTAGACTTTTTTTTACTAGAAGAACTTTTTTTTGTTGTCTTCTTAGAAGTTTTCTTTCTCGTAGTTTTCTTAACCATCTTTTTGTTTATCCTAGTAGTAATCAATGCTACTTTTTAAAGTTTCTTTTTATTCTCTTCCCCCACCCATTCTTCCTCCAGCTCCTCCGCCAACTCTACCTCCAAGTTCTTTTGGGAGAGAAACACTTGAAAAACCTGCACCATAAAGTTGGGTAAAATGTGTTGTGGGAAGCATTTGTCCATATCCTCCCATGTATCCTTGTTGAAAACCTGCTGTTTGATTCCAGAAAGGGCCAACTCCATCGGTATATATTGGAGAACCCAGTCCTTCAAAGGATTCTACTATAGGAGGCTTTTGCATTATTTGCCACCATTCACCTGCTTCAGCAATTTTTTTGGCTTCAAATCCCTTTTGACCAAGTTTTTCCATAATTTCTTTCATAGGAACATTTCCCATTCCCATTGGCAATTCTGTGTGTTCTAAACCAAAATTATCAGATAAATGAACATGTTTCAAGTAGGGAGCAATTTTTTCAGATTCTTTTATTATATCTTTTTCATTGAATCCTTGTGCACGAAGCATATTTATATGTCCAACGTCCCAAGTTGCACCTATGTGTTTTTCAGCAATTTTATCAGCTTCTTTTTTCCCAATTCCTTTTTCGCTTACTAACCTTTTTGCAAACTGTTTTCTTGAAGCCACAACAAGATTTCTTAAATCTTCACCTGTGCTCAAAGCAAATTCTGTTGCAGGAGGATTTTCAATTGCAATTATGGGAGTTTTATCTCCAAGTTTATCATAAGCATTAAAAGCAGCATTGCCAAAAGTTTGAGAAGATTTTTCAGTTGCAAACTCTTCTAAAGAAACAAATTGTGTTGGAATAATTCCTGAAAGAGTATCCACAAAGTTTGTTATCGCATTTGATTGAATTTGAGGGTCAAAAGATCTTAATGATTTTGGATCATTGATTCCCAAATTATTTTTATAACTATCAGATAATCTTGTTAATTCATTCATAGCCTCTTGATTGCCATCTTCCTTAAACAATTTATAGGCTTTGGAAAAACTATTTTTAAGATGCAAGGAAGCTTCTTCTATATGTTCTGCGGCAAAATGAACTTTTTTTATTTCTTCCATTTCAGAAGAAGATAGTGTTGAAGGATCCAAATTTTTGCTTCTTAGTAAAGCATATTTTTCTCTAAATATTGGATTAACCATCCTTAAAGTTTTCTCTGCAGCTTCTGCTTCAAAAAGAATTTTTTTCATTTCGTTATCCCATTGAGTTCTATTTTGAGATTGTAATCTTCTTTCTGGAGAAAAAGTTGTTCCTTCTGCAAGATTTGTTTTTTTATAATGTTGGGGAGTAATCTGTTCTGGTTTTAAGGTTCCACTATTTAATTTGGAGATTGTTTCTTCTTTTAATTCAGCTAGATCTGGATAATAAAGGGTTTCTTTTTCAAGAGGGATAATTCCTCTCCCCGATTCTCTATCGATAACTAACAATTTTTTTGCTTTTCTTTTTTCATTTTCATTGCCCAAAGTTTCCCATGTAGAAGCAGGAATTCCATCAGAAGTATGAAAAACTACCGTAGTGTTTCCTGTAGGGTTTACTTCATGACTCCTATCTATGTAATCTGTAATTTTCGTTTCTGCCATTTCTCGATAGGATTCACTCCACCCATCTCTGCTCATTCCAGCCGAGTCCATAACTGGAGCATGGACTGAAACCTCAGAACCAGTTAATTTTGCCAAACGAGTAACTTCTTTTAATTCTTGTTTTGGAGTATTGTCGAAAAATTTCGGAGAGACCAAGGCTAATTCCATATGTTTTACACCTGAAGAAAGTTTTGTAGAAAAATCTGAAGATAATTTGAATGTTGCCTGAGGATTTGTCGTTAATCCTATTGAACCTGCAGTAGCATTATATCCTGTAAAATATTCATTTTTCTTTGGATCTAGAGTGGAATAACCTCCCTGATAAACTTCTCCAATAGAATAATCTCTCTTTTCTGCCATGGTATTGATAGTTTAAAATTATTTAAATATCTATTGATTAATGTTCCGACGGAGAGTATTTTATTTTTCTACTCATTGCATCATTCTTCTTTTTTTCAAATTCCCCAAAAGTAGTTGTTGACAAAACTTCATTGTTTTCAATACTGTCTAACCCTTTATGGTGATAGCTTGCTTTTTCTCTCAATGAGGAGGAAATTCTTTCTGAAACAATACCGTCATTTGAACTTATTGGAAAATCTCTTGTAACTAGGGCATCTATTTTTTCTGCACTATAAGCTTTTCCAAAAGAATTATATTTTTTTGAATTTTGGAAATCTCCTTCAATAGAATACTTGAAAGATTCTTCTTTTTTTGAAGGAAGGTTTTTTTGGTCTTTATTTATTGGTTCTGAACCAACTGCAATTTCTAAACTTTTTTGAGAAGTTTCTGGTTTTTCCAAAACTACTTTAGAATCTTCATCTAAATCAACAAAATTTTCAAACCCTTTTTCATCAGAAGGCTTTATTTTATTTAACTTGATCTTCCTTATTTTTCCTATCTTGTCAATCTCTTCAGGTTTCTCTTCTTTATCTTCTTTTGAGTCTTCTTCCAACTCTTCTTCAAGATTTTTTTCTTCTTTTTTCATGAGATAACTAATAAGAAATAATATTTAATTTTTTTGCTAAGTAAAACTTGCCATTCCATGTGCCTTTTTGTAAACATCAAAGATAGAGAACATTGTTTCCCTTGCATCTTCTGCAGATTTTGCTCTAAAGAATGTTTTTTCATACCAATTATCTGGAGAAACTTGAAAAGGTTTTTCCTCTTTTTTTTCTTTCGGAGTTTCTTTCTTTGGTTTTTCATTGTAGAACCCAAATAATGCCAAAAAAGGATTTGATTTATCTTTGGGTCTTTCTTCTTTAGCTTCTTCTTCATCTCCTAAAAAATAATCTAAATCTTCTTTTAATTGATCTAAACTTTCTTGGGTTATTCCATCAATCAAATTTAAAGCAGATTCTACATCATCTTCTCCCAGTTTTTTTTCTAACATCTTTATTTCATCATCATTTAATGCATATGCTTTGAAAGTAACTTGCGCTTTTCCTCCGAATGAATAATGTTGTGTTCCTTGAACTTTGTTTGGGATTCCACGGTAACTAAAGTCAACTAAAATACAACTATGGTAATTTCTTTTTAGATTATTAAGAAATTTCTCTTTGGAAAACTCTTTTGGAAAGCTCTCTTCTATAGATAATCCTTTTATATCCAAGTTTCTCTTCCCTAAAAGTGTTAATTCTAGTAAGAGGGTATTGAAAACTTTTACCATTTCAGGATTTCTTCCTTGATCTTTCATTTCTAATTCTTGAGCTGCTTTTAGATAAGGTCTAGCCCAACGAGAATATAGTTTCAAACTATTTACTTGACTTCTTAAGTAAGTTCTTTCAATCTCATATCTCTTTCTCAATTCACTTTCAGATTGTCCTAACCAGGCATTAAAATCATTTATTCTTGGAATAAGGATTCTTTTTACTCTTTGATTAAGATCGATTTTTTCAACATCCTTGGTGGTCTTTGCCACAAGGAAAGCATCAATTAAAGTTGCAAAACCTGCTTGGCCTAAAGCCATGGCTTTTATGCTTGAGTTTCCTTTCTCTATATCAACTTTATCCATCCATAATTGTTTTAAAGACAAAATAGCAGCATCTTTTTTCGCAGGAATTTTTAAATCATCATAACTTTCCAGACGAATCTTAAATTCACGTAGATCATAGATTATATTCAAAATACTTCTTAAGACAGTGTTTATATCCATTAATAATTTTGAACCCTGTTGTTGCATTGCACTTTTTTTTCCTCCCAACTCTGAAAAATGCCCAGAACCTGGTGAAGATGAAAAATTATCCACTAATTTCTGAGGACTTAATCCAAAATCGTTCATCAAATCGAGAATAAAAAAATAAATTGGCTCAAGAGTTTCTGATCCAGAATCGTATCCTAAAACATGTTGTGCTTCAGGTTTTCCTTTCTTTTTATAATAAGGGCTGACTTCCTCAATTAAATCAGATATCTTTTTCACCTCTGCCATGTATAATTCAAGGATTATTTATTTAAAAAATGTTCCACCCATAGAAATTCTTAAATAGACTTCGTTCTTTGTTTTGGTATGGGATTGTTCAAAAAAAAGGGGCCTAAAGTTGTTGATTGGACTGAAAGACTGAACAAGCAACAAGAACAAGTAGAGAATATGCGTTCTGAGAATTCTGGAGGATATCAAACATATGGCTCTTCTGAGAGTTCTAATTATCCAAGCCCAAGTTCAAACAATTCCGCTAGCCCTTTTCCTTTTTTTGCTGGAAATACAGAGACAAATAATTCAAGTTCTTCTTATGGTTCAATCTATGGATCTGGAGAGGCAACAGAGAGTAGTGCAGAAGAAAGAAGAAAAAGACTGGGAAAAAGACTTTTAGATATGACCAATAAGATCGAAGACTTATCTAATCAAATCTACAAGATGCAACAAAGAATAGAAGTTCTTGAGAGAAAAATGGGTAGTGGATATTAAGAAAAATGAAAGGAGGTATATATTATGAATAAAAAAATATTTTTTAGTTTGATTTTGGGAGTTTTGGTTTTGGGAATTGTTTCTGCTTCTGTTACAGGATTTGCTGTTTCTGTTAAAGAAGATAGTGCTAAATCTTTTTCATATCAAGATAGAGATTACTCTGTTGAACTTCAAAAGCAAGATGATGGTTCTATTGATGTTGAAATCAATGGAGAAAAATTTGAGGGCGTTAAAGAAGGAGATGTTGTTTCTATTAATGGTGCAGAAATTGAAGTTAAAGATTTGGGAAAAACTTGGTTTTTAGGAAAGACGCAAGCCCAATTAGAAGTTAAAGAAAGTACTCAACTTGGAGACCAATCAGGATTATCTTGTACTTGCGTTGATAACCAAGGAATAAACCATTATATTTACAATTGTCAAGCTTCTAATTGTGCTGATTGTTGTAAGGGAGTTGGTTGGAAACAATCTTCAGAGGCTACAGACAATTTAAATCTTGAAGGAAATGAACAAGCGATTGGGTCTTTATACGTTGGAGAAATCCACAAACTCCCTGGTGAAAATAACATAAATGTTTTTGATAACGTTAGAATATCATCCTTATCTGGAGATGGATTCGCGTATGTTTGTGTTAATTCAGTTGGAGAACTTTTTAGAAGTTATTCTCCTTGTGTTGAACCTCAAGAGTCTTTTGAAGTGAAAACTTCTACTCAATGTTATGAGGATAGTCTAGATTTTAATCAATGTGATAGTTGTCAAGAAATTTGTGACTATTATGAAAAACCTTCTTGTTACAATTCTGCAAGAGCAAGATTTGGGAATTTAAGTTATATCCCAGATTATTTCGAATTTACTGATTGTAGTTCTGTCCAATCCACAATCCAGTTTAGATTATATTGTAATTGTGCCTAAACTTTTCTTTTTATTTTTTCTTTTTTTATTTACTTCAAATTCTTTTGAACTATTGGATTTATTTATAAATATCAAAGTTTTATAATTTTCATGTCAAAAGAAAAAGATGAAACAGATAAATTCATTTTAATGGATATGTCCGATGAACGTTCTAAAAAGATCGCAGAAGTATTGGGAAATAAAACATGCAAAAAGATTCTAGATTATTTAGCTGAAAATTCTAACAAAAGCGAAGAAGATATTTCAAAGGAACTAAATATTCCGATTAATACTGTGGAATACAATTTAAAAAAATTATTAAAAACCGGACTTATAGAAAAATCAACAAATTTCTTTTGGAGTAAAAGAGGCAAAAAAATCATATTGTATAAACCTGCTAAAAAACATATAATTATCTCTCCAAAAAACTCAAAAATTAATTCTAGCTCATTAAATTCAATTTTGCCAGCATTTTTTATTGCACTCGCTTTTATTGCAATTGTCCTAACATTAATTTTACATCAACAAACCCAGATAAGTAATTCAAATGGTTTCAAAACTTTCGAATCAGTAAATGAGATTAAAAATTTTATCCAATCTAATGAAAGAAATAATCGTGCAGGATACTTCCTTGAAGGAATTGCTCAAGTTGCAACTGGAAGGGTGAATAAAATTTCTTCTGACTCTTCTTCAGCTCCAGGAGGAGAAAGTGCCTCAGATTTTTCAAAAACAAATGTTCAAGTTCAAGGAGTTGATGAAGCAGATATAATAAAGAATGATGGAGAGTATATTTACACTCTTACAGGAAATACTATTTCAATAATTGATGCATACCCTGCAGAAGAGATGGAAATTCTATCTGAAATTGAACTCTCAGATGAAACCCCTGCAAATATTTTCGTTAAGGGGGATCAATTAGTTATCTTCTCTAGTTCTTATGGAGGAATTTCATATCCAGATTCTGCTTGTGCAGCAATAGGTTGTGTAGTACCTTATAATTATGGAGAATCAAAAACAAATGTTCTTATTTATGATATTTCTGATAAAGAGAACCCAGAACTTGATGAAGAGATTACTATGACAGGAAACTATTTTGATTCAAGAATGATTGGGGATTATGTTTATGTTGTTGGAAATCAATTCATTTACGAAGATGTTGTTTTGCCTTCAATAACAAAAGACAATGATACAAAAGTGATTTCCCCAGAAGAGATTTATTATCAAGACGTTAGAGATTATGGATTCCAATACACCATTGTTTTGGCAATTGATTTAGATAACTATGATGTTAGTGATAAGGTTTTGCTAACTGGATCAACTCAAGAAATTTATGTTTCACAAAATAATATTTATACAACTTTCACAGAATATCCTAGATGGGTTGCTGATGAAATGAATTTAGATGAAGAAAAAACTTTGGTAAATAAAATTTCAATCGATAAATTGAATGTGGAATTAGAAGCTAGCGGTTATGCTCCAGGACACATTTTGAACCAATTTTCAATGGATGAATATGAGGGAAATTTAAGAATTGCAACAACAATCGGAAACTCTTGGAATTCCGAGAATCCTTCTGAAAATAATGTTTATATTTTAGACGAAGATCTGAATATTCTTGGGGAATTAGAAGGACTTGCACCTGGCGAGAGCATTTACTCAGTTAGATTTATGGGAGAAAGAGGGTATGTTGTTACATTCAAAAAAGTTGATCCTTTGTTTGTAATTGACTTGTCTAATCCTTCAAATCCAAAAGTTTTAGGAAAGCTGAAAATCCCAGGATACTCTGATTATTTACATCCTTACGATGAAACACATATTATAGGAATTGGTAAGGATACTATTGAAGCAGACGAAGAACTAATCCAAAATAGGGGCTTGAATTTTGCTTGGTATCAAGGAGTTAAAATAGCGATCTTTGATGTGAGTGATGTTGAGAATCCTATCGAACAATATAAAGTAGTTATTGGGGATAGGGGTACAGATTCAGATGCACTTCACGAACATAAAGCATTTTTATTTGATAAAGAAAAAGAATTGTTGGTCATCCCTATAACTTTAGCTGAACTTTCTGAATCACAAAAGGAAAATTATGATGGAGCAGGAATGCCTCCTTATGGAGATATAACTTTCCAAGGAGCTTATGTTTATAATTTGGATTTAGAAGAGGGTTTCCAGTACAAAGGAAGGATAACTCATTATGATGAAGGAGAAGTGGAAGACAAGAGCGGATATTACTGGTATGGAAATAAGAATATAATAAGAAGTTTGTATATGGATAATACTCTTTACACTTTTTCAAATGAAATGCTAAAGGCAAATGACTTAATGAATTTAGATGAAATTTCGTTTGTTGATTTGCCTTATGAAACAAATTATTATGGCTGGAAAGGAGAAGTGTTCATAAGATAATTTTATTAATCTTGATTTCTATTTTTGTTTATGGAAATTTCAAAAGATAAAATAAAAGCCTATGCACTGAAGAATGCTTTACATTACAAAGGAAAAGCAAATCCTGGTGCAGTTGTTTCTGCTTTATTTAATGAAGGTCTTGAAAAAGATAAAGTAAAAGAAGTAATGCCTGAAATTCAAAAAGTGATTAAAGAAATTTCTAAATTAAATTTAGAAGAACAAGAAAAAGAATTTGAAAAATTGAAGGATTTAACTAGTGAGAGAGAGGTTAGGGAAGGATTGCCGGAGTTACCTAATGCTGAAAATGGAGTTGTTATGAGATTTGCACCTTCGCCATCTGGAGCTATGCATATTGGCCACGCAATTACAGGTTCAATTTCTTATGATTATGTAAAAAAGTATGGGGGAAAATTTATAGTAAGAGTTGAGGATACAAATCCAGGAAATATTTATGCTCCTGCAATTGATTTGCTTAAGAAAGATGCCGAATGGCTATTTGAGAACAAAGCAGAGTTTATTATTCAATCTGATAGGATGGATTTATATTATGGATATGCTGTTGCTTTGATTGAAAAAGAAAAAAGTTATGTTTGCACTTGTGAAGCGGAAGAATTCAGGAAATTTGCTAAAGAAAAAAAGGAATGTCCTTGTAGAAACAAAGATCTTAAAGAAAATTTGAAAGATTGGGAAAGAATGTTGGGAACAAAAAAACCTTTATTTAAAGAAGGAGAAGCTGTCTTAAGATTTAAATCAGATATGAATCATAAGAATCCTGCAATGAGAGATTTTCCTTTGGCAAGAATTAGTCTTGAAGAGCATCCTAGGCAAGGAAAGAAATATAGAGTTTGGCCTTTGATGAATCTTTCAGTTAGTGTTGATGATATTGAAATGGGAATGACTCACATAATAAGAGCAAAAGAACATAGAGATAATGCTGAAAGACAAAAAATGATTTATGAAGTTTTTGGGAAAACTTACCCTTGGGCATTTTATCTTGGGAGAATTCATTTGAAAGGATTAAGATTGTCTGCAAGCCAAATGACTAAAGACATTAAGGAAGGAAAATATTCTGGATGGGATGATCCTGAACTGCCAACAGTGCAGTCATTAAAAAACAAAGGTTATAAACCAGAAGCGTTTTGGAAAATGGCAGAACATATTGGATTAAGTGAGGTTGACAAAACTTTAGATAAAAAGGAATTTTTCTTACTGCTTGATAACTTCAACAAAAACTTGAATAAATGATAAGCTTTTTATACTAGTTTTTTCTCTATATAGTGTATTAAAAATTATTTAATACAAATAAGTGAAACTCAAAATAAATTTTGGTTGAGCAATTTTTATTTGAGCTAAAAATTGAAAGGAGGTTGAAATATGATGAGAAATAATAAAGGTTTGTCAACTGTTGTAACAACATTGATAATAATCTTGTTGGTATTGGTTGCAGTTGGTATAATCTGGGGGGTTGTTAGTAATCTGTTAAACAATAGTCGAGACAGAATTAACACAAGTACTTCTTGTTTAGAAATTGAAATAAAGGCTACAAAGGTTGTGAATACCACAACAGGTGGAGAGCAAACAATAACTCTTTCAAGAACTGGTGCTGGAGATAGCGGAGCAATGTTAGCCAAACTAATTGTTTACAGTGATGCAAATAACAGTGCAGTAACAAACTTTGATGAAGTGGGATTTACTCCTTTACAGACAAAAACAGCTACTTTCGATACAGGAGTTGATAACGCTAACAAAGTAGAAGTTACACCTTTCTACTACAATGAACAAGGTGAAGAGGTTTTATGTCCTACAACAACAACCTACACTTTCGCAGCGTTGCCTGATGTTGCATAGTTTTTAATTTTATTTTTATTCTTTTTCTAAATTTTTTTATCCTTTAGTTTGAACTTTGCGGAGATAGATTTTTATATGGGAAAATATTGTTTAAACTATGAAAAATAAAAGAGGTTTGTCAACTGTTGTAACAACATTGATAATAATTTTGTTGGTATTGGTTGCAGTTGGTATAATCTGGGGAGTTGTTAGTAACTTGTTGGAGAATAGTAGAAAGAAAATTCAATATAGTACTTCTTGCCTTGATGTTGAAATAAGAGCTTTGAGTGTTGTAGAGTATACTGATTCATATTTGAATAATGTATATAATGTAACCTTACAAAGAACAAGCACTGGAGAGAGTGGAGCAGTATTTGCAAAATTCACCTTGTTTAGTGATGAATCAAATACAAAGGTATTAAATTTTGAAGAAGAGAATGAAGCGTATCCTCTGGAACCTTTAACTACTAAGAAAATATCTTTTATTAGTACCTTCCAAAATGCGACTAGAATAGAAGTTACACCTTATCTTTTAGATGATCAAGGAAATGAATTCATTTGTGCAACAACCACTATAAAAAACTTTTAATTTAAGATTTCTTAATTAGATAAACTTCATCATTTTTTCTTACTAAAGGAAGTTTAATCCCAATTTCTTGACCTTTTTTTGCGGTTTTGAAAGATTTATGTTTTATTTCAATTCTTTCAATTTTTGATTTTTTTATCCCTGTTGTTTTCCCAATTACAACTATTTTATCTCCAACTTTTAGAGAAGAAACAAGTTTTATTGTTGCTACTTCTGCTTTTGGATAATAGTGAGTTATTCTTCCTATAAAATGTTTTTTTTCTGTTGCAGCACTATGCTCAACATCTGTAAAATCGTCGCTTGTAGGTAGCCCTAAATAGAATCCTGAAGAGAACTTTCTGTTATACACTGTCTTTAATTCTTCCATCAGATAACTTATTTTCTCTTTTGTTAATTTCTTTGAATCCAAGGCCTCCCTATAAACTCTAACAACAGTTTCAACATATCTTGGATCTCTGTTTCTTCCTTCTATTTTGAAAGAAACAATTCCTGCTTTTTTTAGTTTATCTATGAAAGGTAAAGCACAAAGATCTTTTGCAGACATTACTTTGTTATTTTCTAATTTTAATTCAAATCCTTCTTGATTATCCTTTACAGTGTAACTTCTTCTACAAGGATGAATGCATTGTCCTCGGTTCGCTGAACGACCAAAAAGATGTTGGCTCATAAAACACCTTCCAGAAACGGCAACACACATTGCACCATGAGCAAATGTTTCAACATCAACAGATTTAGAGATTTCCTTAATTTGTTTTAAATTTAATTCTCTTGCCAAGACTACTCTTTCAGCTCCTAGGATTTTGTAAAATTTAGCTGCTTCTGAATTTGCAACTGAAGCTTGTGTTGAAATATGAAAAGGAATTTTGTATTTTTTGCATAAATTAATTACAGATAAGTCCCAACAAATAACAGCATCAACTTTTCCTTTTATTTTTTTAATTGTAGCTTCAACTTTTTTTATTTCTTTGTCGTAGATTATTATGTTCATTGTCAAAAATCTTTTGACTCCTTTAGGTTTGCAGATTTTTTCTATCTTGTCCAAATCTTTTATTGTGAAATTTCTTGCATTCGCTCTCATTGAGAATTCTTTCAAACCAAAGTAAACTGCATCCGCTCCAGCATTAACTGCTGCAACTAACATAGGAAAATTTCCTGCAGGTGCTAGTAATTCATATTTGTTTTTCATAAAAAAATTAGAGAATTAAGGTTTTTAAGTCTAGTTATTCTTCTTGAACCACATAAACTTCTTCAAGGGTTGATACATTTCCTTCTAAAAAAGAATCTCTTGTCATAAAAGTATATTTTCCATGCCCATATTCAAAGAAATGGCCAAGAGCAATCCCTTTATCATAATCACGAATCAAGAGACTTTCACGATTGTGAATTTCATTTTTTGCTAATTTATTCACAATTTCTATTTTTTCAGAAATTTTTGTTTCTTTAGAAACCAGATTTAATAATTTCTTTGTCATAAAAAAACAAAAAAATGCCTGTTTTTAAATTTTGTGAATTTTGAAATTATTTCTTCTTTTTAGAAGATTTTTTCTTTGGAGTCTTTTTCTTAACAACTTTTATTTCTTTCATTGGTTTTTTCTTAGTCCACTTAGAGAAAATGTAGATATACAATATAGGCAGGATACCAATAGTATTCAAAATTCCCATAACCACAAACCACGCAACATCCTTATTTCTTGCGGCCTTCCAAAGTGCCAGAAGTTTCCAAACCATTGTCCAAACAACAATGATTACAAATAACCAAAGGGGACCTCCAATTTGTTGAGCAATCATATCATAATTAGCCATTTTTACCTCCAAAATAATAAACCTATGCAATCTTTTAAAGATTTTCATTGGAGAGGATGTTACTTTTTGCAAATAGTTCAAAATGTTTATATAGGAGTTTTATTTTAGATAACTCGTTGTATACAATAAACAGCATATTAAAAAAGAGGACATACAATATATTGTATGTTAAATAAAAAATGAACTGCCCTTTTTGCAACCATACAAAATCAAAAGTAACAGATAAAAGAACTTCTCCTGACGGAATACGTAGGAGAAGAGAATGTCTCAAATGCAAGAAGCGTTTTACAACTTATGAAAGAATTGAGAGAAAAGAGATATATGTTGTAAAGAAAGATGGTAGAAGAGAGAGATTTGACAATTCAAAGTTGAGAAAAGGGGTTGAGAAGGCTTTTGAAAAAAGGCCTGTATCGAGAGATAAAATTTCAAAGATGATACATGAAATAGAAGAACAAATTTACAAAAAAGGGAAGAGAGAAATAAATAGTTCAATTATAGGCGATTTGGTATCCAAAAGAATAAAAAGGCTGGATAAAGTTGCTTACATAAGGTTTGCTTCAGTCTATAGAGATTTTGAAGATATAAAAGACTTTAAGAAAGTCATTAAAGAGGTATAATAAAAAGATGGGAAAAGATTTAGCAGATAAACTTGATGTTACGTCAACAATTTACAAAACAGCACTCGAAGAGTCAACAAAGTACTTTAAAGGTGATGAAATGGCTGCTAAAAACTTTATCCATAAATATGCTTTGAAAGATTCTGAAGGAAATTTATACGAAACAAATCCTAGACAAATGCATGAAAGACTTGCAGATGAGATTGTAAGAATTGAACAGAAATATCCTAACCCCTTATCTAAGGAGGAGGTGCTAGATCTTTTGGATGGGTTCAAATATATTGTGCCCCAAGGGGGTCCGATGGCAGTAATAGGAAATAACTACCAAATAAGTTCGCTTTCTAATTGTTTTGTTATTGGACCGAAAAAAAACAATGGTGATTCTTATGGAGGGATTTTAAAGATTGATCAAGAACAAGTTCAACTTATGAAAAGACGGGGTGGCGTCGGACATGATTTATCACATATACGGCCAAAAGGATCTCCCGTGAAAAATTCTGCACTAACTTCTACAGGCATCGTTCCTTTTATGGAGAGGTATTCTAATTCCACAAGAGAAGTTGCACAAGACGGAAGAAGAGGCGCTTTGATGTTAACTGTTTCTATAAAGCATCCTGATTCTGAAGATTTCATAGACGCAAAAATGGAAAAAGAAAAAGTAACAGGTGCAAATGTTTCTGTGAAAATAGATGATGAATTTATGAGAGCTGTTGTTGAAGACAAACCGTACATACAACAATACCCCATAGATTCCGATAACCCTCAAATTAAAAAAGAAATTAATGCAAGAGAACTCTGGAATAAAATAATACATAATGCTTGGAAGTCAGCAGAACCAGGAGTTTTATTTTGGGATACTGTCCAAAAAGAGTCTGTTCCAGACTCTTATAAAGATCTTGGATTCGAAACTGTATCGACCAATCCTTGTGGTGAAATTCCGTTGTGTCCTTACGATTCATGTAGGCTTTTGGCAAATAACCTCTATGGTTACGTTGAAAATCCATTCACTCCAGAAGCTAGGTTTAATGAGGAGAAGTTCAAGAGAAATGCGCATTATGCTCAAAGAATAATGGACGATATAATTGATTTAGAAATAGAAAAAATAGATAGAATTCTAGAAAAAATAGACTCTGATAAAGAAGATGAATTTACAAAAAGCACTGAAAAGAATTTGTGGGTAAATATCCGAGAGAAAGCGGTACAGGGAAGACGTTCTGGAATTGGGGTAACCGCTGAAGGAGATATGCTTGCTGCAATGGGTTTAACTTATGGAACTCCAGAGGCTACTGAATTTGCTGCAAAGGTTCATAAAATGTACGCTGTAGAAGTTTACAGATCTTCTGTAGATTTAGCTGAAGAAAGAGGAGCTTTTCCAATTTACGATGCAGAAAAAGAAAAAGACAATCCTTTCATACAAAGAATTGCTGAGGCTGCTCCAGAAGTTTATGAAAAAATGAAAAAAGTTGGAAGAAGAAATATCGCTCTTTTAACAATAGCTCCTACCGGTACTGTAAGTCAAATGACTCAAACAACAAGCGGAGTTGAACCTGCTTATATGGTTGCTTACAAAAGAAGAAGAAAAGTCAACCCGAATGATAAAAATGTAAAAGTTTCATTTGTTGATGAGGTTGGAGACTCATGGGAAGAATATAATGTTTTTCATCATAAATTCGAAGATTGGTTGAGAATAAATAATTATGATGTTGCTGAAGTGAAAAATATGTCTGATGAAGATTTAGATGAAGTCATAAAAAAATCTCCTTATCACAAAGCGACTAGTAATGATGTTGATTGGGTTGAAAAGGTTAGAATGCAGGGAGAGATACAAAAATGGATAGATCACTCAATTAGTGCTACTACTAATATGCCAAAAGATGTATCTGAAGAAATTGTCGGACAAGCTTATATGAAAGCTTGGGAATCTGGAGCAAAAGGCATGACAATTTATAGGGATGGTTCTAGAGAGGGAGTTCTAATAGCCAGGAACAATGATGCTTACAAAAAAGGACTTCTAAAAAGACTTGATAGAGAAAGACCAAAATTTGTTGTAGGGCTTGAAGAGTTAGTGAAAACTCCTTATGAGTATGATGCTTTTGTCACACTACAGATGGAAATGGATGAAAAAGGAAATGTTTTGGGAGCATATGGTTCATCCATAAACATTGGGACTGCAGGGGATGACATGAATGCTATGGCAAAAGGATTTGAAGAAGCTTTATCCTTAGTTTTGCAAGCAGGAGTGGACTACAGAGTTGTTGCAAATCAGTTGATTGAAATTGGAAAAAAGAATGGTGAAGAAGAGAAAAACAGCTATTCTCTTCCAGATTCTATAGGAAGAGGAATGATTGCTTCAGCGAATAAGCAATTAGAACTTTCAAAATTATTGGGCGCTAAAGATTTAACTGATGAAATACTGAAAACTAATCCTTTAAAGAGAAAAATGCATGAAAGACTAAATAGAGAAAGACCTATGTATGTTGGGGGGTTAAAAGAAAAAATTAAAACTCCTCACGGAAAAAGTGCATTTGTGGGAGTAAACTGGGAGATGGATGAATCTGGAAAGTTGATAGAACCTTACGAAACATTTGTTGGAATTGGTAAAGGGGGAAGTGATATAAATTTCATGGCAGAAGGACTTGGAAGAGTAATTTCTATTGGATTGAAAGCAGGAATTCCTTACCAAAGATTCTCTGAAAAATTAATCGGTATTAGTGGAGAAACTCAAACAGGAATTGGCCCTGGAAGAATAACTTCATTATCGGATGCTATTGGAAAAGGAATCTCTGCTTCAGCAGAAAAAGCAGAAAAAACTTCTGGGTCAGGCAATGGAGATTTTAATCTTGGAAAAAAGAAATCAAAACCTTCTGGGAATTTATGCCCAAACTGTGGAAGTCCTTTAATCAGAAAGGAAGGTTGTTGGCACTGTATTGATAAAGATGGATGTGGGTATAGTAAATGTTAAAAGTCAAAATAAAAAAAATTTCTCAAGAAGCAAAAATTCCTGAGTATGCTCATGAGGGAGATGCAGGGATGGATGTTTATGCAATTTCTAAGACTGAAAATGAAAATTTTGTTGAATATGGAACAGGTTTAGCTTTTGAAGTTCCAAAAGGTTATGTCATGCTAATTTTTCCTAGAAGCAGTGTTACAAAAAAAGATTTGATGTTAAAGAATTCTGTAGGGGTTTTAGATTCTGGGTATAGGGGAGAATTGGTTTTAAGGTTCAGAAAGTTAGGAGAAAATGATTATGAAATTGGGGAGAGAGTTGGACAAATAATGATTATCCCATTTCCAGAAATTGAATTTGAAGAATCCGAATCTTTAGAAGATAGTTCTCGTGGTGAAGCTGGTTGGGGAAGTACTGGAACTAATTAAGGTAAAATTTCTTCAAGTTTCTCTTGCATTTGCTTTTTTATTTCTTCTTTGGAATCATAAATACTGAACCGAGTTATTTCTGGAATTTTTGAAGAGTTCATTGAGCATCCTCTTTCATACAATTCATTTAACCAAGTTGAAGAATACCTTTTGTTCACCATGACTTGATATTCTGCATTAGATTCATGGTCATCAACAAATCTCCCATCACTTCTTTCTTCTTTGAGTTTCAAATAATCTTCGGTAGTCCAATTTTCGGGACCACAAACTACAAAGATATGCGTTGGAGAATTTGCAAATGCTATTTTATGCCCTGGAAGATTAAGATATTCCTCTATGGAAATTCCATTTTGTAAAAATTTTTCGTCATAAACTTGATAGCAAGCAGATTCCTCACTTCTACTTCTTACTATTATTTTTCCATTTTCTCTTAAAGGTTTTCTGAATCTAAAAAACTCTTCAGAACGATAAGCTTGGTGGGCCAACGCTGCAGCAACAGGATCCATTGAGTCTCCAAACTGGGAACGGTTCTGCTCAAAAGCTCTACAAACTTGTCCTGCTCCTCTTTTTGTTGGTTCTTCCATTATCCAAACATCTGCAGAATTTGGGTCAATGTAAGTTGTAACAGGATTTTTCACCATTGATGCTATTTTCAAATCTTGATTTGTTCCTCCACCCGTCATTAATTTGTGTGCTTCATAAGAAAAATCTCTTTGAATAGGGGTAGGAGCTTCAGCTAAACTAATCCAACCTTTGTGAACTTCTTCATATTCCTTTGCATGAAAGAGAGCATCATTTTCAGTTCCACGAATGTCTTTAACAATCTTTCCTTGAGTATGGAAATAATTTATTAAATCTTTTATTTGGGTTCCGGTGCCACTCATATCTGGACCTGCAATTACTAAGTCTAGAAATTTTTCGCTCATGCAGCCATCTCCGCCTTAGAATCCCATTTTTCAGGTTTATAATTATGGATGTTCACCAAATCCAAAGGATTCATTTCAATGGCTTCCATTAATGGAACTTCTTCTTTGAATGAAAGAATTGGCAATGTCTTGGGTTCTTTTGAAAGTTGTTCCAAAATAAATGGAATATGGTCTTTCTTTTCGTTTCCAAAAGATTCTTCAGGAGCTGAACTTAGATACCATTCTTTTAATTCTAGATAGTCTTCCCTTGATTTAATTCTATTAAATTTATTCTGAAATTCTTTAACATTTTTTTCATCCATCCAAAAATCGGACCTTGGCTGAACACCTAAGTAAGCATGAGTATTTATTGTTGTGTGAATTAGATTTCTGGGTGTGAATCCTGTCTCCTTTGCAATCATCCTTAACAACAATGCATCTTGTGCAACATTGAATGGAACTCCAAGATAAATATCATTACTTCTTTGTACCATATGCAAATCCATGTTCTTACCCCAAATATTAAATTGATGCCAAAAAGGACAAGGACCCAAAGCCATCTTTGACAAATCTCCGACATTCCACGCAGAAAGAGTATGGTATCTTGAACCAGGTCTTTCTTTAATTCCTTTAAGCATTTTTTCTAACTGGTCAATTTCCTTTCCTTCTGAATCATCCCAATGTCTCCACTGAAATCCATAAACAGGTCCCAAATCTCCAGCCCATTCCGCGAATTCTGGATCTTCTTTTATTCTTTGGGTATAATTTTCAAATTCTTCATTCCACTCCAGAGAATGTTTTGGAATTTTTTCTCTCAATCCCTGATTTTTCAAATATCTATCAAAAGCATTTGCTGTCCAAAAATTAACATTTCTATCCACAAGACTTTTTACATTCCTTTCTCCACGCAATTTCCAGAATACCTCTTCAAAAGGAAGTCTTGGAGGAACAAACTTTGTGGTCATTAAAGGAAAAGTTTTGTTTACATTGTAAGTGCTCTGAGAACCAGATATTCCCAAAATATATTCTTGTGTACGAGGCTCATATTGGACCTCTCCTTTTCCAAGGATATCTTTTAAAATTTTATGATATTGCCTCACCTTATTTACCTCGTTTATGATTTCAATCAAAATCTGTTTATAAAGAATTGTATAATTTAGAACATATTTTGTAACAAAACTTAAAAAGAAAGTTTATTTTCAGATGAAATGAGAGACTTAATAATAATTGCAGCAGTTTCTGAAAACAATGTTATTGGAAGAAACAATGGTCTTCCTTGGGAGATTTCTGAGGATTTACAACATTTTAAAGAGCTAACAATAAACCATCCAATAATAATGGGAAAAAATACTTATTATTCAATTGGAAGACCTCTCCCAAAAAGAGATAACATTGTGATGTCCAAATCCATGGAAACTAAAGAGGGTCTGTATATCGCTAGGGATATGCAAGAAGCTCTAGATATTGCAGGTAATGTTGATACATATATAATAGGCGGAAGCCAAATCTATGAGTTATTTTTACCTTTAGTGAGAAAAATGGAACTGACAAGAGTCCACAAGGACTTTGAAGGGGATGCTTATTTTCCAGACGTAAACTGGAAAAATTGGAAGCTAACAAAAGAAATTGATAGAATTACCAAAAAAGGATTGAAATACTCTTTTCAAACATTTGAAAGAAATATTTAAAAATTAGATTTTTCTTACACTGCAATGACGGCTAATGATATAATTCCTGAACTCACAAATGGAGAATTTGAAAAATTCACAAAAGAGGGAACCGTCTTGATTGATTTTTTCGCCGAATGGTGCATGCCTTGCGTTATGATGGGGCCGATTCTAGAAGATCTTTCAGAAGAATTTAAGGAAAAAGTAAAGATTGGGAAAGTGAATATAGAAGATAATCAAGATTTAGCTTCTAAATTTGGAGTGAGTTCAATTCCAAATTTCGTTCTATTCAAAGATGGCCAAGTTGTTGAACAAATTATTGGGGCCATGAATCAAGAAGACTTAGGAAATGTCTTAAGAGACCATTTATAATGAAGCTCATAAAAAATTTATCTAATTGGAGTTCGGACTTAATAGAGATTGAAGATCGAATTCCTTTGGATAATTGGGAATTTTTATCTTTGGAAGTAGACAATTTATCTTTTTCTAAAAAAATTTCCTCAGATCAATACATTGGAATGTCCATTCTTATTGATAAACAATATGAAGAATCCTTAAGAAAAAAAGTTTTAAACAATGCAGACTATGATTTTTTAGAAAATCTTCTATATTATGGAACTAAGTATAGTGCTTGAATTATAAAATGTTATTAAATATTATCGCAATGAAATAGAATATTTTTTAAACTAAATATTTCTAATCTCTTTATTGGTCCTGTAGCTCAGTCTGGCAGAGCACTTGGCTTTTAACCAAGGTGTCGGGGGTTCAAATCCCTCCAGGGCCATTTTGTTAAATTTAGGCTTTTTGGAAGCTTATCGAAACATTTTTAAACCAAAATTCGGTTTGTTTTATTATTCGCGTAAACATTTATTATTCCACAGAGACAATTACGTGATTAAAATAAACCCCCCGTCGACAATCAGATGCACATTCTACAACCGAAGCACACAAAACTAAAGGAAGAAGAGATCCAAAAAATTTTGGATGAACTAAATATTTCTAAATCGCAATTACCAAAAATTTTCTCAAGTGATACTGCAATTCCGGAAGGTTGTGAAATCGGAGACGTTATTAAAATTGAAAGGAAAGAAGAAGACAAAGTCGTAACTTATTTCCGGGTGATTGTATAATATGGAAAAACATTTAATTGTAAAAAAATATTTGGAAGACCATTCCCTAGTTGAATCAAATGTAATCTCTTACAATAATTTTGTTGAACACAGAATGCAAGAGATTGTTGATGAAATTCAAGATACCATTGAAAATGAAGATTTCGAAATAAAACTTGGGAAAATCAGCGTCGGAAAACCAACAATAATTGAAGCTGATGGGAGTTCTTCTAAGATTTACCCTTTCGAAGCGAGAATAAGAAACTTGACATATTCTGCACCGATTTATTTGGAGTTAACTGTTAAAAAAGATGGACATGTTGATTCAGAACTTGTAGAAATTGGAAAGATTCCTGTAATGGTTAAAAGTAAAGTTTGTAATACTGCTGATTCAAGCAAAGAAGATTTGATAAACAACTATTCTGATCCAATGGATCCGGGAGGATATTTTATTATAAAAGGAAATGAAAGAGTTATGGTTATGGCAGAAGATCTTGCAGAGAATCAACCTTTCATTGAGAACAATAAAAAGGGGGATATGACTTTGAAGCTTTTCTCTTCTAAGGGAACGTATAGGATACCTTTTACAATTACCGAAGATAAAAAAGGGATTTTAAATACTACATTTAGTCGTTTCAAAGAAGTTCCTGCAATTGTTATTCTAAAAGCACTTGGTTTGATAAAAGAATCAGAAATTGCAAAATACTTGGGTAAAGAAACAGATAGTGTTATTGTAAATTTATACGAATTTGTAAATCTTGCAACAAGAGAAGATGCAATGATGTACATTGCTGAGAAAACAAATCTTCAAGGCACAAAAAAAGAAATTTTAGATAGAGTTAAACAAAGAATTGATTCTTATTTATTCCCCCACATTGGACAAAAAAAGGAAGATAGAGCAAAGAAAGCCGTTACGCTTTGTAAATTTTTGAAACAATTTTTGATTGCAAAAGAAAATCCTCAATTAAGAACCGATAAAGACCATTATGCAAACAAAAGAGTTAGGCTTTCTGGAGACTTATTAGCGACTTTATTCAGAGTTAATTTGGGAATTTTGA
Organism: Nanobdellota archaeon; assembly: GCA_020430505.1. Taxonomy (GTDB): domain Archaea; phylum Nanobdellota; class Nanobdellia; order Pacearchaeales; family GW2011-AR1; genus EX4484-71. The sequence goes on along the minus strand of JAGQJT010000003.1, from coordinate 21,858 downwards.
TAAGAGATATTCAATATTCTTTACAAAAATCTTCTAAAAGGAAAAAATATTTTTCTATAAAAGTTTTGGCTAAATCAACTTTATTTTCTCATAGAGTTGAATCAGCAATTGCAACAGGTTCTTGGACTGGAGAAAGATCTGGAGTTACGCAAAACATGGATAAAACAAATTACCTTGCAACAATTTCTCAATTGCAGAGAGTTTCAAGCATGCTGGAATCAGGTCAAGAAAATTTCAAGGCTAGAACTTTGCACCCAACTCATTATGGAAGATTCTGTCCTATAGAAACTCCTGAAGGAACTGAAATTGGTTTGAGAAAAAATCTTGCAATACTAAGTAGAATCTCTACAAGAGTAGATTTAGAGGAGAATAAATTTTTCAAAGATTTAGAATCACTAGGCCTAGATAAAGAAGGAACAGAAGGTTTTGAAGTTTTCTTTAATGGACTATACATAGGAAATGTTGTTGATAGCAAAGAATTTGTTAAAGAAATAAGAAATAAAAGAAGAGAAAGAGAACTGCCAGAACAACTTAGTGTAAGAAAAGATGAAGGATTACAAGCAATTTCTATTTCTAGTGAAGCTGGAAGAACATTAAGACCATTAATAATTGTTGACGAAGGAGTTTCAAGAATGAAAGATGAATATCTTATTCAATTAGAACAAGGAGAAATTAGATGGAGAGACCTTGTTGAAAAAGGAGTAATAGAATACATTGACGCTGCGGAAGAAGAAGAAGCACTCGTTGCATTATTTGATGAAGATATTACTTCTGAACACACACATCTTGAAATAGATACAATCGCTTTGATGGGAGTTGTTACAAGTTTAGTTCCATATGGGAACCATGATCAGAGTTCAAGATTAAACAGAGGTTCAAAGACACAAAAACAAGCTCTTGGATTATATGCTGCAAACTATTTATGTAGATTAGATACAGATGTTTCAATTTTACAATATCCTCAAAAACCAATTGTTAGAAGTTTTGTTTATGATACTCTTAAAACATATCCTGCAGGACAAAACTTAATCGTAGCGGTTATGACTTATGAGGGTTATAATATGGAAGACGCTTTAGTTTTGAACAAAGGAGGTCTAGACAGAGGTGTAGGAAGAAGCTTCTACTTTAGACCTTACTCTGCAATTGAAATGAATTATGCTGGAGGATTAAGAGATGAAATTGTAATTCCTGAAAAAGATACTTCCGGATATAAAACTGAAGAATCTTATGGCCTTTTGGAAAATGATGGAGTAATTTATCCAGAAGCAGATGTTGAGGAAGGTCAAGTGTTAATTGGAAAGACTTCTCCTCCAAAATTCCTTTCAGAAGCAAGAGAAATTTCTGTTAGGACTAAGAAGGATTCAAGTGTAACCTTAAGACAAGAAGAAAAAGGAATTGTCGAATCGGTTTTTGTGACAAGCGATGATGAAGGGAATAAAATAGTTCAAGTTAAAACTAGAGATCAAAGAATTCCTGAATTGGGGGATAAGTTCGCTACTTCTCACGGTCAGAAAGGTGTTGTTGGGGCAATAGTTCCTGAAGAGGATATTCCATTTACAGTTTCTGGAATAAGACCAAATGTTCTTTTCAATCCTCACGGTTTGCCTAGTCGTATGACAGTGGGTTATTTGCTTGAAGTTTTAGCAAGTAAGGTTGGTTGTTTGAAGGGAGAAATTGTCGACGGAACTTCATTCAGTGGTGAAAGTAAAGCAGAACTTGAAGACCAATTACAAAATCTTGGATTTAGATATGATGGAAAAGAAACAATGTATCATGGAATTACAGGAAAGAAAATACAAACTAAGATTTTTGTTGGAAACCTTTATTATTTGAAACTTAAATATATGGTTGGAAACAAAATGCACGGAAGAGCTTCTGGTAAGGTTGCACTTTTAACAAGACAGCCTATTGAAGGTCGTTCAAGAGGAGGAGCTTTAAGATTAGGGGAAATGGAACAGCAAGCACTTGTTGCACATGGTGCTTCATTGTTGTTGAAAGAAAGATACGATTCAGATAAAGTTAAATTACCAATATGTTCAAAGTGTGGTTCAATTGCTATTGAAGATACTATAAGAAATAAGAATGTTTGTCCTCTTTGTAGTTCAGAAGACGTTGAATTAGTTGAAGTTTCATATGCTTTCAAACTTTTAGTTGAAGAACTTCAAGGAATGCATACAAATATAACCTTTGAATTAAAAAACAAATACGAATAAAATGAAAGACATATCAAAAATAAAGATGGGAAAAAAAGTTAAAATTGAAGAAAGTTTTAAAAAAATTTTGGGCTTGCTGTATACTTGTCTTGGAGAAACAAGAGGAGTTGCTCCAGAAGATATAGATGGAGAATTCACTGTAGAATATAGAATTGGAAAATATTTTGGAATTTCCACACCAAAAGGAGCATTATATACTATTGATGGAAGAGGCATATCAAACTTAACAAATTAAAATGAAAGAAAAATACATAAAGAAAAAAATTGGAGTAATAAGATTTTCTCTACTTAGCCCTGAGCAAATCAAGAAGATTTCCGTCGCTAAAATAGTAACTCCTGAACTTTATGATATTGATGGTTATCCGGTTGATGGAGGTTTAATGGATTTAAGGCTTGGTGCAGTTGATCCAGGTGTTAGATGTAGAACTTGTGGTGGAAGAATTAAAGAATGTTTAGGACACCCTGGAAGTATTGATTTGGCAAAACCAGTAATGCACTTGAAATACATTCCAATTATAGAATTATGTTTAAGATCTTTCTGTCATGAATGCGGAAAACTTATGCTTGCTGATAAGGATTTGGAAAAATATCCTCCTTCTCAAAGAGTTAAAAAAGCAAAAGATTCAAAGAAATGTCCTCACTGTCAAGCTCCACAAGAAAAAGTTAAGTTGGATAAACCAACAAGTTTTTACAAAGGAAAAGTTAGAATTTTCCCAACTGAAATTCGTGAAATGCTTGGTAAAATAAATGATGAAGAACTAAGAAAAATAGGCATAAACACAAACACATGTAGACCAGAGTGGGCTGTTTTGACTTCTCTTTTGGTTCCTCCAGTAACTGTAAGACCAAGTATTATTTTGGAAACTGGAGAAAGATCAGAAGATGATTTAACACACAAACTTTCAGATATAATTAGAGCAAACCAAAGACTTTGGGAAAATCTTAATGCCGGTGCACCAGAAGTGATTATTGAAGATCTTTGGGATTTATTACAATACCATATTACAACTTTCTTTGATAATACTGTGGCAAGAGTTCCACCCGCAAGACATAGAAGTGGTCAACCTTTGAAAACAATTGAAGAAAGAATTAAAGGAAAAGAAGGAAGAATTAGAAAGAACATCGCCGGTAAAAGAGTTAATTATTCTGGAAGGACTGTTATTAGCCCTGATCCAAATTTAAGAATTAATGAAGTTGGAATTCCTTATGAAATTGCAAGAGTTGTTACAGTTGCAGAAATTGTAAATGACTTGAACATAAAGAAACTCAAAAAATTAGTAGAAAATGCTGAACAATACCCTGGTGCAAATTATATTATAAGACCAGATGGAAAAAGAAAGAAAATAACTTCCGATTTAAAAGAAGAAATTATCTCAGAACTTGAACCGGGGTATAGGGTTGAAAGACATTTACAAGATGGAGATGTCGTTTTGTTCAATAGACATCCAAGTCTTCACAGAGCGAACTTAATGGCACACTTTGCAAGAATTCTTCCAGGAAGAACTTTTAGAATGCATCCCGCAGCATGTTCTCCTTATAACGCTGATTTTGATGGGGATGAAATGAATATTCACTCTCCTCAAACTGAAGAAGCAAGAGCTGAAGCAAAGATGCTTTTAGATGTTAAACAAAATTTAATGTCCCCAAAGAATAATTCTAATTTGATAGGATGTATTGTTGATGCAATAACTGGAAATTATTTAGTTAGCGTCGAGGATTTTAGTAGGGAGGATGCAAATCAATTGCTTTACAATTCAGGAATTGATGAGATAATTACTAAAAAAACTGTTCCTGGTAAAGAGATAATTTCAAAAATTTTGCCAAAGGTTAACTTTTCAAATGATTCTTTTAAAATAAAGGAAGGGGAACTCACAAGCGGGGTTTTCGATAAAACTGCTTTTGGAGATGAAGATGGTGAATTAATAAAAGAGTTAGATAAAACAGTAGGAAGACAAAAAACATTTGATATAATAAGAAACGCTTTCAATTTGGGAAAAAATCACCTTTCAACTAAAGGAATAACTGCTTCAGTAGAAGATTTTGATTTGGATGAAAAATTGATTGATGCTAGTGATAAAATTGTTAAAGAAGCAGAAAACAAATCCAAAGAAATAATCAAATCTTACGAAGACGGAACAATTGAATTGATTCCAGGTAAGAGTGCCGAAGAATCAAGAGAAATTGCTCTTTTGAGAACATTAAATGAAGTTAGAACAAAGATTGGTTCAATTGTAAAGAAAGATTTCCCCGAGGAAAATCCTGTTAGTTACATGATTAAATCGGGGGGTGGAGGAAATATGCTTAATATTACTCAGATGGCAGCTTGTGTTGGCCAGCAGGCTTTCGCAGGGGGAAGAATTAGTATTGGTTACACTGAAAGGACATTGCCTTTTTTCAAAAAGGGAGATCTATCTCCGAGAGCTAGAGGATTCATTAAAAGTCCATTCATAAAAGGTTTGAAACCTGATGAATTTTTCTTCCAGGCAATTACAGGAAGAGATTCACTTATGGATACTGCATTGAGAACTCCTAAATCAGGTTACTTGTATAGAAGATTGGCAAGCGCATTGCAAGACATACGAGTTGAATATGATGGAACGGTAAGAGATTCAGGAAATAGAATAATCCAATTTAAATTTGGTGACGATGGTAAAGAGGTTTCTAAGTTACACTTGAACGAAGATGTTTCGCCTGGTGAAGCTGTTGGATTGGTTAGTGCTCAAAGTTTCGGTGAAGCTTCAACACAAATGGTTTTGAATACATTCCATATGGCAGGTGTTGCTGAAATGCAGGTTACTTCCGGTTTACCAAGAATTATAGAGATCTTTGACGCTAGGAAGAAGCCTTCATCTCCAAAAATGGAGATTTATTTAAAGAATGAGTTCAACAATGAAAAAGACGCAAGAGTTTTTGCAGAAAAAATAAAAGAAGTTACTTTAAAAGAAATTTCAGCAAAGATAAATCTTGATTTTTCAGAGAAAAAAATTAAGATTGCAATAGATAAAGAAGGGTTAAGAAGAACTCATACGACTGTTAAAACTGTTGTTGAAAAATTAAATAATTTAGGATTTAATGTTAAAGAAGGAACTGATTCAATTTCTTTAAATGTTAATGATTTAAGTTTCAAAGAAATTTATCAAATGAAAGAAAAATTGAAAAAGACAATAATCTCCGGGGTCAAAGGAGTTGAACAAATATTAATTGTTAAAAGAGGAAAAGATTTCGTCATAATAACACTTGGGACTAACCTAAAAGATATTATTCAATTGAAGGAAGTCAATCCGGATAAGTTGGTTTCAAATGATATTCACGAAGTTGCAGGAGTATTTGGTATTGAAGCAGCAAGGCAATTGATCATAAATGAAATTCAAGGAGTTTTAACTTCCCAAGGACTTGATATTAATGAGAGACACCTTAAATTAGTTGCTGATGCTATGACTACTACTGGAGAAGTTAAGGGAGTTACAAGAATGGGAATCATTGCACAAAAAGCATCAATCCTTGCAAGAGCAACTTTCGAGACTCCAACTAAACAATTTACTAATGCAATAATAAAAGGACAAAAAGATGAATTATCAAGCGTTATTGAGAATATAATCTTGAACCAACCAGTTCCTGTTGGTACTGGACTTCCCGGATTAATGGTTAATGTAATTGGGCCATTGATAAAAGAGGACAAACAAAAAAAGACTGCTAAGAAGGAAGTTATTGAAAGTGCAAACCAGTAATTCTAAATACAAAATTTTAAAAACAAATTTTGACAAACAAAAATATACATGGTGAAAACAATTGATATGCAGGGTATGAGGTATTTGAATCTTTTTGAAAAGATTACTGGAATAAGAACTAGATTTTTCTTTAATTATAACAATATGCTTGTATTTGTTGTTCCAAAGCCATTGATTGCAAAAGCGCTTGGAAAAGATAATTCAAACTTGAGAAGAATGAGTGAAATAATCAAAAAAAGAATTCGTGTCATTGCACAACCAAGAGGTATTGAGGACATAAAAATTTTTATCCAATCAATAGTTAATCCCCTTGAATTCAAAGATTTAGAAGTTAAAGAAGATGAAATTATTTTGACTGCAGGGAAGCAAAGCAAAGCAGCTTTACTTGGGAGAGACAAGAGAAGACTTATTGAAATGAAGGACATAGTGGGCGAATTTTTTAATATGGAATTTAGAATTGCTTAGACCCTCGGAAAACTTTATAAACAAACTTTCTTAAGCTTAACTATAAAATGGGACTAAAAAGTGCTAAAAAGAATTTGAAAGATAGGAAGAAATTCCGTTGGAAAGACAGACATTTTAAAGTGAAAACTCTAAATCTTTATGCTAAATCAGACCCTTTGGAAGGTGCAAATCAAGCTAAGGGAATTGTATTAAGTAAATTTCAAAAAGAAGCTAAACAGCCAAACTCTGCGATGAGAAAATGTGCAAAAGTCCAATTAACAAAAAATGGAAAACAAGTTTCTGTTTTTATTCCAGGAAACTTGGCTCAAAAGTTTGTTGATGAACACGATGAAGTTATGATTGAAAGAATTGGTGGAAAACAAGGAAGGTCTAAAGGAGACATTCCAGGAATTAGATATAAAATCATTCAAGTAAATGATCAACCTTTGCATAGACTTGTGCAAAAGAAGATTGAGAAGGGTAGAAGATAAAATGAGTAACACTATAAACACAAGGAAGTTTTCGGACTACTTTAAAAACTTTTTTGGATGGAACAGCAAATTTCCATTGAATTCAAAAGCGGAGATAAATTTAGCAACTAAAGTTATTGCCTATGAAAGAGAAAGTACCGAAAAAAAAGACTGGAGAGTAACAAGAATGTTCAATTATCTTATAAATGAAGCAAATGAGAATGACAAAAAATTGCACGATTTAACAGCTTCCACCAGGTATATTTTACAATTTCCAAAATTAAAAGGGTTCTTCCTAGAAAACTTTATGGGGTATAATAGAATATAAAATGACAGAACAAACACAAGAAACAAAAAAATCTGAAGGAATGAATTTCAAAATTTTCGATATGTGGGATTTATCTGAGGTTAAGATTAGTGATCCTGGATTAGTAAGTGCTATTAATTTAGAGCCTAAATTGATTCTTAAGAATCAAGGAACAAATGTTGTTAAGTATGGCCAAGCAAAAATAAATGTTGTTGAAAGACTTGCAAGTAAAATTTCTGTTGCAGGCCATAGAGGAAAGAAACACAGAATTGAAATTGGACATGTTACTGGAAAATATTCAAAAAATATGAAAATGGTTATTGAAGCGTTCAAAATAATTGAAAAAAGAACGGGGAAAAATCCAGTCCAAGTTTTAGTTGAAGCTATTGAAAATTCCGCACCCAGAGATGAGGTTACTACAATTGAGTATGGTGGAGCAAGATATCCTCAGGCTGTTGATGTTGCTCCATTGAGAAGAGTTAACTTAGCATTGAAGCATATTGCACATGGTGCATCAGACAAAGCATTTGGAAAAAAGAAAAAACTTTACCAAACTCTTGCTGAAGAAATAATCATGGCTTCTGAAGGTAATGGAGAAAGTTTTGCATTTAGAAAGAAGAACGATGCTGAAAAACAAGCTGATTCTGCTCGTTAATTCTATTCCTTTGGAATATTAACATGAAAATAAAGACATGCAAAAACCTTGAAAGAGAATTTTTGGAAATATTTAATGGAAAACAAAATGGAAGTTTAATTGAAAAAATTAAGTTTGTAAAAGAACCCCCTTCGGATTTATTTGTGGGAAACGTATCTAGAATAAAAATAAATCAAGAAGTTTATGATTTAGAAAATCCTAATGGTCATGATGTAAAAGAAAAAATAACTGGTTACCTTGTTAAAAAAGGCTTGCACTCGACAGGTTTAATGAATTTGAATAATGAAGTTTATCAATTTCTTGAATCGAAAAATATTCATTCTTTTGAAGCAAAATAATTTAATTTTTCTAGCAAACTTTTATAAACTGAATTAAATATATAATCGACCAATCTAAATAGAGGTGTTTTATGGAAAATAAATTAAAAAAATTAATGCTAATTGAAGAAGAAAATTCTGAAGAGGTTACTGAATTTCTTGATTCTCTAAGGCAGGGAACTATGCCAATTAATGAAGATGAAGAAGAATTCTTTAAAGAACTAGAATTAGATTCTGAAAGATACCTAGATGAAGAAATTGATAAATTGGAAGATCCGGAATACAAAGAGAGAGATCCGTCTGAAGAATTCTTGCAAAACTATTGCAAAGAAACAAAGAAAAAAACAATAGGCGTTGCTATTTTATCAGTAGATATAGTTGGTTCGACTAAACTAAGTAAAAGATTGCCTCAGGAGAAATATGTAAAAATTATTTCCTTATTTCTTAGAGAAGTCTCTCAAATAGTATACAATCATCATGGCTATCCTTTGAAATATATCGGCGATGAAATAATTGCTTACTTCCCTGGTCCAGATACAAGGGGAGCACATGATAACGCTTTGTTTTGTGCATACTCTATAAAGAAATATTTGCTAAAAATTTTAAGACCTCTTTTAATGAAAAGAGATTTACCAGAAATTGATTTTAGAATAAGTTTAAATTCTGGAACATCAATGATTACTGTTGCTGGTCACCACAGATCGATGCAACATTTTGATTTAATTGGAGAACCCATAAATGTTATGAAAAAGATACAGTCTAAAGCAGAGATTAATTCTATCGTGGTGGGCCAATCTGCAAAATCTGAAGCACACAAATTTTGGTCGACAAAAACTCAGGAAATTATTTGCGAGGATTTAGACGGAATAAAAATCTATAAATTGAATATTTCTGTTTAAAACATATTTCTTAGAACATATTTATTTTTAAAGATTGAAAGAATTATTTGTTCATGACTGTTAAATCTGAAAGATTAATCCAAGCTGCAAAAAGGACTAATTTAGGAGAATTCAATAATCTTGAAGGTGTATTAAATGAATGTGTGAGGGGAAAAAGGTTTGAAGTTATGAAAGATTCTGATAGAGATGACAAATATGTTGGAAAAATTGTCGTTGTAGACAGAAAGTATGGATATGGTTATGAAAAAGACAGGGAGGGGAATGATATTTACATTGGAAATGTTGTTTGGACTCACTTCGAGGAATCAGAAATAATTGAAAGAAATGAAAATGTCACATTTTATCTAAGAGAGTTAAAACCACTCGACAGAATAGAAAATCCTCAATTCTTTGATTAAATTAAATAACAATTCTGTTTAATCCCACACAAACTTTATAAACTAATTTTTTCATTAACAATCATGGCTGAAATTGACTTTGTAAAGTTGATGAAGAATCAAGAGAAGATTAGAAATATCGCTATTGCAGCGCATATCGATCACGGTAAAACTACTTTCTCAGACAATCTTCTTGCAGGAGCTGGAATGCTTTCTGAAGACACTGCAGGAAAACAAAGAGCCTTAGATTTCCATGAAGACGAAGCTTCAAGAGGAATTACTATTGATTCTGCAAGTGTTAGCATGGTTCACACAATAAAAGGAAATCCCTACTTGATTAACTTGATTGATACCCCAGGACATGTTGATTTTGGGGGAGACGTTACAAGAGCTATGAGGGCTGTTGACGGATGCGTTATTTTGACTTGTGCAGTTGAAGGAGTTATGCCTCAAACAGAAACTGTTGTTAGACAAGCTTTGAAAGAATTAGTTAAGCCAGTTTTATTCATAAATAAAGTTGACAGATTAATTAAGGAAGTTAAATTGACCCCCGAAGCAATGCAAGAAAAGTTCATCAAGATTATTAACCAAGTAAATGAATTGATTGAAAATATTGCACCAGAAGGGTACAAAGAAAAGTGGAAAGTCGGGGTTGGAGAAGGAACTGTTGCTTTTGGTTCTGCGTTCCATAACTGGGGTTTGAGTTTTCCTTATATGAAAGAGAAAGGAATTACTTTCAAAGATGTTATTGATGCTTACGAAAATGATAATTATAAAGAACTTGCAAAAAAAGCACCAATTCATGAAGTTGTTTTGGATATGAGTGTTACACACCACCCAAATCCTGTTGACGCTCAAAAGTATAGAATTCCAAAAATTTGGCATGGGGATGAAGATTCTGATTTAGGAAAAGATTTAGTTAATTGTGATCCAGATGGACAACCAATTTTTGTGCCAATAAAGATTGTTGTGGACAAACATGCTGGGGAAGTTGCTGCAGGAAGAATGTTTTCAGGAACTTTAAAACAAGGTGACGAAGTTTACATGAATCTTGCTAAAAGGAAAACAAGAATCCAACAGGTTTCAGTTTACAAAGGTGCACAAAGAATTGTTGTTCCGGAGGTAAGAGCAGGAAATGTTGTAGGAATTGTTGGTTTGAAAGATGTTTTTGCGGGGGAAACTGTAAGTCGTGATGAAGTTGAACCATTCGAAGCAATTAAACACTTATTTGATCCTGTTGTTACAAAATCTATTGAAGCCACAAAAGCTGCTGACTTGCCAAAATTGATTGAAGTTTTGAAGCAAATTGGAAAAGAAGATCCTTCTATTAAAGTCGAAATTAATGAGCAAACTGGTGAAAGCTTGATTTCAGGAATGGGAGAATTACATTTAGAAATTATAGAGAATAGAATTAAATCTGAAAAAGGGTTGGCTGTTAAGACTTCACCGCCAATTGTTGTTTACAGAGAAACAGTTGGTAAAGATTCTGGAGATGCTTTCGAAGGAAGAAGTCCAAACAAACACAATAGTTTCTATATAAAAGTTGAACCTCTGGAAGATGAAATTTACAATGCCATAAAAGAAGGAGTTGTTCCTGAAGGCAGAGTCAAGAAAAAATCACAAGCTCTTGCAGATTCGCTTTCTAGTTTAGGATGGTCTGGGGATGAAATTAGAGATGTTAGAGACATCTACAAAGGGAATATGTTCTTAGATCAAACTCGTGGGGAAGTTCACATTGGTGAAGTTATAGAGATGGTCTTGGATGCTTTCGAAATGGTTATGGATCAAGGACCTTTAGCAAGAGAACCTTGTACAAAGATGAAAGTTTCATTGATGGACATTAGACTTCACGAAGACGCTATCCACAGAGGACCTGCACAAGTTTATCCTGCAGTTAGAGAAGCTGTTAAAGGCGCAATGGATAAAGCCAGTCCAGGATTACTTGAACCTTTGCAAATTCATTTGATTGAAATGCCTGACAATTTCTTAGGAACTGTTACAAAATTAGTTGGTGGAAAGAGAGGCCAAATGATTAATGTTACTCAAGATGGAACTATGGCCCAAATGGAAGCAAAGATTCCTGTTGCTGAAATGATTGGATGGTCTAACGATTTGAGATCAGCTACAGAAGGCCGTGGAACTTCAAGTTTGAAAGATCAGCTGTTCGAGAAACTTCCTACATCCCTACAAGATAATATTATAAGAAAGATTAGAGACAGAAAAGGTTTGGCCGAAAATCAATAGATTTTTAAATTAGTTATTTCTGGGATTTTTATGGGGAAAAAAATTGAATCTCTAAAAAAAGAAGATATTTTCGCATTAAATGGTTTGTTTAAAATTTATTTGGAGGATCTATCCAAATTTTATAATCCAGCTCAAATGAACAAATTTGAAAAATTTCTTTTGCCAGCTAAAAAATTTATATCTAAAAAGTATGCAAATAAAGAAATATGGATTTTAAAAGAAAAAGAAGAATACAAAGGATTTATCATGTTTGACAACAAGAATAACCCTGATTTACTCCTTCAAAACATAGGAATTTCTGATAAAGAAAGAGGGCTTGGTCGATTTTTGATTGAAAATAGTTTCTCATTGCTAAAGAAAAGAGGATCAAAAAAAATAAGTTTAGAAGTTCATAAAAATAATAACCGAGCAAAAAAACTTTACGAGAAATTAGGTTTCACTCTCGAAGGAGAATATCTTGAAGGATCTCAAAAAAAAGGAATTCTTTGTTTTACGAAATATTTGTGAAAAATCAATTTTTCCTTTTCTTGAGAAACACTTCGAAAATCAATAATTCTTAAATCAAAATTCCAATAACCATTAGTAATCCGAACACGATTACAAACCAAGCAAAATTAATTCTTCTTGAAAGTTTCATTAAAGCATGAATTGTTAAAAATCCAATGAAGAAAGATGCAAACAATCCAAATATAGAATACATTGTTATTGTCATGTCGTTTACATTTAGGAAAATATTCCCAATTAAGATTACTGGAAGTGCTAAAAGGAAACTTAATCTCAAGGCTGTTGTATCATCAAATTTTCTTAATAGCAACGCTGAAACTGTAATCCCTGAACGAGATATTCCGGGAATTACTGCAAGTCCCTGAGAAATACCTAAAATAACAGAATCTTTTTTCTTCAAATGTTCTTCTCTTTTTCTGCCTTTTCTCGACGGTTTTAATTGAATTACTCCTGTAAATAAAAGCAAAATTGCTATCACAAAAGTTATAGATTTTCCTGTTAATTCTAGATTTGAATTTTCTAGAAATTTAATCAAAACATATCCCAAAATTCCTGAAATTATTGTTCCAACAATTATAAAATTCAGAGTTTTTTTTGTTTTCAAACTTGCTTTTTTATAATGGAAAAATGAAATTGTTAATTTTTTCACGTCGGTAAAGAAGTAAACTAAAGCTGCGAAGAAAGTTCCCAAATGTAAAAATAATAATTCTCTTATGATAAAATTAGCGTCTGTAATCCCAAAAATATTTGCCATTATTAAAGCGCCAAAACCACTTGAACTTATTGGCAACCACTCTGTTAAACCCTGAACAATACCAAGAATTACTTGCTGAAATAAAGTTAGTTCCATAAAGATAAAGAATAAAAGAATTATTTAAAATTAATCATTATGCAGCTTCAGTATATTTTTCTTCTAATTTTGAGATCACAAAATTTCCTAGGGCATCTGGATTATTGTTTATATCAGATTTAGGAATGAAAGAATATCCAAAAGATTCCCAATTTTTTTTATAATGTTTCTTAGACGACATTCCTATGACAAGTACATTGTTAACTTCAAGATATTCTATTGCGCTTTTGATAAATTTATAACCTAAATGCCCTTCGTTAAGTTGAGTATCACAAATAACCACATCTGGGTTTTCACCCTCAATGTTCAAAATTAAATTTGTACGGTGCTGGTACAATGAAACATTATTGAAGCCATTTGATTTTAAATTTAATTTGCATTTTAATCCATTTATTGGATCGTCATCCAAGATAACTATTTTAGAATTCTTTAAATCATCTTCAATACCCATCAATTACAAAAAAATATTTGCTTTATAAAAACTATTGCTCTTCATTTTCAAGAGAGCTATATTTTAAATCCTCTCTAAATTCGTATTTATTCAAATTTTCTAAGGGATTACTACTTTCTTTATAAAATTCTTCATAAAGATTCTCCTTAAATTCAACTTTGCTCTTGGAATCACTTGCTCCTATTGGTAAGGGCAACAAAATTCCTCCTAAACCCCATCTTAAGATAATCCCCCATCGAATTAATTTATTCCTTAAATCTTTCATGTTGTAGAAAATATTTCTTTCCTTAAAAAATTATAGGATGTGAAATTATTCTCGAGAAATCGACGATAAAAACCTAAATTAAATTTGATCCCAATCAAACGAAAAGTTTATAAAGATAATTTTTTATTAACTATCCATGGCAAAAGAAAAACCAAACATGAATGTGGTATTTGTTGGACACGTTGACGCAGGGAAGTCAACTTGTGTTGGTAGAGAAATGTTTGATAGCGGTGCTGTTTCTGAACAAGAAATGAAAAAGCTTAGGGAAGAAGCTGAAAAAAATGGAAAAGCAGGATTTGAATTTGCATATGTTATGGATAAAGTTAAGGAAGAAAGAGAAAGAGGGGTTACAATTGATCTAGCTTATAAGAAGATTATGACAAACAAGTGGCAAATTACTATTATTGATGCTCCTGGACACAGAGATTTTGTAAAAAACATGATTACTGGTGCTTCACAAGCAGACGCTGCTTTCTTGGTTATTGCTGCTCCTGCAGGTGTACAACCTCAAACAACTGAACACTTATGGCTTTTGAGAACTATGGGTGTAAAAAATATTGCAGTTGCTGTTAACAAAATGGATGCTGTAGAATACAAAGAAGAAAATTATAACAAAGTAAAGGAAGATGTTGGGAAACTTTTGAAAGGTGTTGGAGTTGACCCTGAAAAAACAGCTTTTATTCCATGTTCGGGTCTTAAAGGAGATAATATTTATAAGAAATCTGAAAACATGTCTTGGTATAAGGGACCAACTGTTCATGAACAATTCGACATGTTCCCTGATCCTGAATCACCAATCGACTTACCAATGAGAATGGCTGTTCAAGATGTTTATGATATTACTGGTATTGGAACTGTTCCTGTTGGAAAGATTGAAACTGGAGTTATGAAACAAGGAATGAAGGTTAAAGTTCTTCCAGGAAGAACTGGTACTGGTGTTGAAGGAGAAATTAAGACTATTGAAGCTCATCACGAAACTCTTCCAGAAGCTCCTGCTGGAGACAATGTTGGTGTAAACATTAGAGGAGTTGGAAAGAAAGATATTGCAAGAGGAGATGTTATTTGTGAAGCTGCTCATCCAGTTCCAATTGTTGAAGAGTTTATTGCTACTATTACTGTAATTAATCACCCAACTGTATTGGCAAAGGGATACACTCCTGTATTCCATGTGCACACAGCTCAAGTGCCTTGCCAATTCACAGAATTAATTGCGCAAATCGATCCTAGAACTGGTGAAGTTATAAAAGAAAATCCTGATTTCTTAAAGAATGGAGATACAGCTAAAGTTAGAATTGCTCCTCAAGGAAGATTGGCTTTGGAAACTCAAAAAGACAACCCTTGGATGAGTAGATTCGCTGTTAGAGATGCTGGTTCAACTGTTGCTGCTGGTATGTGTACTGAAATTACAAAGAAGAAGTGATTGGCTACAGAGAATAGTTCTGATATTTGAAGATGACTTTGAAAGGTCAAACTGAACAATTAGAACCTGCTTATGATACCAGATTTGAAAATATATTGAAAAATCCTGATCCAAAAGAAGTAATAGGTTTCTTAAAAGACATTAATAATGCTCCCTTAGCAATAGATGCGGCCAAATACTATGAATCATGTGTTAAAAATAGCTTGATCACTAAAGACTATCAAAAAAACCTTTTAGAGGATAGAATCAAATTTCTTAAGGGTTTAATTAGCGAACGTTTTTAAAAATCAAAATTATATAATCTAAGTAATGGAAAATGCATTTGATTCTGGAGGAGAATTTATCTTTGATAAAAATAAATATGATTATAGAAAAGTGAGTAATTGGAAAGTATTTTTACTTTGCTTGATGGCTTCAGCAACTGCATGGGCACTTTTCCCTGAAAAAGAATCTCAGTTAGAGAATATATTAAAAAAAGAATTTAACCATAAAATAGATACTGATTCAAAAGATTATTATCATAAAAGTGTGTATTATCAAAATCCTTAAATACAAGCTACAATTTCTAACTATATGTTAACTAAAGAGATGCATAAACCTGATGTTGAAAAAGAACTTGAAGGAAAAGGGGACTTTGTTAAGATAGATTATTTGAATCGTTACCTTAAATTGATGCCCCCTATGGAAATGAGAAAATTTGCTCATTTGAAACTAGTAGAGATTTATGAAAAAAAGAAAATGTTTTCTGAATTGGCTAGTGCCTACAGAAATGCTGCAAACAATTCTACAATTTTTAGAGAGAAAGTTGAATTTTATGGCGAAGAAGCAAAAGCACACGTAAAGAAATTGGATTTTATAGAGGCTGACAAAGCAATAAAAAGAGCTGCTGCAGAAGGAACAAAAGCACAAGTTATGGAAATGATTGAAGGGGTTAGAAATTTTTACAAAGAATATGCAATTGAGCTTGAGAAACAGTTAAAGAGAAATCAAGCTTCAAAAATTTATGAAAAACTTTTGAAAATGAATATTCCTTTGGAAGAAAAAGAAGAGATTAAAGCAAAATTAAAGAATCTTTATGAAAAGTTGGGAAAAACAAATGAGATTAAATGGTTAGAAGGAATTTGAAGATTATCAAATTTGAGATTCATAAATGATTTTTCCTGAAGGATTTAAATCACACATCCCAACTTCCTCAAGAGCATTTAAGGAAAATAAACCAACGTTTTTATTAACACTCTTCTTCTTTTTTACCTTCTCTTCGTAAAGATTCATGGACTTAGTGTAAAAACTTGAAATTCCTCTTATCTCATCTAAAGAAAATTCATCTAAATTTCCGAAAAAAATGTCTGCATAATACCTTGCTTTCAAAACTCCAAAAGTTTTTTCGATTAAAGAAGTTGTCATTTTTTCATTTTCTAAAAAATTAATTAATCTATTTGATTCTTCTTCAGAGACAAATGATTCTAAAATTATCCTAACATTTTTCATTCTTAAGTTAATTATAAATAATTTATAAAGGTTTATACCCTAAATTTCAGAACTCTAGAAAACTTTAAAAATAGGATTTCTATATAATATTATTAGAAAAGTATATCACTAGATTATTTCACTTTCAATATCACACTCATTTTTGGGTATGGCTTTGCAAATGAATACCTAGCAAGTATTTTTCTAAAAGAATTCATAAGAATTCAAATAATTAAACACGGAGAAAAAAATGGCTAAAATAAGTCCAGTATCAATAAAATATATGATACATGCAACTTTGAACGCGGAAGGGACGCTTGAAAAACCCGATGTAATCGGAGCTTTGTTTGGTCAAACTGAAGGTTTGCTAGGAGCAGATCTTGAGATGAGGGAACTTCAAAAAGAAGGAAAGATAGGAAGAATTGAAGTTGAACTTGAGAAACAAGGAAAGAACACAGTTGGAAAAATCAAAATACCTACTGCGTTAGATCAATCTGAGACGACTTTGATAGCTGCGGCAATAGAAACTATAGAAAGAGTTGGGCCATGCGACGCCCAAATAGAGGTAGATAGAATTGAGGATGTTAGAGGAAGCAAAAGAGATTATATCCTTGAAAGAGCAAAGAAATTAATCTCACAAATTGAAGGTTCAACAAATTCTAGAGACATTTCAAACGAGATAAAGGATTCCACAAAAAGTTCTGAAATCATTGAATATGGTGCTTCAAAGCTCGCTTCTGGAGACCTTTCTGGAAAAGAAATAATTGTAGTTGAAGGAAGGGCTGATGTGGTGAATTTGGTTAAAAACGGCGTTAACAATGTTATTTGTATGAATGGAACAAAGCTACCTGAAGAAATAAAGGAACTGAGTAAGGAAAAAGAAATAATTTTGTTTGTTGATGGAGATAGGGGTGGAAAACTAATTGCTCAAAACGTCATGGAAAATGCTACTGTAAAATACATTGCTTCAGCACCAGATGGAAAAGAAGTTGAAGAATTGACAAAGAAAGAAATTTTGATGAATTTAAGAAAAAAGGTTCCTGCTAAAGAATTTTTTTATGAAAATAAGAGAAGTTCTAGAAGAGAGGAACCTTCTTCATTTTTTGAACTAGATGAAGAAAAGAAGAAAACATTAAAAGAGATGGCAAATAAAAACAAGAAATCTGGTGACGCTCTCATATTAAATACTAAATTAGAGATAATCAAAAAAGCGAGCGCAAAAAGTCTCTCAAGCTCATTGAAAAGAATGAGGGACAAACCTGTTGCAATTATTATCGATGGGTCTGCAACAAAACCAATCATATTTTCTTGTGAAGATGTAGGAGTAAAAGTTCTTGTAGCGAATTCTTTTACAACAACAGATACAAAAATTAAGCTTTTGAGTTTTTAACTAGTTGTAAATCAAATTTAGTTTTAGTAAAATTTAAAAGTAGATTAAATTGAATAGAATTATGGAAAAGGTAGATTATATCAATAAAGAATTTATAGGATCATCATATTACCTTGTTGGAGAAGATAACAGCACAGTTGAAAAATTCAAAAAAAACTTGCTTAAAATAATTGATGATCTTCCAGAGAATGGAACCCTGAAAATCACACAAATTGAGGTTCACGATGGAAAAATAGAGTATACCTTAGCAGAAGGAATTAATCAAGATTGCGAATCTATTAAGAGTTCTTTGAATACCAAACCTTAAAAAACAAATTTTTCTTCAATATGTTATGATAGAATATTATGGTAAAAAGGGTAAAGACCAGATTGAAAAAATTGAAGGATTTAAAGAAGGTTGCTGGGTAAGCGTTGTCAATCCTGATGAAAAAGAAATCAAAGAATTAGTTGAAAAATTTAGTTTAAATAAAGAAAGTGTTCTTGATGGCTTAGACATTCACGAAAACTCCAGATTTGAAGTAGACGGATCAAAAACGTATATTTATTTAACAGTCCCAACAAACAAAATCGCTCATGAAAATGATTCTTCTTTCTTGATTATATATGGAAAAAAACAATTAATAACAATTTCAAAAACAAATTTAGAGATATTTGATAGAATTTTAAACGAAAAATCAAAATTTATTGATTTTACAATTTCCAAAAACCTGGTTAGGTTATTATTCCTGGTTTCAAGATTATTCGAAGATTCAGTTAGAAAGATAAGAAAAGAGATAAGAAAAAACAGAAGAGAACTGAGCAAACTTAATAGCAAGGATATTGAAAAGCTTATTTCTTATGAAGATACTTTAAATGATTATAATTCATCCTTCAAAGCAACAATTAACACATATACAAAAATTTTAAGAGACAAATCCACAAAATTTTTGAAAAGGGATGAAGAGAGGATTGAAGATTTAATTATCGATTTGAATGAAACGCTTGGATTATGTGAACAAACCCTTAAAACCATTTCAAACATGAGAACATACTATTCAACAAAATTATCTAATGACTTGAATAAGACAGTTACAGTTTTGACAATGGTTACTATTTTTATATCAATCCCAACTTTAATTGCGAGCATCTATGGTATGAATGTAATACTCCCTTTTCAAAATAGCCCCCACATATTCGGTTTTTTAATGGTCTTGATCTTGTTGATTATTGGAGTTTTCTTTTTTGTTTTAAAAAAGGTTAATTTGATAAAATAACCCTGGGGAAAAGTTTATAATTAAGATTAATTTTTGGAAATAGAGATGAATTACAATATTCACGGAAAAAACATTGAGATTACTTATCCTTGTGGGATGTATTATTCTGAAATGGCTTTTCTTGGCCCAATTCATTATGGCTTGATGAATACTGATCTAGTAATGGATAGAATTAACAATTTCCCCAAATCGAAAGTAATAAGTGAAGTGACCAAATTTAAAGAAAAGGCGGAATTACAATCCAAATTAGAAGAAACTCCAAAAGGATTACTTGATAAAGCTATGATAGAAGGGCCAATTCCCAAAATTGAAGAGATTAGACATGAGATAGAAAATACCGTGAGATTTTGTGAAACAATCTTAAGGATTATGAATTAATTTTCTGGGGGTTTGATTTATAAGTTAAATTTTCTTTGATTAATAATGGTAAAAATAAAGTTTGGTCCTGCAGGTTTGGGACCAGTAAAAGATGCAATAAAAAATTTGGAATATTTTCATAGTTTGGGATTTGAAGCCTGCGAGATTGCATTTACTTATGGAGCTTATATAAAAGACAAAAAAGAAGCAGAAGAGATTGGGAAAAAGGCAAAAGAATTAGGAATTCAACTATCCATTCACGCGCCCTATTTTGTAAATCTTGGCACAGAGGATGAAAAGAAATTAGAGAATACAAAAAAAAGAATAATAAAATGCCTAGAAGTTGGAACTTGGTTAGGAGTCAAATACATTGTTTTTCATCCAGGGTATTATGTAAAGAAAGGTAAGGAAGTTGATAAAAAAGAGACATATGAAAGAATAAAAAAAGGAATTCTGGAACTTCAAGAAATAAGAAGAGAAAACAATTATACCCCAAAACTGGCTCCAGAAACAATGGGAAAAGTTAATGTTTTTGGCTCAATAGAGGAAGTAGCACAGCTTGTTAGGGACACAAAGTGTCATGCTTGTATTGATTTTGCACATATTCTTGCAAGATCTGGAGGAGATTACAGATTTGAAGAAACGCTAAGATTCTTTGATAATTTAGAGGAATTACATATTCATTTTTCTGGAATAGAATATGGGGATAAAGGGGAAAAGAATCATAAGAAAACTCTTGCAAAAGAGCTAAAAGAACTTCTTGAAAATCTTCCAAAAAACAAAAATGTCGTCGTCATAAATGAATCTCCAGAGATGATTGATGACTCTTCAAATGCTTTAGAACTGTACAAAAACTTAAAAAGATGAATTGTAACTTTCTGTCCAGACATTCAGTTAAATAGATGTCATTTGAAAATGACAAACTTTATAAAGCAAAATCACAATGCTAAATTACAGAAAACAAAGTTTTCTGGCAAATAAATAAATAAAAGACAACAAAGATGAACACAAAAAAGCTTTTGGTTTCTTTCTTGGCAGTTGCGATTGTAATGTTTGCAATCGTGAGTGTTAGTGCTGGAGAGATAACTGAGAAATACGAAGTAGAAGTTGATGGTGTTTTAGTACTCAAGTCAACTGACATCCATTTAGATCCTGTCTCAGTTGTTGCTGGAGATACAATAACAGTAGATGTTTATTTTACTGCTCTTGTTGACGATACAGATGTAACAATTGATTTGACACTTGAAGGAGATAAAGTCGACACTCAAGCTAGTTCAGTAATATTTGATGTTGAAGCCGGAAAGGTATATCATAAAAAGATAAAGATTGATGTTCCTTTTGAGCTTAAAGATCAACGTTCTGACAACATTTACTTGAATGTTGAAATCGATGGTAAAGACTCAAAGACTGAACTTCCAGAAGTAACTTTGAACGTACAAAGACCTTCATACAATACGGTTATCAAATCTTTGACAATGCCTAACTCTATAAGTGCGGGTGAAACTTTCCCAGTAGATTTCGTACTTAAGAACATGGGTTACAATAATTTAGATGACTTGTATGTAGAAGTAAGCATCCCTGAATTGGGAATCTCACAAGGTCCTAAATGGGTTGGAGATTTAGTTTACAGCTGTGACGCAGTAGATTGCGGAGATAATGACGAAGACACTGTTGCTGGAAGATTATACTTAGATGTTCCATACGGTGTAGTTGAAGGAGTCTATGAACTTGAGTTCACTGTTTACAACGATGATGTTGAAACTACTATGGTTAAGCAAATCGTTTTGAACAACGACTTTTCTCAAGAAGTTATCGTTATGTCAACTGAAGCAACTGTTTCAGCTGGTGAAAACGCAGTATTCAGTTTATTGCTTGTTAACCCAACAAACAATGTTAAGGTTTACAAGATTTTAGCTGAAGATGTGAACGGTCTATCAATCAGCACAGAACCTCAAATCGTTGCTGTTCCTGCAGGTTCAAGTAAGACAGTTAGTGTAACTGCTTATGCTGAAGAACAAGGAAACTACGATTTTAGTGTTAATGTATTGTCAGGTGAATCTCTTGTAGATTCTATCGATTTCAACGTTATGGTTGAAGGCAAGACAACTAACACAACTGTGATCTTGACTATCATCTTAGCAATTATCTTCTTGGTATTGCTTGTAATTTTGATAGTTTTGATTGGAAGAAAGCCTGAAAAAACTGAAGATTTCGGCGAAAGTTATTACTAACTTTCCTTATTTTTCT
>JAGQJT010000031.1 GCA_020430505.1 Nanobdellota archaeon | reverse complement strand
ATCAACCCTACCTGTGATCCAATAATAACCATCCTGATCAATAGTGGCACCATCTCCTGAAAAATAGTACCCTGGATACTGTGAAAAATATGTCTGTACAAATCTATCATGATTATTATAAATTGTTCTAGCTTGCCCAGGCCAAGAACTTTCAAAAATTAAATGATTATTACTGGTTAATTTAGGTTTTATGCCAAAAAAAGGTAGACTAGCAGCTCCTGGTTTTTGCAATTCTATTCCAGGTAATGGTGAAATCATAATGCCACCAGTTTCTGTTTGCCACCAAGTATCTACAATTGGACATCTACTATTTCCTATAAACTTATGATACCAATTCCAAGCAGCAGGATTTATAGGCTCGCCAACAGACCCTAATAATTTCAAACTATTACGATTACTGGAAGTTAAATACTCATTTCCAGCTGACATTAAACTTCTAATTAATGTTGGTGATGTATAAAAAGTAGACACATTATGTCTATCAACTATATCCCAAAGCCTATCAGGTGCAGGATATGAAGG
>JAGQJT010000030.1 GCA_020430505.1 Nanobdellota archaeon | reverse complement strand
CCTTAGAACGTAAATTGATCATTTTTTTATTAACATCAGATAAATATCCAGTTATGATTGCTGAGTTGCCAAGATTACCATGATCAATCTTTTCACTACTGCACTTTGGGCATTTACACATCGCCATAATAGTTCACCTCCTTATAAGTTGAAAGTATTTCACTTAACGTCAGGATTATGAGAAGTCGTGCGTAGCACGATTTGGGTGGAGAAGTCTGCAAGACTTCGTAACCTCATAATCCTTGTTATATTCCCCGAAGGGCTGAAATTTAGTGCAACGTCCCGAAGGGAAATTTCAGAGTTGTCGTGTCTAAAAAAAATTGTAGTCGGGCACACACTAATTTTCAAATATTTTTTCAATCAATTTAAATTCTTCTTTATGGCAATCAAACTCTGCTTTTATTCCTAATGGCAAAATCCATTGTGGATCTGTATGTCCAAAATCCATGTTAGTAACTATTGGAAGACTGGTATTTCTGAATTCGGTATTTACCACATTGAGAATGTTTTCATTTAACTCTTTCTTTTCTTCTTCTGAATAATCTCTTGGTCTTCCAATAAGTAAAGCCGAAATTTTATCAAAAATTCCTT